>NZ_JALNUG010000016.1:0-144772 GCF_026540675.1 Bacillus sp. GC_Bacil_1
GTTATTAATATATCATGGTGAAAAATGAAATGCAACACCTTTTATAAACTTTTTTTTAAAACTGCCCACATTTCTTTTTTAATATCATATACTTAAACGAAATATCTCTTTCATGTATGAGTAATTCCTACATATATTTTATATAAAGTTACTCTATCAAAAAACGTTTCTTTCTATACTAAGCGTTTTATTCATATACCATATCATACAAGGAGGAATATATATGGACTATACCGATTTATTAATCAAACTAGGTCTCTCGGCTATTTTAGGGTTTGCCATTGGTTTAGAACGCGAATTAAAACGGAAACCACTTGGTTTAAAAACGTGTTTAGTTATTTCTATTATTAGTTGCCTCCTAACGATTGTTTCTATTAAAGCAGCTTATAACTTACCACATACCGATCATATGAATATGGATCCACTTCGACTTGCCGCTCAAATTGTATCAGGAATTGGTTTTTTAGGTGCTGGCGTAATTTTAAGAAGAGGCAACGATAGCATTGCAGGGCTCACGACTGCCGCTATGATCTGGGGTGCTTCTGGTATTGGTATTGCCGTTGGAGCTGGTTTCTATATCGAGGCGATTTTCGGAATGTGTTTCCTTATGATTAGTGTCGAACTTATACCACTCGCGATGAAATATGTAGGCCCTAGGTCATTTCGTCAACGTGATATCGCTGTGAAACTTGTTGTACGAAATATGGACAATATCCCAATTGTAATTGAAGAAATAAAGGAAATGGATATAAAAGTTAAGAATATGAAGCTTAAAACATTAGAAAACGGTTCTCACTATTTACATCTTAAACTGTCCATTGATCAAAAAAGACCTACTGCTGATGTTTACTATGCTCTTCAACATCTTGAAAGTGTCCAACAAACTGAAGTGGAAAGTATGTAGCATAAAACAAACTCTCTTTAATTAGAGAGTTTTTCTTTTTTCTATAATGGTAACAATGAATGTAGTCCTGCAAAACAAGGAGGAATTTACTATTGAAATCCCGTCCGAATTTAGTAGATACATTTCGTGATTCCATTATTTTTCGTTTAATTTGTTTTATTATTGTATTCACTGCTTTTTCTGGTTTTCTTATACATAGATTAGAACCCTCTCATTTCACTACATGGTTTGACGGAATTTGGTGGTCAATCGTTACCATTTTTACAGTTGGATATGGAGACTTTGCTCCTCATACAACGATAGGAAAACTAATAGGTATAAGTATTATTTTATTAGGAACTGGCTTTTGTTCTTATTATATGGTTCTATTCGCTACTGAGATGATCAGTAAACAATATATGAAAATTAAAGGTGAAGAAGCCGCTACCTCTAACGGTCATATGATTATCGTTGGCTGGAATGAGCGTGCAAAACATGTTGTAAAGCAAATGCATGTATTACAACCAAACCTTGATATCGTTTTAATTGATGAAACACTTTCTTTACTCCCAAAACCATTTCATCATTTAGAATTTATAAAAGGTTGTCCGCACCACGATCAAACTTTATTAAAAGCTAATATTAAAACGGCACACACCATATTAATAACAGCGGATAAAGAAAAGAACGAAAGCTTAGCAGATACACAATCCATTTTAAATATTTTAACTGCAAAAGGACTCAATCCAAACATTCACTGCATCGCAGAACTACTTACTACTGAACAAA
The DNA here is from genome assembly GCF_026540675.1 of Bacillus sp. GC_Bacil_1. NCBI lineage: Bacteria > Bacillati > Bacillota > Bacilli > Caryophanales > Bacillaceae > Bacillus > Bacillus sp. GC_Bacil_1. Next base: position 1,673 of record NZ_JALNUG010000016.1, read on the forward strand.
TTCAAAATGCAACGAGAGCTGGCGCGTCAGAAATTATAGAAGGAAATAAATTAACGAGTTATGTATTTACCGCTTCTCTTTTATTCCCTTCTATTTCAGGTGTACTATTCTCACTTTACGATGAAATCTCTGATAATAAATTACAACTGATGGAGCTTTCTCCGTCCTGCACCGGACAAACCTTTGCAAATTGTAGCTATACCCTTTTAAAACAAAACATTCTCTTACTAGGTATAAAGCGCGACGATCAATATATGATTAACCCAGTCCATACCTTCATTCTTATCGAAAGCGACGTACTCATTGTTATTCACCATTAAGAAAATGTTTTTCTAGTTCCCGCATGAGCACTTTTCCAATATTGATATATTTTCTTTTCACTTCTGCATCTGGATCTTTCGGTTCAGCAAATTGATCCATCCCACTCGTTCCCGCGGTTAAAGTATTCACATTATCATCTAGTTCGTCTTGATATACGTGCGAAAGAATATACGGCGTTTCAAGACGGACTACTACACCAGGTACATCTAGTTCACCATCTACTGCTGTAAACGGCACTCGTAAAAATTGATACCCATCTTCTTCATCGATTTTGTAATCGAAGCATCCTTTATCATAATCCCAATTACCACCAATACTATATCCAAGTGGTTTCATAACCTCTTCTAATTTATATAACGCATATGTACGTCCTTCTAAATTTGATTGAATCGGAATCAAGCCCATCCCTCCAAGACTTTTCCTTTAGCATACCCACTCTAGTTTGAATATACTGATGGACTTTTCGATAAAATAATAAAAAGCGACCGGAATCCGGTCGCTTTTTATTATTTTAAACGCTCTTCTAATTCTGCTTTTAATTCTTCAAATCCTGGTTTACCAAGTAAAGCAAACATGTTTTTCTTGTATGCTTCTACGCCAGGTTGGTCAAATGGATTTACGCCTAATAAGTAGCCGCTCATCGCACATGCTTTTTCGAAGAAGTATACAAGGTAACCGAATGTGTACTCATTTAATTCAGGAATATTTACGATTAAATTTGGTACTCCCCCGTCGCTATGTGCAAGTAATGTACCTTCGTATGCTTTTGTGTTTACGAAGTCTACAGTTTCACCAGCAAGGTAGTTTAATCCGTCTAAATCGTTGTCTTCTAATTCGATTGTTAGTTCATGTGTAGATTTACCTACTTTAAGAACTGTTTCAAATAAGTCACGACGACCTTCTTGAACGTATTGACCTAATGAGTGTAAGTCAGTTGAGAAGTTTGCTGAAGATGGGAAAATACCTTTTTGATCTTTTCCTTCACTTTCACCAAATAACTGTTTCCACCACTCAGCGAAGTATTGAAGTGCTGGCTCATAGTTAACAAGCATTTCAATTGTTTTTCCTTTATTGTATAAAGCGTTACGAACTACTGCGTATTGGTAAGCTGGGTTTTCTTCTAGTTCTGATGTTCCGAAGTCATCATGACCAGCAGCTGCACCTTTCATCATCTCTTCAATATTTAAGCCACTTACTGCGATTGGTAATAAACCAACTGGCGTTAATACAGAGAAACGTCCTCCAACATCATCTGGAATAACGAATGTTTCGTAACCTTCGTTATCAGCTAATGTTTTTAATGCACCACGTGCTTTATCTGTAGTTGCATAAATACGTTTGCGAGCTTCTTCTTTTCCATACTTCTCTTCTAATAACTTACGGAAAATACGGAATGCTAGTGCTGGCTCTGTTGTTGTACCTGATTTGGAAATAACGTTAATAGAGAAGTCTTTACCTTCTAATACGTCCATTAAATCTTTCATGTAAGTGGAGCTAATGTTTTGTCCAACAAATAGCACTTGTGGAGTTTTACGTTGTTCTTTAGATAGCGTGTTGTAGAAAGAATGGCTTAACATTTCGATTGCTGCGCGTGCTCCTAGGTAAGAACCACCAATACCTACAACAAGTAAAATGTCAGAGTCGTTTTTAATTTTTTCTGCGCATTTTTGAATGCGAGCGAATTCTTCTTTGTCATATTGAAGCGGAAGGTCTACCCACCCAAGGAAATCGTTCCCAGCTCCAGTTTTTTCGTGGATTGCGTGATGTGTTACTTTCACTGCATCACGTAAATAAGTGATTTCATGTTCACCGATGAAGGATAACGCTTTAGAATAGTCGAACGTTACATGTGTACTCATCTTTTTCCCTCCAATTATGGATATGTATTTCTGTATTCACTTTAGCGAAACTGAAGTTGTAAATCAAGCGATTCAACTATTGTAAACGTAACCAATATATATTTTTTAGAAAAAGTTCATTTTTTGCATAAAAATTCGCATTTTTCGGTATAGATGTATATACATCCTCTTTCGAACATTTTTTATGTATAAAAACAACATAACTACCCCATTCTATAAAAGAGTTAATTAACTCATCGCTTGCTCATGCTTCACAATTAAGGGGGGCTTTTTCATGAGTACTTTGCAACGTATCGCATTAGTCTTTACTGTAATTGGCGCTGTGAACTGGGGACTAATCGGATTTTTCCAGTTTGACTTAGTAGCAGCCATTTTCGGCGGACAAAATTCAGCTCTTGCACGTATTATTTACGGCATCGTTGGTATATCTGGGCTTATCAACCTTGGTTTACTGTTTAAACCATCTGAAAATCTTGGTACGCACCCAGAAACAAACGAAATTCGATAATCAGTATGTCCTTTCACCTCCGACATACGAATATGATTGCATGCAATCATATTTGCAAATATATATCATAAGATAAAGTAAAAGAGGAACGCTCATATGCGTTCCTCTTTTACTTTGTTAACTCGGACTCTTCAATCCATTCTGCCAACTTTTCTCGCAGCGTATTAAATCCGTTTTCAGATGGGTTCGGTATAAGAATCCTTCCTTGTTTTCTTTTCGCCGCTTTTAACGATAAACTCATTTTTCTGTGCTCTTCATCAATTGAAAGTACCTTTACTTCTACTGTATCGCCGACTTTTAAAAAGTCATGAATATCCTTTACATATCCATTTGTAATTTCAGATATATGCACAAGTCCTTGTGTTTCTGCATCTAACGCTACAAATGCACCGTAATCTTGAATTCCAGTCACTTTCCCTGTTACAACCACTCCTGTTGTATATTGTTCTGACATATGAAACACTCCCATACGTTTACCATTCTCTCTACAATTATAGAGAGCAAAGCAGATATATTTATTTTAAATATCCGATTGGTTAGTACGCATTCTAGATAATGATATCTAGAATGCGTATACCTTATATTAGTAAATTATACCACTATGACAGAACTCATTCAAAATTCATGAAAAATTTCCCTTAAAGAAGTATAATTCTCCAATATTGGGATAGACTACTAACACATGGCTTTCTAGTATTCCCCCCCTTTTATGGACAAAACGTATTACGTTTTGTCCTTTTTTTATTTTCTACAAATCGTTCCATTCTCTTCATCGCTTCCATAAGTTGTTCAAGCGACGTCGCATATGAACAACGAATAAATCCTTCACCACTTTCGCCAAATACGCTACCAGGGACAACGGCCACTTTTTCTTCCAACAATAACTGTTCTGCAAATTCCGCTGAAGATAATCCGGTTGAAGATATAGAAGGAAAAACATAAAATGCTCCGCCCGGCACATGACACGTTAAGCCCATTTCATTGAAAGATGTCGTCATGAAGTTACGACGCTTCTTATAGCTATCTCTCATTCGAATTACTTCATCGTTCCCTGCGCGTAACGCCTCAAGTGCTGCAAACTGAGACATCGTCGGTGCACACATCATTGAATACTGATGGATTTTGAGCATTAATTCTGAAAATTGAACAGGAGCTACAATCATACCGAGGCGCCATCCTGTCATCGCAAATCCTTTTGAAAATCCTGAAATTAAAATCGTATGCTCACGCATATTTTTAATACTCGCGAAACTTGTATATACTTCGTCGTATACAAGTTCTGCATAAATTTCATCAGATAATACGATTAAATTGTACTTCTCAACAATCACTGCTATTTCATCAAGCTCGGATTTATTTAGCATTGCACCTGTCGGGTTATTTGGTGAACAAAGCAAAATTGCCTTTGTTTTCGCTGTAATAGCTGCTTCAATTTGTTCTGGTTGTACTTTAAACTCGTTTTCTAACGTAGTCGCCACAGGAACCGGAACTCCTCCAGCTAATGTCACAAGTGGTGCATAAGAAACGAAGCTCGGTTCAATAATGAGCACTTCATCATCAGGATTTATAATGGCGCGCATCGCTACATCTAACGCCTGGCTCGCTCCAACTGTAACAATGATTTCATCACTTGGATCATAAGATACTGCAAATTGTTTTTTTAGATACTTTGCTATTTCTTGACGGAGCTCCAATAATCCTGCATTTGCTGTATATGACGTATACCCTTGTTCCAAAGAACGAATACATGCTTGCCTTACATTCCAAGGTGTAACAAAATCCGGCTCTCCTACCCCGAGGGAAATAACACCTTTCATATTTGCTGCTAAATCAAAAAATTTTCGAATACCCGATGGTTTTAAAGATTCTGCTGATCTAGATAGTTCAAATTGCTTCATGGTGTCACCACAATTCGCTTATCATCATCGTCTTTTTCATAAATAACGCCCTCATGTTTATACTTCTTCAAAATGAAATGAGTAGTTGTAGAAACAACAGATTCAATTGTTGCTAATTTCTCAGAAACAAACATCGCTACTTCTCCCATCGTTTTCCCTTCTAATGTAATAGAAAGATCATATGTCCCTGACATTAAATAAACGGATTTCACTTCTGAATAACGATAAATTTGTTCAGCAACCGCATCAAACCCAACGCCATGCTTTGGCGTAACTTTCACATCGATCATTGCCGTTAAACCTGTATGTTCTTTCACCTTCGTCCAATCAATATGTGTTACATAATCCACAATAATCTTTTCATTTTCTAACCTCGCAACCATCTTCTTTACTTCTTCTACCTCTATATTTAACAGCTTCGCTAATGTATCTACAGATAATCGACTACTCTTTTCAAGACAAGCTAATAATTCTAATTCTTTTTCTGTCACCATATAAATCATCCTTCCTTTTCGTTTGTGTTTAAATTATACAAATACCCTTTCCAGTTTGAAAAGAAGATTTTTCTATTGAATTATGTCAAAATAAAGTGAAACTTTAATCAGCGGAAAAATGCGTGATAAAGCGAAAGGGGATGGAACCGTGAAACCAAAAGTTTATATTGCTGAACCAGTTCCAACATTTGTAGAAAACTATTTATCAGAACACTGTGATTATGAAAAATGGGATCAAAATGAGAAAGTACCTCGTGATGTTCTATTAGAGAAAATACAAGATAAAGATGGGTTATTAAATTTCGGATCTGCTATTAATGAAGAATTACTGACAGTGGCTCCTAACTTAAAAGTAGTGAGCAACATTTCTGTCGGTTACGATAATTTTGATTTACAAGCGATGAAAAACCGAAATGTTATCGGAACGAATACACCATATGTATTAGATGATACAGTAGCTGATCTCGTTTTCGCCCTTATGCTATCAGCTGGGCGCCGCGTTTGCGAACTCGATTCTTACGTGAAAAATGGTGAATGGAACGCTGAAATCGGAAAAGAACACTTCGGACTCGATGTACACCATAGCACAATTGGTATTATCGGTATGGGCCGAATTGGAGAAGCCGTTGCAAAACGAGCAAAATTCGGATTTGATATGAATGTTCTTTACTATAACCGCCGTCGTAAAGAAGAAGCTGAACAAAAATTCGATGCTACATATTGTGATTTACAGACGCTACTGAAGCAGTCTGACTTTATTGTTCTTCTTACTCCATTAACAGATGAAACATATCACCTTATCGGAGAAAAGGAATTTTCATTAATGAAAGAAACAGCAATCTTCATTAATGCTTCTCGCGGGAAAACAGTAGGTGAAGAAGCGTTAATCCATGCTTTAACAGAAAAGAAAATCTTTGCAGCAGGTATCGATACATTTACACAAGAGCCGATTCAAAAAGATAATCCACTCTTATCATTACAAAATGTTGTAACTTTACCACACATCGGATCTGCAACATTAAAAACTAGGCAGCAAATGGCTATGACCGCCGCTGAAAATTTAGTTGCAGGATTACAAGGAAAAACACCGCCTAATATTGTTCGCGGGTAATACTGAATAAACGAAAGGCAAGATGACGTCGTCATCTTGCCTTTTTTTGTTAACATATTTTCTTCTTCCTTGGAGATGATATGAACAAAAATCAATGGAGTGACAAAAAATGAATCACGAATATACTTGTCCTTATTTCACTTTTTCCACTCGCGGCACTACTATTCATTACGAATTGTATGAACACGATAACAAAACAGAACGTCCTACTTTCGTACTCGTTCACGGCTTTTTATCTTCCTCATTCAGTTACCGTCGTCTCATTCCCTTACTATCGAAAGCAGGAACAGTGATTGCTCTTGATTTACCACCGTTCGGAAAAAGTGATAAGTCTCATCTGTTTAAGTATTCTTATCACAATTTAGCAACGATTATTATTGATTTAATTGAACATTTATCTCTCTCAAATATTGTATTAGTTGGGCACTCTATGGGTGGGCAAATTTCTCTCTATGTAAACCGTATACGTCCTGAACTCATTTCAAAAACGATTTTACTATGCAGCTCTAGCTATTTAGCACGCGCAACCTTACCTTTACTATACTCTTCTTATTTACCGTTCTTTCATTTATACGTAAAGAACTGGATTATTAGACGCGGTATTGTTCATAACTTAATGAATGTCGTTCATGATCACTCATTAATTGACGATGAAATGAAAAAAGGTTACTCCGCTCCTTTTTATGACGACCGTATATTTCCCGCTTTAACTCGCATGATACGAGACCGTGAAGGTGACTTATCTTCAACTGAATTACAAAAAATCGAAACACCTACACTACTCATTTGGGGTGAAAAAGACCGCGTCGTCCCTGTACATGTAGGTCATCGTCTACACAAAGATTTACCGAATTCAAAATTTATTTCTTACGAAAATACAGGACATTTACTACCTGAAGAAAAGCCTGAACATGTTTATGAAGAAATTATCGCTTTTTCTGCGCAATAAAGTGAAACTTTAATTAGCCCCCACCTAACTTCTTTGCTTCTGCTGAATTTTGAGGTGGGGGTCTTACTGCCCGGCAAATAGCGGGATAATATAAAAAAGGCCGTCGGAAATTCCGACAGCCTATAATGAACAGCTTCCGCCTTCTTTTATTACAAGTAATTCCACAGCTAATTTCTCACATTTTTCAAGCGCAGGTACTTCCTCAAAAGACATAAAGTATATATGTTGAATCTTCTTTGCGATGTATTTTGGATCATCAAACACACTTATGACGTTCACAACATCGCTCGCTTCTGTTTCATAAAACTCCGGTCCCATTTGAAACGGATCCCAATTCTTCACAACCTCTATCATCTTTTCATATGTACCCATTCGCTTCCCGCCTTTTCACTTTTTAATACTTTTCTTTATCCTATCACATCAGCTATTCTATAAGAAGAGAGAGAACTTTCATAACTTATTGGTTTTACAGAAGAAGGGGGCAAACGTATGCAACTATTTCATAAAGCAATCAATCGACGTGGAACGCATAGTATAAAATGGGATACATATAAAAACGAAGAACTTATCCATGCTTGGATTGCTGATATGGATTTTGAAGTACCAACACAAATTCAAACTGCTTTAAAGAAACGTATTGAGCATCCTATTTTCGGCTATACACTTCCTCCCGAAAATATTGGAGATATTATTTGTAACTGGACAAAAAAACAATATAACTGGGACATTCAAAAAGAATGGATTGTTTTTAGCGCGGGGATCGTTCCAGCTCTTAGTACGAGCATACAGGCTTTCACAAAAGAAAACGAATCCGTTCTCGTACAACCACCTATTTATCCTCCATTTTTCGAAATGGTCACAACAAACAACAGGCAGTTATGCGTGAGTCCATTACAGAAACAAAATGATACATATGTGATAGACTTCGAGCATTTAGAAAAGCAGTTTCAGCAAGGTGTCAAACTCATGCTTCTTTGTAGCCCTCATAACCCAATCGGACGCGTTTGGACGAAAGAGGAACTTGTGCAGCTCGGATTGTTATGTACTAAATATGACGTTATCGTTGTCGCGGATGAAATTCATTCCGATATCATTTATGCAGACCATACACATACGCCGTTCGCTTCCTTATCTGAAGAATTAGCAGAGCGCACTATCACTTGTATGGCTCCAAGTAAAACATTTAATATCGCTGGATTACAAGCTTCGATTATTATCATTCCAAACGAAAAACTCCGTCACGCCTTTACAGCTATCCAATATAGACAAGGCTTCCACGGGTTAAATATCTTTGCCTACACAGCGATGCAAAGTGCCTATACAGAATGTAATGATTGGTTAAACGAAATTCGATTATATATAGAAGATAATGCTCAATTTGCTTGTGAATATATTAAAACTCACATACCTGCTCTTTCCGTAACGAAGCCAGAAGGTAGCTTTTTATTATGGATTGATTGTTCTCGTCTAAAGCTTTCTCAAAACGAGCGTACTGCATTACTTGAGGAAAAAGGAAAAATCATCGTTGAACCTGGTGAGAAATACGGGTTAGGTGGCGAAGAACATATTCGAATTAACATCGGCTGTCCACGATCTGTTTTAGAAGAAATTTTGAACAGACTGCGTCATACGTTTTCATAATAATAGAGGAGTCTGTCCCCTAATCATTCTTGGACAGACTCCTTTGTCATATGTTGTCGGTAAGTCGATATATTTCAAGTTACGGTCGATATATTCTAATAATCGCCGATATATTTTCACTTATACTACACAAAAAAAGCTACCAGCACGGTAGCTTTTACTTTTTCTTCATATCCGCTTCTTTTTTTACAATTACACCACAAGCAATTCGATCGCCTGATTTACCTGTCGGTTGTGTCATACCATCATCAGGGTTTTCTGTAATAATAATAGACGCTCCATCTTTTCTATGAATCGTCGTTTTTCCTTCTTCAAGTGTGATGTGAGGTGCATCGATTTCCGCTTTAATCTTTCCAGAACCATCTGCAACTACGTTCGGTAAATCACCATTTTCTGCACCCTTCGGATTAAGAAGACCATGTTTTTTATCATCAGGATTAAAATGATTCCCGGATGATTCAAAACGAGGTGCCTTACACTCTCCGATTTCATGTACATGTAGTCCGTGTGGTCCTGGCGTGAAACCTTCTCCTTTAATCGTAATTTTCACGCCACTTGTTTGCTGCACTACTTTCGCAGTCCCTACTTCATCTCCTGAAGCATTATGTAATTTCACTTCAATTTCTTTCGGCTTTCCTTGGTCACAACCTGCCATCAGAAATAATAAACAACAACTGAAAAAAAGCCGCTTCTTCATTCTATTCCCTCCAAAATATATTCTGCCCTTAGATTGTCCGAGCATAGAGGGAAACATACAAAAATGAGTTACTGTTTCTTTTCCGCTAAAAGTTTTTCTTCAACTTTCTGTAATCGCTCCGCTTCTCGTTTTGATACACGAATGAACATACGCCACGTAGCAACGGCACCAATTATAAATAGCACGCAAACAATCCCTGGAATAATATATTCTGTTTTATCTTCCGGAAAATATAAAGGCATCATATAGAACACTCCTTATTATAGGATTTGTAAAACATCAGAATTTTCTGTTATATAACTTTAAATTATAGTGGAACCTATCCATATTCTCAAGGGGGCGTTCCGAAAGCAAATGATTTCTTTGACTCCTTCTCCTACTTTCCTTACTATAAACTTGAGGTGAAAAATATGAGAGAAACATTTGAAATTGGTGAAATCGTTACTGGGATTTATAAAACTGGCAAATACATCGGCGAAGTTACAAATAGCCGCCTTGGCAGTTACGTCGTAAAAGTATTAGCTGTTTTAAAACATCCGGTGCAAGGTGACTTACATAACGTAAAACAAGCTGACGTACCATTTTTCCATGAAAGACGCGCTTTAGCTTTCCGTGAACAGACGAACATTCCAGAGCAAATGGTGAAAAAATATGAAGGAGAAATTCCGGATTATACCGAGTCACTAAAATTAGCATTAGAAACCCAAATGAATTCATTTTCTGAAGATGATTCACCTTTTGCAGAGCGTAGTCTAGAAACATTAGAACAGTTAAAGAAAGACTACAAACTTTAAAAAACAAAACGACCAAATTACATAATGTGCAATTTGGTCGTTACTGTGTGCTCACTTTCTTTAACACTTTTGAAAAATCAACGAGTTCTCCTAATGTTGGAGGTGCTGGTTTTACTAAATACTCTTTATCTTTTTCTACTAGTTTAAAAATATTGTACGTCGTCATCGCATCATCAAGCGCACAATGATGCTTCCCTGTCCCTACTTTTCCGTACGCCTCAATTGCTTTCCATAATCCTGTTTGATTTCTTTCTCCAAAAAACTTCTTATACTCAAGCGATAAATCACGACACTGTCCGAAGAATGGAAAAGCTATCCCTGCCATTTCACAATTATGCTTCAGCACTTTCATATCCATATTTCCCCACGTTACAATTGTCGGTTTACATTTCGTTTCGTATTCCGCAAGCTTCTTAACGAGTTCAGGAAATGAAATCCCTTTATCCACGACTTCTTGTTTTATTCCTAAAAACTTCTTACATCGATCCGTTAAAGAGGGAAATGTTTTCGGCCTGACATGTGATGAATACGTATCTTCCACCTTACAGCCAACAACTGAAACGAGTCCTACCTCAATAATTTCCGGAAAAAACCCTTTCGGTTTCTTTCTATGCTGGGGCATCGTAAACTCAAAGTCTAAAAATAAAAATCGTTGTTCATCCATACGATCCCTTCCTTATCATTTTTATCATTCCTTTCTATTTGACACTCCTACACGAACAAGCTCGAATGCTAATTCCATTTTAAATATTCAGATTGGATGTATCTTATATATATGTCAAATGCCCACAAATATTTTAAAAAATAAGAAAAAATGACCTATGCAGAAAATATGACAAAATCCCTCCTTGCATTTACATCTGCAGTTTTTCTACTTTATAATGACGTTATGTGTGTTTCATCTAGTTAATATTTGACACACTAAGAAAAATGAATGAAAGGAGATGAGATTTTTGCACGAAACAACGCAAGAACTCGCTAACTGGCAGTATTATTTTGCTATCGCAGTCTTTTTAATTACATATGCCATTATTATTTCTGAAAAAATTAATCGCGCTGTCATCGCACTTCTTGGTGCAGCATTCATGGTAATTGTGGGGGTCGTCGATTTACATAACGCCTTTACGAAACATATTGAATGGGGAACGATTACGCTACTCATCGGTATGATGATTTTGGTGAACATTACGAGTAAATCAGGTGTTTTCCAATACGTTGCCATTAAAGCAGCAAAAGGGGCACAAGGAAATCCAATTAAAATTTTAATTTCCCTTTCCCTACTTACCGCGCTTGGCTCCGCATTTTTAGATAACGTTACAACTGTACTTCTTGTTGTTCCAGTTACTTTATCTATTACGCGCATACTGCAAGTAAATCCTGTTCCATATTTACTTTCTGAAATTATTTTTTCAAACATTGGGGGAACGGCAACATTAATTGGTGATCCACCTAACATTATGATTGGTTCTGCCAATAAGCATTTAGACTTCAATGCTTTCCTATTGAATCTAGCACCAATCGTAATTATTATTATTGGAGTTACAGCAACAATACTTTACTTCATGTACCGTAAACAATTAATTGCCGATCCTGTACAGGTTAAAAAATTAATGAGCTTAGATGAAAAACAATACATTAAAGATCCAGTATTAATGAAAAAATCTTTAACGGTGCTTGGACTTACGATTGTAGGTTTCATGACTCATTCTATTTTCCATATTGATGCGGCTATCATTGCCTTAACTGGTGCTACTGTACTTATGTTAATTGGTGTGAAAGAGCATGAAATTGAAGAAGTATTTGCAAGCGTAGAGTGGGTAACAATCTTCTTCTTCGCAGGGCTATTCGTACTTGTTGGAGGACTTATCGATATCGGTCTTATCAAAATGTTAGCTCAAAAAGTAATTAGTATAACAGGCGGAGATATTTCTTACGCATCCATCCTTATTTTATGGGTATCTGGTATCGCCTCTGCAACAATTGATAACATCCCATTCGTCGCAACAATGATTCCACTTATTAACGATATGGCAGTTGGGCTAGGCTTATCACCATCTGACGCACAAATCGATGTATTATGGTGGGCATTAGCACTAGGTGCTTGTCTCGGTGGAAACGGAACATTAATCGGAGCTTCTGCTAACGTAATCGTTGCAGGTATTGCGAGCCGCGAAGGACATAAATTTAGTTACATGGAATTCCTAAAAGTCGGTTTCCCAATTATGATCGTTTCATTAATCATTTCTCACATTTATATTTATTTACGCTACCTTATGTAGTAAAAAGAGCGCTCTGATAATCAGGGCGCTTTTTTACTTATATCTAAAATATATCGACTTATCAACAAAAACGAAAAATCTACTCTTTATATCTCACCGGTTCATTTCGAATAATAAATAAATGAATCGGTAAGAACACCGAAAATGTGATTACATGAATAATCGTAAATAATATAGAGTTCGTTCCATATCTGTCTAAAATAGCGTAGATAAGATAAATAGACAATACAATCGATACAGCTGTTGCTAGTAAACTTATAATTGGTACGAAATTAAAAATGAAACATGCAACATATATACCGAACACTTTCCACCCTGCTTCTTCTTTCAAAAAATCTGGTAATTTATCTTTCGCTAAGTCACCCCACGTCTTACTATTCAAAAACGGAATAAACGCAAGCACCCCGTCCGTTGCACCATCATTTTTCGCCATCGAATAAAGTGCAAAAGCCGTTAACAAATATGAAATAATTGCCCAAATCAATATAACAAGAATAAACGCAAAACTAAGAGCAAAGAAACCTGCTAGTACGCCTTGATCCTCCATCTTATCCTCTCCTCTCTACTTTCAACATATTTCATTACATTGCAAGTTATGTTTTAAAATTTATCCAAACTCTTTGTATAATAAGAGAAGAAAGAGAATAAGAGAGGAGAAACACTTATGCATCCATTTGTAAAAGCATTACAAGAGCATTTCACAGCTCATAAAAATCCTGAAAAAGCAGAACCTATGGCCCGTTATATGAAAAATCACTTCCCATTTCTAGGTATTCAAACACCGGAAAGACGCCAATTATTAAAAGACATCATTCAAATACATACTCTCCCAGATAAAAAAGACTTCCAAATTATCGTACGTGAGCTTTGGGACTTACCAGAACGTGAATTCCAAGCGGCCGCACTTGATATTATGCAAAAATATAAAAAACATATAAACGAAACTCATATCCCCTTCTTAGAAGAACTTATTGTCACAAAATCTTGGTGGGACTCTGTCGATAGCATCGTCCCTACATTCTTAGGTACTATCTTTTTAAAACACCCAGAATTGATTTCTGCTTATATTCCAAAATGGATTGCATCAGATAACATATGGTTACAACGTGCCGCTATTTTATTCCAACTGAAATATAAACAAAAGATGGATGAAGAACTTCTTTTCTGGATTATTGGACAACTACATTCTTCAAAAGAATTTTTCATTCAAAAAGCGATTGGCTGGGTCCTTCGTGAATATGCAAAAACAAATCCGGATGTAGTTTGGGAATACGTGCAAAACAACGAGCTCGCTCCATTAAGTAAGCGTGAAGCAATTAAGCATATTAAAGAAAATTACGGAATAAATAATGAAAAAATAGGCGAGACTCTATCATAGATAGACGCGTTCCTCTATTGAGATTTAAAAAAGAACGTGTTAGAATATGTTCATTATTACTAATATAAGTAGCGATGACGGACTTATAAGTACTTGCATAAAAAGCGATTCAGGGATAGTGAAAGCCTGAAGCCGCAAGGAAACGGCAGTCCCGAGCAATACATGATAAAGTGGATGCACCTTTTGTGTATCAACTAGGGTGGAACCGCGGGCAAACGCTCGTCCCTAGGCAAATAAGCCTTGGGATGAGCGTTTTTTTATGTTCTTTTTAGCTATACTGCTCGTTTCCAAAGTATCAGAGTATGTCATCGCCAATACGTTAACTTTCAAAAGGAGGATTTTCTTATGTATTCAATGGAACAAGTTGTAAACTTAGCGAAACATCGCGGTTTTGTTTTCCCTGGTTCTGAAATTTACGGTGGTCTTGCAAACACTTGGGATTACGGTCCACTTGGAATCGAATTAAAAAATAATGTTAAAAAAGCTTGGTGGAAAAAATTCATTCAAGAATCTCCATACAACGTTGGTTTAGACGCAGCTATTTTAATGAACCCTAAAACTTGGATCGCTTCTGGTCACGTTGGTAACTTCAACGATCCAATGATCGACTGTAAAAAATGTAAAGCTCGTCACCGTGCTGACAAATTAATTGAGGATGCTTTAGATGCAAAAGGCATCGAAATGGTTGTTGATGGTCTTACTTTCGACCAAATGGCTGACTTAATGAAAGAACATGAAGTAAAATGTCCTGATTGCGGTAGTGAAGAATTCACTGAAATCCGTCAGTTCAACTTAATGTTCAAAACATTCCAAGGTGTTACAGAGTCTAGCACAAACGAAATCTTCCTTCGTCCTGAAACAGCACAAGGTATTTTCGTAAACTTCAAAAACGTTCAACGCTCTATGCGTAAAAAGCTTCCATTTGGTATTGGCCAAATCGGTAAGAGTTTCCGTAACGAAATCACACCTGGTAACTTCACATTCCGTACACGTGAATTCGAACAAATGGAACTTGAATTCTTCTGTAAGCCTGGTGAAGATTTAGAGTGGTTCGCATTCTGGCGTGAAACTTGTAAAAACTGGTTACTTTCACTTGGTATGACTGAAGAGAGCATGCGTCTTCGTGACCACGGTGAAGAAGAGTTATCTCACTATAGTAATGCAACAACTGACATTGAATTCAAATTCCCATTCGGTTGGGGCGAACTTTGGGGCGTTGCATCTCGTACAGACTTCGACTTAAAACGTCACATGGAACACTCAAACGAAGACTTTAACTATATCGATCCACAAACGAATGAGCGTTACGTACCATACTGCATCGAGCCATCTTTAGGCGCAGACCGTGTAACATTAGCATTCTTATGTGATGCATATGAAGAAGAGCAATTAGAAAACGATTCTCGTACAGTTCTTCGTTTCCACCCTGCTTTAGCACCATACAAAGCAGCTATCTTACCATTATCTAAAAAGCTATCTGAAGGTGCTACTGAAGTATTCGCAGAATTAGCTAAAGACTTCATGGTAGACTTTGATGAAACTGGTTCTATCGGTAAACGTTACCGTCGTCAAGACGAAATCGGTACACCATTCTGTATCACATACGACTTCGACTCAGTTGAAGACAAAGCTGTTACAGTACGTGACCGTGATACAATGGAACAAGTTCGTATGCCAATTAGCGAACTAAAAGGTTTCTTAGAGAAGAAAATCCAGTTCTAATTATAAGAAAAAGAGGCTGCTCATAAGAGCGCCTCTTTTTTACTTTTCACGTTTTTCTTTAATTGCTACTGTACATCTTGATATACATAGTAAATCATCATTTTCATCAATAATACGAACATCCCAAACCATTGTCGATTGTCCTCTATGTATCGGTGTTCCGATCGCTGTTACAATTCCATCTTTCTTTGAGCGAATGTGGTTTGCATTAATTTCTAATCCGAAACAAATACATTTTTCTTGATCAATTAAATTGTATGAACCAACACTTGCCACTGTTTCTGCTAATGCAACCGATGCACCGCCATGTAAAAATCCAAATGGCTGATGCGTACGCTCATCAACAGGCATCGTAGCAACCACCTTATCTTCTGTCATCTCTAACAACTCAATTCCAAGTGAATCCATTAAAGTTTTTGCCATATCGCTTCCTCCTTCTCTTGGTTTAATTAAATGTATAATTTTACCTATTTATTTTCAAACTACTTATAACACTTATATAAGGAGGCTTCACCTAAATGAAACAGAAATTTTGTATATTACTGCTTATGTTCTCCTTGCTGACTATTGTACCAAATTGTGCAATAACAGCCAAAGCATCTAACCTGACAATCGATGTTAAGACTGTAACGCAAAAAGGTAAGAAACCTTATATAGAATATCAAATAAATAGGCCTTCTTTTCACAACTTTTCTGACTCTACATTTCAAAATAAGCTCAATTTATACTACAAAAAATCCACTGACAAATTTAAAAATAAATTAGAAAAAGAAGCAAAAAAATACTATAAAGAGACAGAAGGATCTAGTACACCATTTCATCCGTACGTAGCAAATGTTGATTATAAAGTCTCTTTAAACAAACCACCTTTTCTTAGCCTCTATGTGAATTACTATCAATATACTGGCGGAGCACACGGTCTTTATACGTGGAAGGCAAATACATTTGATTTAAAAGAAAAAAAGCTACTGCACTTAGACGATTTATTTCAACAAAAAGATAAATATAAAGATGTAATCCGTGCAGAGATTGTAAGACAAATTAAACAAAATGAAAGTATTTATTTTCCTGATGCAACTGAAAAGGTAATGAGTATGAAAAAGTTTCACTTCTTTTTAGAGCCAGACAATCTCGTCATTTATTTCCCTTTATATGAGATTGCTCCGTATTCAAGTGGAATTCCGCAATTTCGTATTCCATATACGTTGTTAAGAGACTATTTAAAGCCTTCTTATCAAAATATTTTGATTGACAACAAGTAAATATTTTAGCTACGATAATGTTAACCTAAAAACAACAGGAGGTTAACATTATGAGAAGATTACATGTTTTAGATTTAGCATTAGCTGCCATGTTCGTTGCTCTTATGGCCATCGGTGCAAATATTGTATCTTGGGCACCATTCCTTCAAGTAGCAGGTATCCCATTATCTATGCAACCATTTTTCGCAATTTTAGCAGGTCTTCTTCTTGGAAGTAGACTTGGTGCTTTATCCATGACTGTTTATATGCTCGTTGGCGTAGCCGGCGCACCAATTTTCGCTAACTTCAAGGCTGGATTTGGAGCACTTTTAGATCCTACTGGTGGTTTTATTATCGCATTTATTATCGTTGCTTACGTATCGGGGAAACTAGTAGAACAAAAAGAAAGACCAACATTCATTACATTTGCGATTGCCTCTTTCACAGGAATTATTTTAACTTATATAATCGGTACTACTTACATGTACGGGGCAGTCAATCTCTTTATGGGCGGTAATATGAGCTATAAAGCTGCTTGGATGATTATGATGTGGTTTGCAGTAAAAGATATTGCATTTACAATTATCGGTGCTATTATCGCCCCTCGCATATACTATGCTGTGCGTCGTTCTGCTTATCAGCATTCTCATTCGACGATTTCATAATAAAAAAGAGTTATTGCAGCTTGCTGCAATAACTCTTTTTTTATATTAAGACTCTTGATTCACTTGTTCTTCTAAAATTTTCTTCATCATTACAACCATGTCATCACGTAATTCTGGGTGTTGCAGGGCCATTTCAATTGTCGTTTGAACAAATCCTAGCTTTTCACCTACGTCGTAGCGCTTTCCTTCGAAATCGTAAGCAAATACACGTTGAATTTCATTTAAGCTTTGGATTGCATCTGTTAATTGAATTTCACCACCAGCACCGACATGTTGCTGTTCTAAGAACATAAAGATTTCAGGCGTTAAAATGTAACGTCCCATAATTGCTAAGTTTGAAGGTGCTGTACCTTGTGCTGGTTTCTCAACGAAATTGCGAACTTGGTAACGACGACCTTCTTGTTCTAATGGATCGATAATTCCGTAACGGTGTGTTTCATTTTCTGGAACAGTTTGTACACCAATAACAGAAGAAAGTGTTTTTTCATACTCATCCATTAATTGACGTAAACATGGTTTCTCAGCTTGGACAATATCATCACCTAGTAACACTGCAAACGGCTCATCACCAATGAATTTACGCGCGCACCAAACAGCATGCCCTAGCCCCTTCGGCTCTTTTTGACGGATGTAATGAATATCTACCATTTTTGAAGAAGCTTGTACTTTTTCAAGTAACTCATATTTTTTCTTCTCTAATAAGTTTTGCTCTAGTTCAAATGCGTTATCGAAATGATCTTCGATAGAACGCTTTGTTTTACCAGTAACGATAATAATATCTTCGATGCCCGATTTCACTGCTTCTTCTACAATGTACTGGATCGTTGGTTTATCTACTATCGGTAACATTTCTTTCGGCATTGCTTTCGTTGCTGGTAAAAAACGTGTTCCTAATCCAGCTGCTGGGATTATCGCTTTTCTTACTTTTTTCATCACAAAATACCCTCTCTCCTGTCGGAATTAATAGCAATTATTTCCTACATAAAACAAAAGGGAGATTTCGCTCCCTTTTGTTCCTTACTACTTAAAATTACTTTGTATTATAAACGATTCATAATGTCTTCTTTAATAGTAAGTAACTTTTGTTCACTATTTTGTAAAGAACTATCTTGTACACCGAAGTAGAACTTAATCTTCGGTTCAGTTCCAGATGGACGTAGGCAGAACCATGAACCATCCTCTAATTGATATTTTAACACATTTGATTTCGGTAAGTGAATCTCTTCTTTATTTCCATCTTGTAAAGACGTAACAATGCTTGCTTTATAGTCTTCCACTGCTACGACTGTTAAGCCCGCTACTTCTTTCGGAGGATTCTCACGGAACGTCGCCATCATCTCTTGGATTTGTTCCGCTCCATCTTTTCCTTTTAACGTTAACGATACAAGGTCTTCACGGAAGAATCCGTATTTCTCAAATACTTCTAATAGACCATCATATAACGTTTTCCCTTGTGATTTGTAGTATGCAGCTACTTCACATGCAAATAGGACAGATTGTACTGCATCTTTATCACGGCAGAATGGACGGATTAAATAACCATAGCTTTCCTCATAACCGAATTGGAATTCATATTGTCCGCTTTCTTCATACTGCCTAATTTTCTCACCGATAAATTTAAATCCAGTTAACGTATCAATTGTATCTAAACCATATGCTTTTGCAATTGTACGACCAATTTCAGACGTTACGATTGTTTTTAATACGACACCGTTCTCTGGAAGCGTTCCGTTTTCTTTCTTTTGAGATAGTAAGTAATCAAGCATTAATGCACCTGTTTGGTTTCCTGTTAATACTTGGAACTCACCATTATGATTACGAACTGCTACACCTAGACGATCTGCGTCAGGATCAGTTGCGATTAATACATCTGCGCCTACCTTTTCACCGTCACGAATTGCATACTCAAACGCTGCGTGCTCTTCTGGGTTCGGTGATTTTACTGTAGAGAAGTTTGGATCTGGTAACTCTTGCTCTTTTACAACTGTTACATCTGTAAATCCAATTTCTTTTAAACCACGGCGTACAGAAATATTTGATGTTCCGTGTAATGGTGTAAAGACGATTTTTAAGTCTTTACCAACCTTTTGTACCATTTCTTTATTAATGATGACATTGTTCAATTCTGCAGCATATGCATCATCTACTTCTTGTCCAATAATATGTAATAAACCGTCAGCTTTTAATTGCTCTACATCAGCGACTTCAACTGTTAATTCATCTTCTACTGCGTTTACGTAACTAATTAACTCATCGGCCTCTTTTGGAGGCAACTGTCCACCATCTTCACCGTATACTTTATATCCGTTATATTCAGGCGGATTATGGCTTGCCGTAAGAACGATTCCACTTACTGTATGTAAATGACGAACTGCGAAAGAAAGTACTGGCGTTGGACGTAAGCTTTCAAACACATATGTTGTGATACCACGTGCACCAAGTGTAGCAGCGACTTCCATTGCGAACTCAGGTGATTTATGACGAGAATCATAGGCTACAACAACACCGCGTTTTTTCGCTTCCTCACCTAACTTTTCGATAAAGCTTGCTAATCCTTTTGTTGCTTTACGAACTGTATATACGTTTAAACGGTTCGTACCAGCACCAAGTTCACCACGCATACCACCTGTGCCAAACTCTAGATTTTTATAAAAGCTATCCTCGATTTTCTTCTCATCTTGCTTCATATTTTCTAGCTGTTCTTTTAATTCTGCATCTAATTGTGCGTAAGAAAGCCAGCGATCAAATTCTTGTTTCCAATTCATTCTTCTCTCTCCTCTCGCTCGTCATACCTTTATTATATGAAAAAAACATGCTGTATCTCAATATTTTATAAAATCTAGCAGGATTTTACTAGGAATATTTGTATACACTATGGTTAAATACTCCACTAAAGGGAATGAGGATTATGCACGAATGGGGCTTGTCAGAAGAGCTCAAAATACAAACAAAGCAAATGATTGAAATTGCTGAAAAAGAACTATCAATTATGAGGAACGCAATTGATAAAGAAGACGAATGTATTTTATGCAAAATGGAAGATATTCATCATATGTTGGCAAATGTACAAACATTGGCAGCTACATACTATATTCAGGCATATTTATCACCTTATACGGAAAGTTCATCTTTTATTACGACAGCTATCCAACATTTAAGTGCCAGAAAACATGGTGCTCTTATCGTTGTGGAACGAAACGAGACGCTTGAAGCTCTCATTCAAACTGGAACGACATTAAACGCTCATTTAACTGCACCATTACTCGAATCAATATTTTATCCAGGTAACCCTCTTCATGACGGTGCCGTTCTCGTAAAAAATAATCATATTATCTCAGCTGCTAATATTCTTCCTTTAACGAAAAGTACAGAAGTTGATCCTGAGCTAGGCACACGTCACAGAGCCGCAATTGGCTTATCAGAAAAGAGTGATGCACTTATATTAGTTGTCTCTGAAGAAACGGGCCGTACTTCTTTTGCTTTAAATGGGGTTTTGTATACGATTTCTTTATAAATACTTTTTAGCACCGTTTTGAACAGCACAGTAGTAAATGAAGTTATATCGAATTACCAACAAATACGTCTACAATATTAATAAAAAAGGTTATCTCCAAAATTTGAGCCAGCCTTTTATTCAAAAAAATTATTCTTCTACAAAATGCTCGAAAAGTATACCAATTACCTACCCATTGCTGGAACTGACCCATAAATTATGTGCTCACAGCGATATCTAAGTACAATAATTATCACTTCATGTCTTGCTAACTCTTTTTGTACTCAAAACATGTTTAGAGTTCTTTCATAACAACTATATTTTTCTAAAATGCCACACTTCCGGCTATTATTTTGTATCTATTTTTAAGAAATAGGAAAAAGGGTACTTTAGATATCCTATCTAAAGTACCCTTTTATTAAAAATAAACCTTATTATAAAGAGTAGTTCGAGACTGCAAAATGATAGAAATATAACATACTATCAAAATTATTTATTAATAGTAATAGTAATACTATACATAAACCGACTACTTTTATACGTCTCATCACTTTAAAGCCATATGCTAATAACAAAGGGATTGTAAATACCATATGTGCGCCATAAATAAATGCTTCAGATGCCCCAAAACCAACAATTCCATGTAAGACAATATTAAATAGTAAACAGAAACTTAAAAACCTTACGAAAGGTTCTTTTCTAAAGTTTTTCCATACAGCTACTATTATAAAAGCATACACAGATACAATCACAATCCATCCGATCATAGTATGTGATGGAAGCATATTTAATTGTGCGAATTGCTCACCTTGTCTTAAAGTAACTTCCGAGAATGGTCCAAAGATGAATGAAGATCCTAATACCAAATGAAATGCTAGTATATACTTAGACCCTACATATTCCTCTGAAAAACCTTGTTTCTCTGTAAATTTAATATTAGTATTGATCACATCAATAAGTGATATGTTATTTTCTATAATCACTAATGCGAAAAGAAGAACGACCACAATGATAGAAATACCAGTCCAAATGATTCTTTTCTTTAATGTTTTATAACTCATTACACTACCTAAAAACCACATAAACGAATTTGTTAATGTAACTCCCGTTATTCCTATTGCCAATAACATATTAGCAACGCTGAATCCTGCTTTCGCTTCTTTTTCTCCTGTAATAAACGGATAACATACAAAGCACATCAGTACCAATGTGAAATTGGCATAAACAAAAGATTCCGGTGTCCACGTAATAACTAACAGAGTAGCTGAAAATCCGTACATAACCGCTAATAGAAAAGAAACAATTACATTCTTACAAATTTTACAACATAATATGTAAATCATGACTACACTTAACGTACTTAAGAACGCTTGGAAAAATATAATACCTTGCACTACATTTTTTACACCTAGTGATGATACTACTGTTGCTATTTCCTCAGTTAAAAAATTTAAAAATGGATGTCGAAACAACACTTCATCTGCAATTGGTATTTTAGCCAAGAAAAAACTTAAAATGTAATAACCCTGATCAAAAGAAAAATACATGTCATACCAGGAAGCTGT
Source organism: Bacillus sp. GC_Bacil_1 (assembly GCF_026540675.1). Taxonomy (NCBI): domain Bacteria; kingdom Bacillati; phylum Bacillota; class Bacilli; order Caryophanales; family Bacillaceae; genus Bacillus; species Bacillus sp. GC_Bacil_1. The sequence continues at coordinate 24,288 of NZ_JALNUG010000016.1, forward strand.
TAAAACCTTAGAGTCGTTTTCCATTTTCCAACCGATAAAAAAATAAAATGACCAATAAAAAATGAAAAGGACAAGGGCTAACATACCCTTTCCTTTATAATCATTCCAAATATTCAATACTTCTTCTCCTCTCTACGGTAGAAATAACATAATTAGATGTGCCACGTACCCAATAACTGTTCCTAACACAAGTCCACCAAAAATCTCATGCCAATGATGTCCTTGACGCTCTCTTAATTTTTCTTCTTCCGAACTTATATGTTTATTCAACATTTTTGCATGTTTACCAACTGTACGGCGAAGTCCTGTGGCATCAATGATAACAATTGTTAAAATTGCCATCCCGATTCCAAACATCGGTGTATTAAACCCTTCATGAAACCCTATTGTCATGACCATACTTGATAAAATCGTTGTATGCGTACTAGGAAATCCACCATTTCCTACTAAACGAAAAGCATCTTTTCCAGAACGAAGATAATTCACTAAAAATTTTAATACTCCCGAAGCTACCCAAGCTATAAATGGAAGTACACAATATAAATATGTTCCCATTGCTTTACCTCCTATGATTTTGCAATAAATAAAATGCCAGCTACTATACATACCATTCCAGCAATTTTCATGAAATTGATTGTTTCACCAAATAATAATGCTGACGCAATAATAACAAATACATATCCGAAACTCACCATTGGGTATGCATAACTTAAATCAACCTTTCTCAGCACAATCATCCATAATAATGCACTTAAACCGTAAAAAGCTAGTCCGAAAAAGTTCGGTACGTTAATGAAATTCATAATACCTACAGCCGCTGAACTTTGTGATTTCATTGCGCCAAACTTTAATAAAATTTGCCCTACAACTCCCATACCAACTGATAAAATAATCATTAAAAATTGTTGCATCTCTATACTCCTTAACTGTTTATATTCAAAAAATGTTTTATTCCAAATAAAAAACGTTTAAGACACTCCTCTTAAACGTTTTAACAAACCCGAATAGAGTAATTAAAAGTTCAATAGTATAATAATAACTGTTATCGCATATAACAACACTGTTATTAAAATATGCTGATCCTCTAATAAAACTTTATCTGGTTCTCCACCTTTATCTTCCATGTGAACTAAATATAAATAACGAAAAATCCCGTAAATTACAAATGGGATTGTCCACATTAAATAGATACTTTTCCCTGCATTAAAAGTAAAGATAGCATAAGTTACAATAGTTGCCGATGTAACAATTGTACTTAATTGGTCTAACAAAGCAGAAGAATAACTTTCTAATACTTTTCTATGAGAACCTTTATTATTCTGTAACAATACTAATTCATGTCGTCTTTTATTAATGGCCAAGAATAGTGACAGTAATAATGTACATAATAAAAACCACGGTGTAAATGGCACTTGAATAACTAATCCACCGGCCAATGCTCGTAAAACAAATCCAGATGCAATAATTAAAATATCAATGATTACAACGTGCTTTAAACGAATTGAATACGCTACATTTAAAATAAAATAGACTGCTAATACTAAGCACAATAACGGATTTAGTATATATGAAACTACTAAAGACGCTACTAAAATAACACAACCTGCCGTAATAGCAAAGTACGGATTTAATGCACCCGATGCCATCGGTCGATATCGCTTAACAGGGTGTTGTCGATCTGCCTCAATATCCATAAAATCATTTAAAATATAGACACAGCCAGATATTGCACAAAATAGGGCAAAACAAATTGCAGCTTGTGCCACCATAGTTAAAGATACTTGTTTTATCGAAAAGACTAACGCTGCAAATACAAGCAAGTTTTTAGTCCATTGTTTCGGGCGTAACTGTTTAAAAAACAATACAACTATATTTTGTTGAGATAAAGTTCCTTCCCTCATAATAATAAGAGTGCTTCTATTTTTTTCACTCTCTTCATTCCCTCCCTATTAAATTGTTATTTACTTCTAATACAGGAAAGATTATATCACATAAGTATAACATTGAAAATCAGCTATTAAATACCAATAAAGAGGTCTCTCATCCATATTGGTAGTTCTAATAGACAAAGCTACAACAGCATTACACGCTCATTAATGGAATCAACATTTTCTAAAAGTAATCATCTTCATGATGATGCATTCTCGTTAAAATAATCGTATCGTCTCCATTGCTAATATTCTTTCATTAACACAATTACAGAAGTTAATCTTGAGCTCGGGACACGCCTCAAAGTTACAATTGGCTTACCCGAAAAAAGTGATGCACTTGGTTCTGTAAAGAAACAGACCGTACTTCCTTTTTCAAATGGAATTTTATACACGATTTCTTTATAAACATTTTTTTCAACAGCGTAGTAGCAAACAAAGTTATATCGAATTACCAATAAACAGGTCTACTATACCAATAAAAAGGCTGCCTCAAAAATTCGAGACAGCCTTTTCTTCAAAAAAATTATTCTTCTCCAAAACGCTCTACAAGTGTTGCAAGTGTACGTACCATTGCACCAGTTGCTCCAGCTGGACCTAAGTCGTGCGCGCCTTTTGTTTCTGATGTTCCAGCGATATCTAAGTGTACCCACGGTGTATCTTCAGCGAATTCGCCTAGGAATGTACCTGCCATAACCGCATGTCCTTCACGGCCTGGTGAGTTATTTAAATCAGCAAACTTACTGTTTCTCACACGTTCTTTATCACGATCAAAAATCGGTAGTTGCCAAATTGGTTCATCTGTTTCCATAGAAGCCTCTAGTACTTGCTCAAACAACTCTTCATTATTTGTCATTGCGCCTGTCGTATGGTTTCCAAGTGCAACAATTACACCGCCTGTTAATGTTGCAACATCAACAAGGTAGTTTGCGCCAAGTTTTTTCGCATACGTAATACCATCAGCTAAAGCTAGACGACCTTCTGCATCCGTATTTAATACTTCAATTGTTTTTCCACTCATAGATGTGATTACATCGTCTGGCTTAAATGCCGTACCACTTACAACGTTATCAGTTGAAGGAATAACAGCGATCACATTTTGTTCTGGGCGCAGTTCTCCGATAATTTCCATCGCACCTAATACAGCAGCTGCACCGCCCATATCACCTTTCATACCAACCATGCCTTCACGTGGTTTTAAAGAATAACCACCTGTATCGTATGTAATACCTTTTCCAACGAATCCAATGACATCTGTCCACTCTTCTTTTCCTTTATAAATAAGAGCAATCATTTTGGGTGGCTCTGTACTACCTTGGTTTACTGCAAGTAACGCACCCATACCAAGATCTTCCATCTCTTCTTTTTCAAGAACTTTATAGTCCATATCATACTTCTCCGCTAACTCAACAGCATACTCAGCAAGCTTTGTCGCTGTTAATACGTTTGGCGGCATATTTACAAGTGTACGAGCTGAATTTGTTGCACGTCCATGTACGTAGCCAACTGTTAATGCGGCTTCAATTTCTTGTGCATCTTCCGCTGTAATAGCCGTGAACTTCTCTAACTCTACACGATCCTTTTTATCTGATTTATACGTTTGTAATTCATATGTACCAAGGCCTTGTACCTCTGCCGCAATATGAGCGACATCAATCGCGTCTAATTTCTCTGTTACGAAAGAATCAAGTAAGATTGCTGCATCTTGTACTTTTGCTGCTTGCAGTGTTTTAAACGCCTTACCAAGAGCCGCGCGTAACGTTTCTGTCGTATAAGACTCTTTCTTGCCTAAACCAACAAAGTAATACCGTTTCACATTTGTTTTTCCTAAGCTATGTACTTTCGAAATGGCCTTTTTCTTCGTAGATAATTCTTTCTCTTCTAGTAAAACTTGTAATTGTCCTTCAAACGCTTTGTCCAGTTCTTGTACAAAACTACTCATTTTCTCTTCTTCAAATAAAGCGACAATTACTGCTTCGTGACCTGCTAATTCTTTTTGTACTTGAAACATGTTCAGACCCCCTAAATTTCTCTACCACCATTATAACTTTATTTTCGATAAAATGCGACAATTCTAACTACAGTTATATGACGTGTAAAATCTCCTCTATTATGAAATAAGCCAAGAAAAAAAGTCTAGCGTAATTACGACTAGACTATCTTTGCTTTAAATATTGACCACGAAACACTTGCATCGTTTCGTCTTGATTTAACATCGTTAACTCTTCTTCTGTAAACTTACCTTTTCCTACTTTTACTACATACACATTTACTTTTTTCTTACCCCATTGGCTATAAACATCTTTCACCGTATCATAATATAAATCAAGACGGTTTCCTTTTATTGCTCCGCCCTTATCAGCTACTACACCATACCCGTAACCTGGCACGAAGAGAATCGTTCCAATCGGGAATACGCGTAAGTCCGCAGCAATTGTGGAATATAAATCCCTTTTCACTTTAACACCTGAATATGTAATACCATACTCTGGATGCCCTGGCCTCTTACCTGTTGACTCAATCCCCGATGTATAACCTGTTGCAGTCATTTCAATTGAACGATATTTAGACCAGTCGTTTGCCTGCTCTAAAGCATTTATCACTTCTTTACTCGGAGCAACATTTCTCTTAACTTCTGCTGCATGTACTTCTTTTGCACTCATTCCTTCATATGTCTTTACAATCTCTAATAAAGAAACTCCAGTGAAAGCCTTCCATGTTACGCATAATGCAAATGCAAGTAAACAAGTCATCATAATGCGAATACAATATCGTTTTAACATTTTTATATTCCACACTCCTTCATCGTTAATCATTCCCTATACGATGAAGGAATATGCAAAAAATAATCTCCAACTTAGTTGGAGATTAAAACATTTGATATCCGCTTTTCCGAAGTTTCTTGATCACGACTCCTGCTAAAGCAGCCCCTACTAATCCAGTAGATAGAATAAACACGTCTGCTTGTCCTAAGTGCGATACACTTGTCCCAAATGAAGAAAATGTTTCTTTCGGTTTTGAAAAATAATCCCACATACTCGCTTTATTAATAATAAGCATACAAACAATCGGATACACAATAACCATTACCCAAGTAGCTCGCAAAATCATGTTGAGTAAAAATCCAATTCCAAAGAACAAAATAAAAAATAACATCATTGAAATAAGTAGTACCGGTATACTCACTCTTTCTCCCTCTCCTTCGCACGTGCCGTAAATACGTGATAGGCTGTATAACCAAATGGTTCTCCTGGATTTAATGTTTTGTCCACTTCAAGATGTAGTTCTGATCTTCCTTCTAACAAATATTTAATAAGTACAGACGTATTCGGATCGTCCGCAATCTTATCTGGATGTAAGAACGCCACTTCAGACAATTCTTTCTCCTGTACAATAATATTTTCTCCTTCAGGCTCCAAAAGGAAAATAATCATATTATCACTAATTTCATCACGAATAACACCCGATCGAACACCAATGATCCCCTTCACATGAGCGACAATGCCTGTCTCTTCTAACACTTCGCGTTTCACAGCTTCATCAACTGTCTCACCTTCATTTACAAAACCAGCCGGTAAAGACCATTTCCCTTTTAATCCACTGTATTTCTTCTTAACGAATAGCCACCTGCCATCTTTTGTAGCTACTAAGCCACTAACAGCTAACCATACTTTCCCGCGCTTCCCCATGATGCATCCTCCTCCATCCGAACGGACAGAATATTCTTTCTTTTCTATATATTATACTATACTTTTTAATTCGCTGTGAAATTTCCTTTTTTCAAAAAGTGAAAAAACCCATTTTGTCGATATACTGTTAACAAAAAAATATCAAGATGCAGAAATGTAATTATGAAGAAAATAAAACATTGGATTCATCCATTTCATGATAAGGAAATGTTCAAATAAAACATTTCTCCCATCTTTCTATTGTTATATCGAAAACATGTATTATATGAAAAAAAAGCAGAAACGGCGCTTAGCCGTTTCTGCTTTTTCTACTATATATTAAAAGAACTTTAATTTACCTTTTTTAAGAACTAATAAAGGTCCACCTAATAAGAATAAGTAGCGGTTATCGATTACTTTCTTCATGAAGGAAGCTTTCCAACCTGTTAACTTTTTACCCATAACAACGCCCATTGCATCGTCATGACCTAAAGAACATACAGATCCTTTATTATCGAATGCGAATTTTTTCATTTCGCCCTTGCCACGAACTAATACAGTTAAGTTGTGTGCAATATTGTAACCTTGTTGAATTGCAATTTGTGCTGTTGGTGGGTAAGGACGGTTAATTTCTTCGTTAATGATTAACGCTGCATCACCAACCATGAATACCTCTTCGTATCCTGGAGCGTGCATGTACTCATCAACTTTTACACGTCCGCGCATTGCTTCAAAGCCAGACTCTTCCACAATACCATTACCACGAACACCTGCAGCCCAAACTACTGTTTCAGACTTAATTAATTCAGTATCATCACCATTTGCAACAATAATACCTTCTTCAGTTGCTTCTTTAATTGCTGTACCGATGCGGAATTCTACGCCTTTTTTCTCAAGTTGTTTTACAGCATATTCTACTAATGCTGGATCGAAACCTGGAAGTGCTGTTGGAGCAGCTTCTACACAGATGATACGTGCTTTTTCACGTGGTACATTGTACTGTTTGCAAAGTTCAGGAACACGGTTTGCAAGCTCACCTACGTACTCGATACCAGTAAATCCAGCACCACCAACAACGATTGTTACTAACTCATCGCGCTTTTCATCTGCATATTTAGCGAAACTAGCTTCCATATGCTCACGAATTTCACGAGTTGCATTAATGTTAGCGATTGAGAATGCATGCTCTTTTAATCCTGTAATTCCGAATGTTTCTGATTCGAAACCAAGACCGATTACCAAGTAGTCATACTCTAACTCGCCGTCTTTTAAGATAATACGTTTTTCAGTAGCTTTAATTTCTACTACTGTGTCTTGTACAAAGTTCACTTTATTTGTATCAATAACGTCTTGAATATCTAGACAGATTTTTTCATCTTGTAATGTACCAGCTGCGCTCTCGTGTAACCAAGTCGCTTGGTAGTGATAGCTGTTGTTGTTTACTAACGTAATTTCAGCTTCATTTACAGATAATGCTTTTTGCAGACGAACAGTCGTAATCATCCCGCCATAACCTGCACCTAAAACTACGATTTTTGGAGTCTTCACCAAATCACAACCCTTTTCTTTATATAATAGTAATGAGAAATAATACCAAGTACTAAAAACTCTATTTGTCAAGAATGTGGAATTTATCACATTCTATATCATAACAAAACGCAGTCAAAAAATCGTACGAATTTTGTCATAGAAATTTAACATAATACTTCCCTATATTAGTCGGTTTTATTCCAGAATTCAAGCTTCTGGAGAATTATCAATATTTTAAAATAACATAGCGTTTTCAAGGGTTTTTCAACCTTTTTTTCATGTATTTTCCTTTCTGTATATTTTATACAATACAAAAAGCATCTATGCGAAAACTTACACACAATTCAGTCGTTTTCAGAAGTATTATGAACTCAAATATGCTATCATTTATTTGAAAGTGTCATCATTTGCAGGATTTTCGTGTACATATGAACAATATATGAAATCAATATCAAAATTCCATCTATAGGGGGAATGAAAGTGGCAGAAAATCAAAAAGTTTACGACATAACAATTATTGGTGGTGGTCCAACAGGACTATTCACAGCATTTTATGGCGGGATGAGACAAGCAAGTGTAAAAATCATTGAAAGCTTACCTCAACTTGGAGGACAATTATCCGCACTCTACCCTGAAAAATACATTTATGATGTAGCTGGATTTCCAAAAGTGCGCGCACAAGAATTAGTTGATAACTTAAAAGAGCAAATGAAGAAATTTGATCCAACCATTTGCTTAGAAGAAGCTGTTGATACGCTTGAAAAACAAGCTGATGGTATATTTAAACTTGTTACGAATAAACAAACTCACTATTCTAAATCAGTCATTATTACTGCCGGCAATGGTGCTTTCCAACCACGCCGCTTAGAATTAGAAGGTACAGCAAAATACGAAAAGAAAAACTTACATTATTTCGTTGATGATATGAATAAATTTGCTGGCAAGCGCGTCGTAGTATTTGGCGGTGGCGACTCAGCAGTAGACTGGACGATGATGTTAGAACCGATTGCTGACAAAGTTACAATCGTTCATCGCCGTGATAAATTCCGCGCACATGAACATAGCGTCGAAAACTTAATGAATTCTCGTGCAGAAGTAAGTACACCGTATGTTCCAGTTGAACTCATTGGTGATGACAAAATTGAACAAGTCGTTCTTCAGCACGTAAAAACTGAAGAAAAAGTTATCATCGATGTTGATGATGTAATTGTAAACTACGGCTTCGTTTCCTCTCTTGGCCCAATTAAAAACTGGGGCTTAGATATACAAAAAAATAGCATCCTTGTGAATTCAAAAATGGAAACAAATATTCCTGGCATTTACGCTGCTGGTGACATTTGTACATATGAAGGAAAAGTAAAACTTATCGCTTGTGGATTTGGCGAAGCACCGACAGCAGTAAACAATGCAAAAGCTTACTTCGATCCAAATGCAAAACTTCAACCAATGCATAGCTCAAGCATGTTTTAATATGTAAAAATAAAAGCTCCTTCCATACGCGGAAGGAGCTTTTATTTTATATACCACGAAAGCACACTGAATTCGATAAACTATCGAACTCAGTGTGCTTTTCGTCTACAAAAATTATTATTTTCTTCTTCTACCTAATACGAATAATACTCCGCCAACTAAGAATGAAATTCCCGCACCAACTGACATCATCCATGGATGTGCTGCCCCTGTTTTCGGTAATTCTTTTTCTACTTTTACTTGCGGGTCTTTATTTAACTTTTCCAGTCTTACTTCCGGTTTCTTCAGATCTTTCGGGTCTTCCGGTTTCACTTCTGGCTCCTTCGGCTCTTTCGGATCTTCCGGTTTCACTTCTGGCTCCTTCGGCTCTTTCGGATCTTCCGGTTTCACTTCTGGCTCCTTCGGTTCTTTCGGATCCTCTGGTTTCACTTCTGGCTCCTTCGGTTCTTTCGGATCCTCTGGTTTCACTTCTGGCTCCTTCGGTTCTTTCGGATCCTCTGGTTTCACTTCTGGCTCCTTCGGTTCTTTCGGATCTTCCGGTTTCACTTCTGGCTCCTTCGGTTCTTTCGGATCTTCCGGTTTCACTTCTGGTTCTTTCGGATCTTCCGGTATCTTAAAATCTTCTTTTGTTTTCGGTAAAATTGTAACTGTAGGCTCAAGTGGTGGATTTATTCTATCGTCCACTATCGCTCTATTTGTTATCCCTTTACTTGGTGCTGCTTTTACCTTCGCTTTAAAAATAATACTACGTTCTTTTGTATCTGTAATTTCTAAATACTTCGCTATTACTTTTCCAAACTCCATTTTTAACTCTACTGGATTTGGTTCAGCCCCTTCAAATCGAATACTATCTTGCACGTACTCTAAACCGGCTGGAATTTCATCTTCTATCTTTACCTCTGCTATTTTTCCATTTTCTACCGTGTTTTCAAAGCTAATTCGGTATTCGATTTCTTCTCCTAGCTTCGGTTCTTTATTACTTACTGTCTTCGTTGCTTTTACCTTACCATCTTTATATTCTGGCTTTATTGTCGCTGTCGGTTCCATAACTGGATGATTTGGATCATCTACGTGAATAATCGCTTTATTTGTTATTTCCTCTCCAACTTTTACTGATTCTTTTACCTTTACTTTAAAGATGATACTTCTTTCTTTCGTATCCGTAATTTCTGGATACTTCACTGTTACTTTTCCATTCTCAACTTTAAGTTCTGTTGGTACAGGCTTATCACCTACGGCCTTCAGACTATCTTTCACATACTCTAAAACAGACGGAATTTCATCTTCAATCTTTACATCAACTAACTTCCCGCCATCTACTATGCCGTTAAAAGTAATTCGATATTCGATTTCTTCCCCTAGCTTTGGTTCATGATTACTTACTTCTTTCCTTGCCTCTAGTTTCCCATCTTTATATTGCGGTGTAATTGGTACAAGTGACTCAACCGGTGGATTTGTCGGATTATTATCATCCACAACCGCCTTGTTTATAATTTCTCTTCCTACTTGTACCGTTTCTTGTACTTTCGCTTTAAAGATGATACTTCTTTTTTTCGTATCCGTAATTTCTGGATACTTTGCTGTTACTTTTCCATTCTCAACTTTAAGTTCTACTGGATTTGGTTCCGGCCCATCAGACTTTATACTATCCTGTACGTATTCTAAACCGGCTGGAATTTTATCTTCTACTTTTACCTCAGTTAGTTTTCCGTTTTCTACCGTATTTTCAAAGCTAATTCGATATTCTACTTCTTCTCCTAACTTCGGTTCATGATTGCTTACTGTTTTTTCTGCTTGTAATGCACCATCTTTATGTTGAGGCTGTATAGCGACATTTGGTTTCTCTGGTGGATTTATAGTATCTTCCACAACCGCCGTATTCACAATCGCTTCGCCAATTTTAGCTTTTTCTTTCACTTTTCCTTTAAAGACGATGCTTCTTTCTTTCGTATCCGTAATTTCTGGATATTCTGCGAGTACTGTGCCGTTTTTCACTTTCACATGCAACGGTTTTGGACTATCCCCCTCAGCTCTTTCGCTACCTTCTACAAACTCTAAACTGTTTGGTAATTCATCCTTAATTTTCACCTTCGCTACTTTTCCGTGCTCAACTACGTTACGGAACGTAATTCGATACTCTACTTCTTCTCCTAATTTTGGAGCTGGGTTATTTACTGTTTTCTCAGCTTTTATTTTTCCATTCTTATACTCCGGTGTAATAATCGCTTCTGGTTTTTGCGGAGGATTCTTCGGATTATCATCATCCACAATTGCCGTATTCACGATTTTCTTCCCGACTTTTACTGCTTCTGTTACTTTTACCTTAAAGATAATGCTACGCTCAGCTGTATCAGTAATATTTTCATACTTCGCTGTGATTTTTCCAGCTTCTTCTTTTAGCTCTACTGGATTTGGTTCATTACCTTCTGCTTTTAAACTATCCTTCACATACTCTAATCCATTTGGTAGTTGATCCTCAATTTTCACTTCTGCTAGTTTTCCGTTTTCTACCGTATTATTAAAACTAATTCGGTACTCTACTTCTTCTCCTAGCTTTGGATCTTTTTTACTTACCTTTTTATTAGCTTTAAATTTACCATCTTTATGCTGCGGTGTAATATCTACTTCCGGTCGCTCTGGTGGATTTTTTGTATCATCAACAATTGCTTTATTTACAATTGCCTTGTCCACTTCAACGGAATCTTTCACCTTCACTTTAAAGATAATGCTTCTTTCTTTCATGTCAGTGATATTTTCATACTTCGCACTAACCTTACCAGCTTCTTCTTTCAACTCTACTGGGGCCGGCTTATCACCTTCTGCTTTTAGACTATCTTTCACATACTCTAAACCAAACGGAATTTCATCCTCAATTTTGACCTCTGCCAGTTTTCCATCTTTCACCGTATTATTAAATGAAATTCGATATTCGATTTCTTCACCTAGCTTCGGTTTATGATTATTCACCTTTTTATGAGCAGCAATTTTACCGTCTTTATATTGCGGTGTAATTTTTGCTGTTGGATCAATTACTGGATGGTTCGGATCATCAACATGGATAATCGCTTTATTTGTAATGTCCTTACCTATTGTAACCGAATCTTTCACCTTCACTTTAAAGACGATACTTCTTTCTTTCGTATCCATAATCTCTGAATACTTTGCCATTACCTTACCATTTTCTACTTTCAACTCCACTGGTTTTGGCTCTTCACCTTCAGCCTTTTCGCTTCCTTCTACAAACTCTAATCCAGCTGGAATTTTATCTTCTATCTTTACCTCTACTAGTTTCCCATCTTTCACCGTATTATTAAAAATAATTCGATATTCGATTTCCTCACCTAACTTCGGTTCACGATTACTTACTTCTTTTCTTGCCTCAATTTTTCCATCTTTATATTGTGGTGTAATCGGTACATAAGGCTCTTCTGGTAGATTCTTTGTATCATCTACAATTGCCTCATTTACGATTTCTTCTCCCACTTTTGCGCTTTCTTTTACCTTCGCTTTAAAGACAATACTTCTTTCCTCTGTATCTGTAATTTCTGGATACTTTGCCATTACTTTATTATTTTTCACCTGTAGCTCTACTGGTTTCGGTTTAGAACCTTCTGCTGTGATGCTGCCTTCTACATACTCTAAACCATTTGGTAATGTATCCTTTATATTTACCTCTGCTAGTTTCCCGTTTTCTATCGTATTTTTAAAACTAATTCGATATTCTACTTCTTCTCCTAGTTTCGGTTTATGATTATTGGCTACTTTCTGCGCAGCAATTTTACCATCTTTATATTGCGGAGTAATTTCCACACGAGGCTCTTCTGGCTCATTTTTTGTATCTACTACGATTGCTTTATTAACAATCTCCTTGCCTATTTCTGCCTCTTCTTTTACTTTCACTTTAAAAATAATACTTCTTTCTTTTGTATCCGCAATTTCTAGATACTTTGCCATCACCTTGCCGTTTTCAAATTTTAATTCTACCGGACTAGGCTTAAATCCTTCTGCTTGTAAACTGTTCTCTACAAACTCTAATCCAGCTGGAATTTCATCTTCTACTTTAACCTCTACTAGTTTTCCGTTTTCTACCGTGTTTTTAAAACTAATTCGGTATTCTACTTCTTCTCCTAATTTCGGTTTTTTATTGGTTACAAATTTCTCTGCTTTAAGCTTACCGTCTTTATATTCTGGCGTAATTGTTACTTCTGAAGTTGTTGGATCTTTTGTATCATCAACAACTACTTTATTGACAATGCCTTCACCAACCTTAAATTCTTCTTTTACTTTCGCTTTAAAGACGATACTTCTTTCTTCTGTATCCGTAATTTCTGGATATTTTGCGATTACTTTTCCATCTTTCACTTTCAGTTCTACCGGATCTGGCTTAGAACCTTCTGCTCGTAAACTATCTTTCACATACTCTAATCCATTTGGTAAATCGTCTTCTATTTTTAACTCTGCTAGCTTTCCGTTTTCTACCGTATTTTTAAAGCTAATTCGGTATTCCACTTCTTCTCCTAACTTCGGCGTTTCATTATTTACCGTCTTCTTCGCTTCCACTTTTCCGTCTTTATGCTGTGGAGTAATTTCTGCCGTCGGTGTTTCTGGCTCATTTTTCGTATCATCAATAATTGCTTTATTGACGATTTTTTTACCGACTTTCACTTCATCTTTTACTTTCACTTTAAAAGTGATACTTCTTTCTTCTGTATCCGTAATCTCTGGATACTTCGCCATTACCTTACCATTTTCCACTTTCAATTCTACTGGATCCGGCTTAGAACCTTCTGCTTTCACACTGTTTTCTACGTACTCTGAACCTTCGGGTAAAGTATCTTCTATTTTCACCTCTGCTAGTTTTCCGTCTTCTACCGTGTTTTTAAAACTAATTCGGTATTCTACTTCTTCTCCTAACTTCGGCGTTTCATTATTTACCGTCTTCTTCGCTTTCACTTTTCCGTCTTTATGTTGCGGAATAATTTCTGCTGTCGGTGTTTCTGGCGGATGTTTCGTATCGCTCACAATGGCTTCATTAACAATCCAATCGCTCACTTTACCTTTTACTTTCACTTTAAAGGTAATACTTCTCTCTTTTGTATCTGTAATCTCAGGATACTTCGCCATTACCTTACCGTTTTCAAATTTCAATTCCACTGGAGCTGGCTTAGCACCTACTGCTTTTACACTATCTTTCACATACTCTAATCCATTTGGTAAATCGTCTTCTATTTTTAACTCTGCTAGCTTTCCGTTTTCTACCGTATTTTTAAAGCTAATTCGGTATTCCACTTCTTCTCCTAACTTCGGCGTTTCATTATTTACCATCTTTTTCGCTTCAAGTTTTCCATCTTTATACTGAGGAATAATTTCCGCAGTCGGATTAACTGGCTTATTTTGCGAATCATCAATAGTTGCTTTATTAATGATTTTTTTACCGACTGTTACTTCTTCTTTTACTTTCACTTTAAAAACGATACTTCTTTCTTCTGTATCCATAATTTCTGGATATTTTGCCATTACCTTACCATTTTCAAATTTCAGCTCTACTGAATCTGTTCCGGCACCTTCTGCTTTCAAACTATTTTCTACATACTCTAAACCTTCTGGTAGAGTATCCTCTATTATCACGTCTGTTAGCTTTCCGTACTTAACCGTATTTTTCATACTAATTCGGTATTCTACTTCTTCTCCTAACTTCGGTGTTTCATTATTTACGATTTTCTTCGCTTTAATTTTTCCATCTTTGTGTAATGGTGTGATTTTTGCTTCTGGTTCTTTCGGATGTTTCATATCATCAACAATTGCCTTATTAATGATTTCCTTACCTACTTCCGCTTCTTCCTTCACCTTTACCTTAAAGGCAATACTTCTTTCTTTCATATCCGTAATATTTTCGTATTCAGCAATGACTTTTCCATCTTTCACACTTAACTTTAATGGAGCTGGTTTATCACCTTCAGCCTTTTCACTGCCTTTTACATACTCTAAACCGTTAGGAATTATATCCTCTATCGTTACCTTTTCTAGTTTTCCGTTTTCTACCGTATTTTTAAAGCTAATTCGGTATTCTACTTCTTCTCCTAGTTTTGGTGATGGATTATCTACTGTCTTCTTCGAATCAATTATTCCATCCTTATATTGCGGAGTAATTCTTTCTTCCGGCTCAATCGGTGGATTTTTCGTATCATCAACAATTGCTTTATTGACAATCTCTTTATCTACTTTTGCTTCTTCCTTCACCTTTACTTTAAAGACGATACTTCTTTCTTTCATATCCATAATATCGATATACTTAGCTTTGACTATTCCATTTTCAACAGCTAATTCTACTGGTCCAGGTGCTTCTCCTTCGGCCTTGATACTATTTTCTACATATTCAAGACCTTTTGGAATTGTATCTTCCACTCGCACCTCTTCTAGTTTTCCGTTCTCAACCGTATTATGAAAACTAATGCGGTACTCGATTTCCTCGCCTAGCTTCGGTTTCTTATTATTAACTACCTTTGTAGCAGCAATTTCACCTTTTTTACTTTGTGGTGTAATAACAACCTTCGATTCAGCAGGCTCATTTTTCGGATCTTTTGCAATTGCTTTATTTACAATTGCCTCCCCTACTTTTGCCGAATCTTTTACTTTCACTTTAAATACAATACTTCTTTTTTCTGTATCCGTAATTTCTGGATACTTTGCCATTACTTTGCCGTCTTCCACTTTTAGTTCTACTGGCTCTGGTTTTATACCTTCAGCTTTCAAACTATCTTTCACGTATTCAACACCTTTAGGTAGTGTATCTTCTACTAGCACCTTTTCTAGTTTTCCGTTTTCTACCGTATTATAAAATGTAATTCGGTATTCCACTTCTTCTCCTAGTTTTGGTGTTTGATTCGTTACGCTTTTTTCAACATCCACTTTACCGTATTTATAATCCGGCGTAATCTTTTCTTCTGGATGCTCAGACTGTCCATTTGGCTCACTCACAACCGCTTTATTAACAATCGTTTCTCCGGCTTTTGCCTCTTCTTTTACTTTCACTTTAAAGGAAATGCTTCGCTCTTTTGTATCCGTAATCTCTGGATATTTTGCGATTACCTTACCATTTTCTACTTTTAACTCTACTGGATTTGGTTCAGCACCTTCAGCTCTCTCACTACCTTGAACAAATTCTAAGTTAGCTGGAATTTCATCTTCTATTGTAACTGCATCTAGTTTTCCGTTTTCCACCGTATTTTTGAAGCTAATTTGATATTCAACTTCTTCTCCTAGCTTCGGCTTTTTATTTGTTGCTTTTTTCTTTGCAGTAATTTTACCGGCCTTATGCTGTGGTGTAATCTTCTCCTCTAAATCCTTTGGTGGATTTGTTTTATCACTAACGGTTGCTTTATTAACAATTTCTTCACCAATTTTTGCAGTTTCTTTTACTTTTGTTTTAAAGACGATACTTCTTTCTTCCATATCCATAATTTCTGGATACTTTGCCATTACTTTGCCATTTTCAAACTTCAGCTCTACTGGCTCTGGTTTTGCACCTTCTGCTTTCAAGCTATCTTTCACGTATTCAAGATTACTTGGTAATTCGTCTTCAATTGTCAATACATCTAGACGTCCATCTTTTGTCTTATTTTTAAATGTAATACGATACTCTACCTCGTCACCTAGCTTCGGTGTTTTATTAGAAGCTATTTTTCTTGCTTCTATTTCTCCCGGAACTTCTTTCGGAAGCGTAACCGTAACATTTGCATCATCTGTAGTTTCATAATTTACCTCGGTACTATCTTTTCCCTTTACAGCAACGATATTTTTTATTGTTGTATCTGATTGTACAGAAGCTTTCACTTTTACTTTGAATGTAATAATGGCACTTTCACCAGGCTTTAAAACACCGCCGTCTTTAGCATTAGCACCTTCACCAACACGGAAATCAATTTGATTATTTACAAACTCCGCTTCATCATCGCTTGCATTATCTGTTTTATTTCCTTTATTACTTCCAGAAATATATTGTATAGATCCCGGAACATACTCTAAACGATCATCTAATTTATCAAAACCTTTTACATTAGATACAGGTGCTTGGTTATTTTTCGTATCATTCTTCACTTCAATTTGATACGTAAACTCTTCACCAGCTTTAATTTCCTTAACTTCTTTACCGGCACTATCTAATGCCTTTTTATCAACTTGTAAGTTTGGAGCATTATGTTCTGTAACGAATGTAGCGTTATTTAATACGTAAATATCACCACCGCCACCATTTGCTCTAAAACGCATTTTTGCTTCTTTTAAATCATTTTTTACTTGAGTAGGTCCTTCAAGATGATACGTATGAATGTCAGTACTGAATGAATTTGTCCAATCCGGGTTATATCCTGGATATTTTTTTGCAACAAACTCGTTAGTACCATCTACTTGTACTTCTGTCATAGACGAATCATTCGCATCATTGTCTTTACCGTTAATATTTTTTATCTTTATATATCCAGCACCAAAATCATATTCTCCATAATCATATGCATATCCATCTTTCTCAGCTGGGTCACCTTGCGATGAAAAATAACTAAATTTCGCCTTAAAAGCACCTTCTTTTGGTGTGTTTATTTTATTAACACTAATATCTGTCCAGGCTGTACTTTTTTGAGAGACTAGCCCTTCCCAAATCTTCATGTCTTTTACTGTTTCTTTATAGTTTTCATAAACTAATATAAGATTCCAGTTACCCCAGTAATAGCCGCCACCTGTTACATCTTTAATTTGTGGCACATTTGCAACTGTCAACGTTTGTGAAATCCCTTGCTGTGCAATTACATTTGTTACATCTGCATACGCAACATATCCTGCGCCACTACCTGAGTAATTAGAAATATAAGGTAGGTAATCCGCTTTTCGTATGCTATCAGCAGTTACATCTGCATATTCTTTATTTCCCATTTTCATTTTGACTGGTTGCCTTACTTGATCCTCGGTAACCTTTCTATCAGCAATATTTCCTGGTAACCCCATTGCTGCTGTCCAGAATAAGTAAGCCTTTTTCACTTTACTTCCGGCAGGAATATTAGGAAATGCACCTGTTGACGAATTAAAAGTACTATCATCGTTATCAACGTCCACAGTCATTTTATTCGTTTTATAACCCATACTTTGTCTGCCATAATGATCAGTCGTCAAACCAAGTGTTACATTACCAGTCTGTACTAAATTACCAGCAGTAATTGTAGAATACAGTGGATCTCCAAATCCTTGCTTATCCCCTGTTTGCATTTGAACCTTCGAAGCATTCTCTGATGCAGCTTGTACTTTTGCATCGCTCTGATTTTCCGCTTCTTTTTCTAGTTTCTTCTCATCTTTATCTACTGGCTGCTTCACTAGTTCCGTGTTCGCTGTAGGTTTATTTTTATCTCCTGCAGATACTTTTAATTTTCCATCCACTTCTTTTGATTTAGCATCCACTTCTTTTGATTTAGCATCAGCTGGTGATCCGATTTCTTTCTTACTACTGTCAGCCTCATCATCGGTATTAGCTTCAACCTTGTCTTCAGAAGGAATCCCTTCAACATCTACAGACATGTTTCCTATTTGTAGTTGATCCTTTTGCACACTAATTTTTTGCTTATACTCTTTATTAAAATGTTGTGCACGACGAGCTTTTATTAACACAGTCATTTTTTCATGTGATTTTAAATCTTTAATTTTAAGATTAGAAGAAAGAACCTTTCCTCCCTTATCTTTTTCCTCTACATAGAAATCCGCTACCTTATTTTCAGGTAACTTCTCTCCGTTTACTTTCACAGATTGCGAAGGGAACGTAATTTCATTTTCATTATTTTGTTTAAGCACCAATTCTTGAATTGGTGTAGCTCCCGTATTTTCAATCGTATATTGAAATACGTGCTCCCTCTCCGCTACTTCTCCCTTATATATTTCAGCATTTACTTGCTCTGCCTTAATTTTCACATCATTTCCTTGTAACTCATCCCAGCTTTTTTTATTTATCTCTGTAGCAAAAGCACTGGGTGAAGGCAATATGATGGATAGGAGAAGTGTGATCATCGTTACGACATTAAAACACTTCAATACTTGCTTCATATTTTCTACCTTTCTCCTTTCTATATACTTGCTATCCGTCTACTTAATTTCGTAGCCGTATACATAGCAATATATATCCACTCGCAACAATCCGTCCTACGAAAATGTATCGTTGAAATCCCAATGTCAACAATATAAATCTCATAGAATATTACTATTTTAATTTATCAAAAATAGCATATATATCGGACACTTATACAAACCTTTACCATTTTTAATATAGTAAAAACGTTCTACTGCATAGGCTTATATAACAGTTAAAGGATACATAAAAATCTTAACATACTCCCTAACCTATTCATACATACAATAGAATTTTTACCATTTTTTAGTTATTTCAGTTTGTTGTTTATGATTAAAATTTTCAAAAAATAATAACCGTTACATGTAAAAATATGTTATATTATTAAAGAACGTATGTTCTTATTTTAAAGGAGGAATTTGTAATGATAAACGAACCCATTATCGTAAAAAAAGAAGCTTTCCAAGCAATCGGCGTTTCGGTTACGACAACTAATGAAATAGAGGCATCTCCTGAAGGAAAAATCCCCGGGCTTTGGAACAAATACTTTCAAGAACAAATGATGCATCACATCCCAAATCAACAAACGAAAGAAACATTCGCTTTCTACTCCAACTACGAATCAGATGAAACTGGTACATATACATTTACAATCGGTATGCCCGTTTCTTCATTAGAAGATGTTCCTGAAAATATGACAACTTTAACAATACCTGCCGCTACGTATGCGGTATTTACAACGAGAAAGGGACCAGTTGCTGAAGTCGTTTGCGAAGCTTGGGAATATATTTGGAAATGGTCGAAAGAAAATAAACGTGCCTTCACAACAGACTTTGAACTTTACGCCGAAAGAGCATTAGACCCAAATCATGCACAATTGGATATTTATATTGCGTTAGCCTAAAAAAAGATGCCCATTCGGCATCTTTTTTTGTCGTTAAATAGCTACTGGGCAAATCCATTATTATTGTCTACAATGAGAAAGTGCAGTATAGAAATATTAGAAACTGTATAAAGTGAAACTATACTCAGCGGAGGGCATCTCCCATTGAGTATTAGCCCTCACCAATCGGGCGTTTACTGGTTTTTTAGTTTAAATTTGTCACATAGAAAGGAAGTAATATGGAGGAACTACAACAAAATAAAACTGCTTTAGAAGGAAGCGGAAAACCGTTATTAAAAAATACGAATTTCCTTTTTCTTTGGGCAGCTACTCTTTTTTCAAGCTTTGCTTTAGCCTTTTTTACTTTTTCACAAACGTGGTACATAGCAAAAACATTAAACCTTGAAGCTTCACTCGGTGTTGTTTTCGTAGCTCTTAGTGTTCCAAGGCTTATTTTTATGATTATCGGCGGCGCTGTAGCTGATAAATTCCCGAAAAAAAACATTATGTTTTACTCCAATATTATTCGAGCGATTCTTGTCGCAACCATTCTCACATGGTTTATCGTTGGTGATGTAACACTATATACATTTGCTTTATTCGCTTTATTCTTTGGACTTGCTGATGCTTTCTTCTGGTCAGCAGATGGATCTATCTTACCTGAATTGGTAGAAAAAAGCCGGTTAACACAAGCGAATTCACTTACACAAATGACGAACCAAGCATCGGTCATCTTAGGCCCTGTACTTGGCGGAATTCTGATCAAATTTACAAACTACGAGACAATATTTTCTATTACAATTTTATTACTGATTGTCGCAGCCATACTCGTTCAAAAAATACAATTTACGATGCCAGAACTAAAAGATACAGATAAAGGTATGTTCACTTCCATTAAAGAAGGGATCTTATATGTAAAGGAATCGCCATTCCTTTCAACTTTCCTTCTTTGTAGCGCCTTTTTAAATTTATTTTTAATTGGTCCGATGCAAGTCGGTTTCCCGCTTTTCGTTAAAAATGTTCTGCACGGTGACTCGCTCCATTTCAGTTACTTAGAAGCATCTGTAGGCGGCGGAATGGCAATAGGCGCTGTCATTGTCGGTTTAAAAAATATTAATCGTAGACGCGGACTATTTTGCATTATCATGATGCTACTGTCTGGTGTATTCTTCTTATCCATCAACTTTAGCACCGTACTTTGGCAAGCATTATTAGCCGGCATGTTTTATGGTATTACAATTGCAATGGCTATCGTTCCGCTTATGGCGATGATTCAATCGACAGTAAAAGAGGAAATGATGGGACGCGTAATGAGCTTACTTATGCTATCATCAATGGGCTTTATCCCGCTCTCTTATGCATTCACATCAATCGCACTTGCAATGGGAATTCCAATCGTAACCGTTATGAAAAGCGGTGCAATTGCTGTTATCGTCTTCGTACTATTTGTAGCGATTCGTGTTCCAGTTGTAAGAAAGTTCGACTAGCTACTTGGAGTCATGTATTATACGCATGGCTCCTTTTTAAATGGATCAAATAACGCTATCCCCTTACTTCTTCTCACAGCTGCTCCCCATTCTAATCCAACCTCTAAAAATAAATCTCGCACTGTACTATATAAAAGTGCCTTCACATTTTTACGGATTTCCCCATATTTATAAGCTCTCACAACACTCTTCACTCGCCAAATGAAATTTCCATACACTTCTTCATCAGCTAATATCTGCTCTAGTAAAACACCTTGCTCTAGTAACCCGCTCTTTTTATACGCAAGCTCGACCTTACTCCAAAATATATTAATTTTCTTCGGATTACTCGTCATCGGTACCAGTGCGTATATAAAAGGCTTCGGTATATCATGACGGCAATACGTCTCATCAAGCTCGTACGTTATTTTTCTTTTCTCTTTTATTTGTGGAATGTTTTTAGAAAGAGTTGTTTCCCTCTCGCTTTTTTGCTCCTTTCCGCTACAGCCAGCTGTATAATCCTCACTTTCACATGCGGACATTTTCATACGGTCATCCATGCGGTCAATTGCAGATATAAGAAAAATATATAAGTTCGCACTATACCCGCCGCGCTTATGTCTTTCTTTTGTTGCAACACGCTTTATAATTCCTAGTTCCTCTAACTTTGCAATTGAACGGCGTACTGTACGAATACTCTTTCCAACATTCTTCGCAATCGTCTCCATTAACGGACAGGCGACTCCTACTGTTTTTTGTTTCTCATTCACCGCATACTTTCCTAAAAAATGAATAATGGTAGCATCCGTTTTATTCAATTGAAATCGATAGCACTTCAAAACTTGTTTTTGATATGCATTAAACTCTTCTTTACTTCGAAATTCACTGTATGGTTTCATTAAATTATATAAGCTTCCCATTTATATCACCTCATTTATAAGTAAGAGGCAGGAAGAGAATTTGGCGTGGAATTTAATATTTTTTTAATGGAGATGAAAATATGATCGTAATTAGCGCTTGTTTAGGTGGTATAGCTTGTCGATATGACGGAAATGACAATCTCGTTTCAAAAATAGAGAAGCTACTACAAAAAGAAGATACAGTCCTCATTTGTCCTGAAGTATTAGGAGGACTGCCAACACCTCGTCCTTCTGCTGAAATTATTGGCGGGAATGGCGACGACGTTTTGGACGGAAAAGCGAAAGTGATGACAAAAGATGGTGAAGATGTCACAGAAGCTTTCGTAAATGGTGCTTATAAAGCATTAGAACAAATTAAAAATTTACACCCAGAATATATTATTTTAAAGGAACGTAGTCCATCTTGTGGCAGTTCTACGATTTACACTGGTGAATTTAATGGCAATAAGCAAACTGGTTACGGGGTAACTACTGCTTTATTTAAAAGACACGGATTTAAAGTCATTTCAGAAGAAGAATTTGAAAGCAAAAAAAGGAATTGACCCTGTTCGTCAATTCCTTTTCTATCTGTCTTATTTCACGCCTAATTTTTCTTTCACTTTCGCTGGAAGCTCGTCTTTCTTCACTTCTTCCCAAGCTGTTACACCTTTTTTATCTGAGTGGTATACGCGTAGGAATGCTTCTTTACGAAGATTTTTTTGAGCTATGAATTCTAATTCTTTCTCTTTACCGTCTTTATCAAAGCCAGTCAGCTTATATTCATAATCTTTAAATTTCTGCCCATCACTAGCTTTACTATCAAATTCTTTTCCATCTACTGTAATTTGAACATAATACTCATCTTTACCCATACGGTTTAAATCACAACCAACTAACAAACTTGCAAATACAACTAAAATACTAAATAGTGCAATGTATCTTTTCATTTCCTTCACCTCATATGTTTTTTCTTATATTCTTATCTTAAAGCCCGGAGCTTAAAGAAGAAATTCAAAAACATGACATGAACATTACACTTTTGTAAGATAATAATTATTTCTTCACTTTAGAAATTGTCATTCCATCACCAATTGGAACGAGTACAGATTCTAAATGCGGGTGGTTTGCTATCATTTCATTAAACTTCTTCATAACTTCTGTATAACGTTTTTGTTTTGCACTCTCATCAGCTACACTACCGCCAATAACGTCTTTCACGCCAATTTCGCCACTTATCACGTAATTTCCTTATACCGTTTATTACGCCTTCTATTATCCCCTCAATTATAATCTCTATTACAAGATATCTCACTAAACTAATAATAGGTTTAATTACGTATCTCCCTATGAATTCAAGAATATCCTCCATCATATTTTCCTCCTTCTTTTAAAAGGAAGCTGCTACTCCTCCGCTTCCTTTTACGTCCAGTTACAATTGCTGCCATACTGCGGTATATACCAACAAGAATAATACGACAACAACATGCACAATAACGCTATTGAATTGGGAAGAAACTTCGTTAAATACTAATACTATAATCAACATGGCTAATAGAATTATTTTTCCACCTATATTCGGGGATGCTCCAAAAACTTTATAAAATCAAAGACAACTTTACTACAACTCTTCCCGTAACTAATTTATTATCGTGGTAAACCGTCTTCCACTACATCCGTAACAGTTCCATTCGGTTCAAAGATTACACGTAATGATCCTTCTCCACCATAACCAGTATAGTCATATACTGAATAAGATTTATATTTCTCAATCACATGTGGCTGTCCAATTGCAGCTTTTACTTGATTCGCAGGCATACCTTTTTTGATTTTCAAATAGTGATTGTAACTTACTGCTGCCGAATTGTTATTTACATCTTTATACCACGGTACACGATCGTTTTTTTCTTCATATTCCTTTACAGGCTCTTCAATACGTTTCGTAGATACCCGATTCTCCTTACCTTTATCTTTATCTGTATCCTTTATAGCAGTACGTTCAATATTCACAACGTAACCATATGTATTTAATTCAACCATAATTTCATATGTACCATCCGTATCTTTTTCAGTATAAAATACGCGTTTTTCATTGTTATTATAATATTTTATGTTCTCACCACCGTAGTCAATCGTATTAAGAATATCCGTATACGTCATACCTTCCTCAATTTTTTGAGATTCATCATGAGAAATATAACGCTTCTGTGATGATGAAGCGTCCTCATTTTTAATACTTTCACGTTTACTCGTAGTCATAGGTGTTTTCTTCTGATCTTTTAGTACGTCACCTTCCGCCTTCGCTGGTTGCTTTGCTCCTACTTTTGTTAATACGTCTGTATCGCTAGAACAAGCTCCCAAAATCGATACTGTGGTCAACGCCATCCCTACTATAAGTACTTTCTTAAATGACTTCACTCTAATCCCCCCGGTATTTTTTAATATTTAGTAATCAACGTATTTAAATTAATACGGAACTATTCAGTTCTATACAATTTGCTATAGCCTTCTCCCTCATGCACCTTTTTTATATAAAATGAAACTTTAATCAGCCCTCACCAATCATCTTCGTTACAAATATTAACATTAAATATAACTAATAAATAGTATATTTCTGCTATTCATTTACATTTCTGTTGCATAATCTTGTCTTAAACGAACAATATGAAAGTCGAATTCACAATAATTATCATATATTCTATATATAATAACATTCAAATTAAATTCTAAAGTAACTTTACATGCATTTTCTGTTTTAACGCCAAAAGAAAAGACCTTTCTAACGATTTTATTCTATCGCTAAAAAGGTCTTTTCTATTTTGGCTAAAAACTTAGCACTCTTCTGGCTTACCAGCATTCGTCGCTGTACGGAAAAATGATCCAAATCTGCATGATGCGATTGCGTTTAGATAATCAATCGTGAATTATGCGTTCAATTTAAAGCAGGTTAAAAAATAATAACTCCTTATTCAATTAACATATGCATTAGTTTAACAACCTAATGCTGCTGTACCAACTGATAGTTTAGTTTTCAATATGTGAAAAGGGATTTCTAAATGATGAATTGAATATATATTTATTGTTTACTCGTTTTTGAGAGGTTCCTTTATGGGATATAAGCTTTACTATATTCCTGTACTTCGCACAGTTCTATAATAACTAATAGTGATGCTGTGACGTGATTTTCTATTAGTGAGATAAAGTATTTTTCAATTCATTTATTATAAATTGCAACTCTCGTCCTCCAGAATTATTTCTTTTGGGTGAAAGTTTTTTTATGATATAAGTTTCATTCTGTCCTAATTTAAAGGTTTCGAGAGGAGAAATGATATGAACCCTATTTTATTAGATGTTCCGTTACAAATAGAAACAGACAGACTCATTCTTCGAGCACCACTTCAAGCTGGTGAAGGGGATATAGTACAACAAGCTATTAAAGATTCCATTAATGAATTAAAGCAATGGTTGTCTTTATTTCAGTCCATTCCTACTGTTGAAGAAACGGAAATTCTTCTGAGAAATGCACATATAGATTTTTTGAAAAGAGAAAGCTTTCGCTATCTTATCTATCATAAAGAGACGAATGATTTTGTTGGAACAGCTAGCCTTCATCGAATTGATTGGAAGGTTTCTAAATGTGAAATTGGATACTGGATTAACACGCAATTTAGTGGCAGTGGATATATGACAGAAACAGTAAGTGCGTTAACAAACCTTGGATTTCAGTTATTCAAATTTAGAAGGATTGAAATACGATGTGAATGTAATAACACGAAAAGTCGTGCACTCCCTGAAAAACTAGGCTTTGAACTTGAAGGGATATTACGTAATGAAGATTTTTCAGCTGACGGCAAACAACTAACTGATACTTGCATCTATGCAAAAATAAAGTGAAATATTGATTAGCCTTGGTAATCGGGCTTTTACGGCAAAAGAAAAGACCTCCTTAACGATTTTATTCCATCGCTAAAAAGGTCTTTTTCTATTTCGGCTAAAAACTTAGCACTCTTCTGGCTTACCAGCATTCGTCGCTGTACGGAAAGATGATCCGCATCCGCATGATGCGATTGCGTTTGGATTGTCGATTGTGAATCCGCCGCCAAGCATAGATTGTTTATAATCAATTTTTACTCCTTTAACAATTGGAGCACTTTCTGTATCGATAACAAATTCAACACCGAAAAACTCAAGAACTGTGTCGTCTTCTTTTGGTTCTACTTCAAATCCTAAGCCGTAAGAAAGGCCAGTACATCCGCCGCCATGTACAGCAAGGCGCACGTACTTCTCTCCATCTTCAGCATCTTTTAACATATCTTTAATTTGAAAAGCTGCTTGTTCTGTTACTTCAATCATGAAATACACCATCCTTTCTGTTCTCATTCTATTATACATCTTTACGCTTCTATCTTGTACTCATACACTCCGCGGCAAATTACTTCCGCAGGTCCTTTCATTAACACGTTTCCTTCTTCTGTCCACGCAATCATTAAATCGCCGCCAGCTAAATGGACTGTAATTTCTTTACCACGTTCCATCTTGCCATTCAAAATAGCAGCTACAACGGCAGCACATGCCCCTGTTCCGCAAGCTTGCGTTACACCAGAACCACGTTCCCAAACGCGGAAATTCATTTCTTCATCGTTTAAAATCTCGATAAATTCAACATTCACTCGCTCTGGGAACATTTCATGTGTCTCAAGAACTGGACCAAGTGTTGTAAGAGGTGCCTTCTCTACATCCTCAACAAAAATAACCGCGTGCGGGTTCCCCATTGAAACAGCCGTAAATGCATAACGATGATTATTGTATAAGAAGTTTTCACGAATAAATGGTGTTTCACCTTCACCGAGCATCGGTATCTCTTCGCGTGTTAAGCGTGGTGCACCCATATCAATTTTCGCTAATATAACTTTTCCATCTTCTACCGTTACTTCTGCCGTTACAATGCCAGCTAACGTTTCAATTGTGAAAACTGTTTCCTCTACTAGTTTATGCTCATACGCATATTTCGCTACGCAGCGCAAACCATTACCACAGCTCTTTCCTTCTGATCCATCATTATTAAACATACGCATTTTCACCGGAGCTACATCAGACGGACAAATTAAAATCATTCCGTCTGCTCCAATACCAGTATTAATATTTGAAACCTTTTCCGCCACAAGAGCTAAATCTTCTTCAGGAATTTGCTCTTCAAACATATTTACATATATATAACTATTGCCAAGACCATGCATTTTTGTAAAAGAAAATTGGCTCATTTGTATTCACTCCAAAAATAATTTGTTATTTTAAGTATAGAATGCATGCTTTTAGAACACAATATGAATGTCCCCCGTTTCTCATATTTGACAACGTTTGGCGATGAGCCACTCTTACACACATTGTGTAAGAAAAAAGCCCTTCTAAAAAGGGCCTTTTTTTATTTATCTATAGTATTAAACTACCCTCCAAAATAACGTTTTATCTAAAATAAAATGAAAAAGGCGTTGCTCATTCGCAACACCTTAAAACATTGGATTTTCATCCAAATACTCATATACATTATTAACAAGCTCTTCTACTGTTGCACCTTGTACAACTTCACCATTTACAAGTGCAAACGGTCCTTCAAAACAAATACCACAATACCCTAGACAACCATACTCCATTACATCTAAATTTGGATCTTTTTCTAATTTTTCTAGAGCTGCTTGTGAACCACTTGCAAGGTTACCTACACAAAATTCAATTAATGGTTTAATCAAAATTCTCCCCCCTGTACTACAAAACAAATTACCTTCTGACTTCATCTATAAGAAGAAAACTAAGCTGTCTCTTGTTGTTTTCGTTATACATCCTAAACTATTTAGTTACTTCACTATTTCACTTCAAAGTAGATGATTTTATTTTATATAACATGCTACTTGCAATGAAATAGTAACTAAAAAGGAAAAACAGTTTACTTTACTTTTCTTCTTATTGTACAACAGAGTATTCATTCATGCATTGTTATTTGTTCACAAATTCGATATAATTTGATTGAGTAAAGTCAAAATATTTTATTAATATAAAATTTTATGATTAGGGGATATTTCAACAGAAAAGGGGTAATCCATCATGAAACACCTCGTAATACTAGGTGGCGGCTACGGTGGAATGAGAATTCTACAAAGGCTACTTCCAAGCAACCAACTTCCAGATGATGTACAAGTGACATTAATCGACAAAGTACCATATCATTGCTTCAAAACTGAATATTATGCATTAGTTGCGGGTACTATTTCAGAAACGCATATTCGTATACCGTTTCCTGAGCACCCACGCCTCAATATTCAATACGGCACAATAACAAATATTGACCTCGAGGAAAAAGCGGTTCATCTCGATGGCGGCGAAGCAATCCAATATGATGATTTAATTATCGGACTTGGCTGTGAAGATAAATATCATAACGTTCCTGGGGCGAAGGAATATACACATAGTCTACAATCAATTGAACAAACACGTAAAACATATGAACAATTAAATAGTCTAGAACCAAATGCCACAGTAGCTGTCGTTGGTGCTGGCTTAAGTGGTGTGGAAGTTGCAAGTGAACTTCGCGAAAGCCGTTCTGATTTAAAAATCTATTTATTTGATCGAAAAGATAGAATTTTATTCCCGTATCCAGAGAAATTAAGTAGATACGTAGAAGAATGGTTCGTAAAACATAAAGTTAATATTATAAGAAACTCTAACATTACAAAAGTGGAACCAAATATTGTGTATAATCACGATGAACCACTTGAATGTGATGCAATTGTCTGGACAGCTGGTATTCAAGCAAATGAAGTTGTTCGAAACCTTCCAGTTGAACAAGATGGTAGCGGACGGGTTGTCTTAACGAAATATCACAATATTCCAAACAACGAGCACGTTTACGTTGTAGGAGATTGCGCAGCACTTCCACATGCACCATCTGCCCAACTTGCTGAAGGTCAAGGAGAACAAATTGTCCAAATATTATTAAAACGTTGGAATAATGAACCACTCCCTGATGAACTACCTGTTATTAAATTAAAAGGTGTTCTAGGATCTCTTGGTAAGAAGCATGGATTCGGTTTACTCGCAAATCAACCGTTAATGGGACGTGTACCAAGATTATTAAAATCCGGCCTTCTTTGGATGTACAAATATCATAAAGGTTAATACTTTACAGGCTGTCTACTATGTAGGCAGCTTCTTTGCATCAGTTTTTAAAAATTATCAGACACATCTTTCTCAATATGTATAATGATTTATTTTTCATTTTTATATTAAAAACTATTGATAAACAGTGTATGCTATTTGTAAGTTGTTTTATTATTTCCTTGAAGACCGAATTCATTCGGTCTTATTTTTTATGTTATAAATACTTTTGTAGGAGGCATTACATTCCACTTATGAACTTATCGAAACTAAACAATCGAATAGAAGCGAAAAAGAAAGAGTTAATCTATCTCGTTGAACGATACGGATTCACTCATGATAAAGTGATTTCTTTCAGCCAAGAATTAGATCGTTTACTTAACTTATTAATAAAACTCAAGACGCAGAAAAAACGTTGTTCGTTATAACCATTTTCCCCTCTTTTTTGATACGATATAACTAGAATCAGAAAGGAGCGATTTATGTTTATATTAAAAGACGTTATATATAAAGATATACTACACATTCCTTATTTACAGATTCAAAAAGAAAAGATCACTTGCATTATCGGTGAAAGCGGAAGCGGCAAAAGCACATTGCTTCGCATGTTAAACGATTTACAATCTCCAACATCCGGCACAATTGAATATAACGGAAAGTTAATTTCTGATTATCCGCCTATTCAATTACGTCGTGACGTAGTTATGCTTGGGCAAACTCCACCTCTTTTTGATGGAACCGTTAAAGAAAATCTATTAATGGGACTTCGTCTTTCTGAAAAACCATTTCCAAATGATGATGCCCTGCGGAGCGCACTACAAACCGTTAGCTTAGACAAGCAATTAGAAGATAGCGCCTCCTCATTATCCGGCGGTGAAAAACAAAGACTTGCCTTTGCACGTATCGTACTTATGGATCCGCCTGTCTATTTATTAGATGAACCAACTTCAGCATTAGACAGTGATACAGAACGCCGCGTTATGAAACAATTTACTGAACTAGCACGAAAAAAGAAAAAAACAATTATCTTCATCACACACTCACAACAACTTCCACAAGAAATTGCAGACGACATTATTGAGATTAGTAAAGCAAACGGTGCAACTAGAAAGGAAGTGCTCTCTGTTGAAGGGCGTTATTGAACTCCAAATTTGGCAACTTGCAGCTGCCTATATTTTTATTCTTATTTTAATTGGACTTGTAAAATTAAAAGGAATACCTCGCGAAAAACAAATCGCGCTCGCAACATTCCGTATGACCATTCAGCTCGTACTTGTTGCATATGTCCTTACATACGTATTTGAAAACAGTAATCCATTTTATACAATTGCTCTTATTACTTCTATTACTACCTTTGCAATTTTTAATATTTATAAACGAGTTAACATCCCGATGTCTAAAGAATTAAAACGAGTAGCCGCCCTTTCCATGGTCGCCGGATCAATTGGGCCACTTCTACTATTTATCTTCGTTATTATCGGTCATGACCCTTGGTATGCTCCGCAATATATCGTCCCTATTACAGGAATGTTAGTTGGGAATGCCATGACTGGTGTTTCTCTCGGCGCAAATACGTTCTTAAACAATATGAAGTCGCAAAGAGGTCAAATTGAAGGTGCACTTATGCTCGGAGCAACACCGAAAGAAGCAGCTGCTCCGCTCATTCGAGACGCTTTTGATTCTGCTATTTTACCGACAATCAATTCTATGGTCGGAATGGGGATTATAAGCTTACCAGGCATGATGACTGGTCAAATATTATCCGGTGTATCACCGTTCACAGCCATTCAATATCAAATCGCCATTATACTCGGTATTTCTGGAAGCACTGCCTTTGCTGTCATTATCTTTTTACAGCTTGGATATAAAACGTTCTTTAATAAGCGATGTCAGTTGAAAGAAATTGACTATGGTGCACGGTGAATCGTGCGTAGTTCACGATGAATGAAATTATATTAACGATTTTTTCAATATATCTATCATAACTTGCAATATATCAACGATTTTTCAAATATATCTATCATAACTCAGAATATATCAACGATTTTGTACGAAATATCGATTTACCGACAAAAAGTGACATAATAAAAAGAGGAGGCTATTCGCCTCCTCTTCTATTTACTTACGCCTTCTTAACGAACTGTGATTTTAACTTCATAGCTCCGAAACCGTCGATTTTGCAATCGATATCGTGATCGCCATCAACTAGACGGATACTTTTTACTTTCGTACCGATCTTCACAACTGAAGAAGTTCCTTTTACTTTTAAGTCTTTAATAACAGTAACTGCATCGCCATCTTGAAGAACGTTTCCGTTCGCATCTTTTACAACTTTTGCACCATCATTATTTTCAGCTTCTGCGTCTTGGCCCCACTCATGAGCACATTCTGGACATACGAAAAGAACGCCATCCTCATACGTATATTCTGAATTACATTTTGGACAATTTGGTAAAGTAGCCATAAATTCATTTCCTCCGTTCATTATTTATACGTAAAAATCAAAATTGATGTTTACATCTCGATAAATAAAATTTGTATAGCATTTCTTTATAGTGCCATAGTCTCACGTTATTGACAACCCTACCGTAAATTCTCATTTTTTATTGTATTTTACAAAATTTCAATTCGTATGCCTTTTTTCTATTTGTTCTTCTACTAATTTTAAAAATCTTCGTTGTGCATTTTTATTTTTTACGAGCAATCGAACTCTTAACTTACTTTGTAAATATGAGCGAACTTTGTAGTTCGTAATAAATAACTTTCGATACTTCTCGTCTTCATATATGATTCGAAACCATTCATACTGCTGCAAGTAAAGTATGTTAGCATCAATCTTTTTCGTGTGTAAACCCGTACTTAAACTAATAGATCCTATTAGAGCTTCTATTAATGCTGAAATTATTTCTCTCCCCCTAATAAATAAAAGAAGAACCTTCACAAGATTCTTCTTTTCAAAATGAACGAGTTCCCTCTAGAAACCCCAATTATTTTCTTCAATATAAATTTGATATTCTTCTACTTCTTCTTCACTTAACTTCTTATTATTTTCATATACCTCTTGCCACTCGAAATAATCTTCATCGAAATAAACAGCAAATTTAATTTTCACGTTTTTCTTCTCTGTATAATCATAGCCAGTAAACTCTACTACATCATAATCTTTTTCTTTCTTCACAAACTTCCAGGTTGGATTATCAGTCATAATCTCTAAAGTAACCCCTTCACCAGTTGAACGAACAACGTTTTTAATATTCGGCTCAGTTGGTAAAAGAGAAAGTCCGAGCATAGCTCCGCCAAACACAATCCCGACTATAACTTGTAAACCAATCATACCAGCTACACTAGCGCCACCCTTAGATTGTAAGAAATACGCCTTCTCATGATCAGACGCATCTTCTCCCTTACGAAAAACACGAACAGCCTGCTTATAATATAAACGGTTTCCTTGCCATCCAGTAAATATCATCATTCCTAATTGAAGAGCTAAACTAAATGTTACATAAATCCCCTCTGGAATATCTATAAAAGGGGTTATAACTATACTAGGTATAGCCAATAACGCAAATATAATAAATAACTTATACATTTTGCGATAAGCTAACCAAAAGGTCGGGAAGAAAAAGGCTACCCAATTCCATGTATTCCCTTGCGCAGGGTTTTCTACTTTACTCCACTTAAAATCATAATAAGCTGTATTCTTTTGAACAACTTTATGTAATTCTTGTGGAGAAATCGTTTCTTGTAAAACAGTGTCCTTCACGTACATCATCCTTTTCTTATTTCTATATACATTTATTGTATATGGACAAAATGAAGGAATCTAACAAAAAGTACACATATTTCATAAAAATGAACGGAAATCGAATATATTCCGACAATTATCCGTTTCTTATTTCATTTTACTTTTAAATATATTAGAATACTTATGAATGATACGTTTAATACACTAAGTTAATCATTTTGTATATTTGATAATAAAAATGTTTCACATGAAACTATTTATATTTTGTATTACCTTGCCTCTACACAATGCGTATAAAGCCCTTTCTACTTACTACAAAATACGAAAGACGCCCTTTTCAAAAAGGCGCCTTTTTATGGTTGAAAATTCAATAATAAATAAAACGAATTATTTAATAAATGAATCCCAATTGGAACGAGTAAATTCTTCGTTTTCTTATATGTGTATGCTAAACATATACCCATACCAAAAATATATAAAATACTACCTACTGTAAGGGGATGGCCAAAAGTAAATATGAAAGCACTTATAACGGCACTAGTAAGTGCAGAAAAGCGCTGGGATAATTTCGTAAAAAACATCCCCCGAAATAAAAGTTCTTCCCAAATCGGTGCAAAAATGGTGAGCACAACTACATATAAAATGATTTCACTTTTAGTAGGCTTTATTACTATACTAGACTCGTCCACACCAATCCCATGTGGTAAAACTAAATTTAATATTGCAAGATATATAAGCATTACAATCGCTGTCATTACTATCGTTACATAGTGTTTAAAATTATTGAATTGTAATGATTTTATTAAATGTAAGCAGCAATTTCTTGCCGGTGCATACATTACGATAATCATACAAAACGTGAAAGGTGGAATAAGATGATCTACATACCATGGATATAAGGAAGAATCATATAAAAGGTTCAAAAAACCAATTCCATGCATGACCCCAAAAATAATTAATAGAATGCTAATTACTTGGCGCATACTCATTTGTTCATTCTTTTCTTCATATGTAGCTAATTCTATATTCATCCTATCCCCTCCAGTATAATTAAACCTTTTAAACCATTATATACCAAATCCAACATAAAAAAAGACAATACACCCCACTGTATTGTCCATTTTCGTCCCTACCATTTCTCTCTACACGTCTCAATTAAATGCAGTAAGTACCTCTTCGTCATATCTGCTCTTCTCCACCTTGAGAGCATTCGCTTTTCTTTTGGATTGTGCCGTATTCTCGCTACTTCTTTTAATAAGAGCTCCCATTCTTCCGCTGAACGTTCTGACAAGTATTGCAATCCTCTATCTTTTGAAACGATTGTTTTATAATCTAGTGTATATAAAATACGTCCCATCGTAACGACAGCTGATTCTACCCACTCTTCTATAAAAAATAAATATGGCTTCTTCGCCTTTTCACTCCAGTACTGTTCTACGTTGTATTTCATCGTATTTACTACATCATTCCATTGTATTTGCAGCGGAAGATCTTCTGCTTCTTTTCCTGTAACTGTAATGCCTTGATTTTTCAACGTCCACCATGTGACCGCATTAATGTCCCAATGACCAACATTAGCTTTACCATCTGCACAATACACGTACTCGTTCATTTCATCATTGTATTTCCCTAAGTCAGCAAGCGGAATATACATACCGTCCATTCTTTTACCTAGCGTATTATCACTAAGTTTATTATGTAGTTCCACAAGCTGCTGTTTTTCAGCTTCATTCACGGAATCATTTATCACTGTAACAAAATCAACATCGCTCGTTTCTGCATAAAATGCACCAAGTGCGATGGAGCCGTAAATATATACCCCGACTATTTTTTCATCCAAAAAAATTTCTTTTAATTCTACTGTATACCGCTCCATTAACTGTTGTACTTCCGTTGGTAACGCATGCTTCACTCCATTTTTCATATCTATCCCTCCAATAAAAAAAGCCTTTGCAAATTCGCAAAGACTTCTTGTTTTATAAATATTTCTCGATTTCTTCGTAAACATCCTTCAAACGAGGATTTCCTTCTCCAACAATTTCTCCATTTACAAGAACGACCGGATAAAATAAATCTTCTTCCACTACGCGCTCTGCGAATGCTTTTTTATCTGCATCTTCTTGTTCTTCTTGGAAATCGATATACTCGAAATTAAATTTATTTTCTTGTCCTTCATATTTACGACCAATTGCCGCTTGTAACCATTCAAACGTTTCTGTTGAAGATGGCATTCCGACGCAGCTCGCACAAATTACTTTCGTCCCATACACTTGAACATTAACCATTTCTTCTCCCCCACTTCTTGTTCCAACAGTATATTCAGATGTCTTATTACATAAGCACATCATTTTACAATCTTATCCCATACCCCTATACTGAAAAAACACGATACAATATTTCGACAATAAAACAAGAAGAGAAAAAATAGATTTTCCCCTCTATCTTGATTATAATAAAACTGATGAAAGGAGTCGATAAAAATGGAAAACCCACATATGCAAGAACAAGTATTAGAAGTATTAGATAAATTACGTCCATTCTTACTTCGCGATGGCGGAGACGTTGAATTAGTAGACATTGAAGAAGGTATCGTAAAACTACGCCTTATGGGTGCATGCGGAAGCTGCCCAAGTTCTACAATCACACTAAAAGCTGGTATCGAGCGCGCGTTACTTGAAGAAGTACCAGGCGTTATCGAAGTAGAACAAGTATTTTAATCTAAAAGCGGAAGCGGCTCGCTCAAAATGTGAGGGGGATGGAGCTTCTGACATAGAGGCGCTTTTTGCCTCGGCGGAAGAAGCGAAGCCACCGAACATTTTAGCCGCTGGAGCTGGATATTAATCTAAAAGCGGAAGCGGCTCGTTCAGAATCGCCTTCTAAAAGGAGACCAAATTTGGTCTCCTTTTTTTATTCAAATCACATTTATCCGTTAACATCATAAAACAAAATTGGAAATCCTTCTCAAAAAATGCGATAATTAATACTATATAGTGAATCGTTCACACATATACAGTAAAAAAACATAGGGGGACGACAGATGCCAAAAATGGGGAACACTTTTGTAACAATTCAAGAACTAGAAAAGAAAAAAGAGTATTTATTAGGCCTTTCATCCGTTATACCAACATGGAATACAAGCTATCAATTTTTATTTAAAGAAATCCAGCAAGAATTATTGGGTAAAGTAAATGAAAAGCTCGAAAGGCATCAATTCGTTTTAAATATATGTACAGATCAGCAGGTAGGGGCATAATGTATTACATAAAATTGTGGTATATAAAAAAGAGACCTCACTCGGTCTCTTTTTTATATTTTTAAGATAGCCAATCTAATTTTCTAATCCCGAGCTTATCTACTGGTAAACGAAGTGAGCCATAAAAATGCTTCATAAATTGCTCTGAGCGGTTCACATCGTGTAAAATGGCTTCTAAGCGATCTCTATATATGCTTTTTTGTTCTTCGTTTCCAGTTTGGTAATATCGTTCGACCGTTTCAAAATAGTGAAGCGGGAACAGGAGCCTTGCAAATAATAAGCGCCAACCAAATGAGGACAGCGAGTAATTTCGTTCATAATCTGTAACAAATTGAACGATTGTTTGATCCCAGTCTTTCTTTTTTTCAATCATCATATAGCGAATCCATTCTGCTATATCTCGAGTTGGGTGATCATACACCCAATCAAAAGGGAGTTTGAGACGCTTCGTTTGATGCCATAATAAAGGTGTGAATCGTTCTTGGCAAATTGTCGCTGCATCCGTTAGTTGCGGCGTATCATCCATTTCTGTATCAACAACATATTGAATGGCATTTTCTGCAACTCCTAAGTAATACGGGAAGGATTCAATAAACAATTGATCGAATACGTCTGTAGGGTGGTTCATCACTTGCGATTGCCAAAACTTTTCTAACTGATCGAGTCTCTTTTCCCATAACGCTTTCCATTCACCAATGCGGCTTAATTGCTCGATTTCTTCTGGAAAGAATGCACCTCGTTTATGGAATATAGAAAGTTCATTTCCTAATGACATAGCATGTCGTTCTAACGTGCGCATACCTTTTAATAAGCAATAATTTTGTTCTTCTATCTCACTTACATAGTAGCCGTGTATAGTCGGAACGAAAGTCGCTACAGTTATATCCCCTTGCTGGTTCATATAATCACTGAGCTTTTTCATCTCTACAAGTACTTCTTCCTCCATTTCTCCAATTGGAACAAGTACATAAATTTTGTTGCGAATCCAAAAGCTTTTATAGGGGCCAAGGGGGATTAATTCTTTAACATGCATGTGATAATGCTCATAAATATGCTGAATCATCGCAGTCGCCACCTATGGTTTTTCTTTATATATATGAGCTTGTGCTCGCCTTTCATTCCTATGCACATGATAAAGCAACGAAACGTATACAAATACTAAAAAGAAAAAAAGGTGATAAACATGAAAGAATCAAATCAACTACAAGAAAGAGCATTACAACTATTACAAGAACGCGGTGTAACAATTGACGATATTGCTGAACTTGTTCATTTTCTTCAAAAAAAATACCATCCAAATTTAGAGATGTCAGAATGCCGTTACAATGTAGAACGTGTACTATCAAAACGTGAAGTACAAAACGCACTGATTACAGGTATCGAACTTGATGTCCTTGCTGAAAAGGGAATGCTAAGTGAACCGTTACAAGATATTGTAAAACGTGATGAAGGCTTATACGGAATTGATGAAGTTATCGCACTTTCTATCGTGAACGTGTACGGCTCTATCGGTTTCACAAACTTTGGATATATTGATAAATTAAAACCTGGTATTTTAGAATACTTAAATGATAAATCAACTGGAAAGGTGCACACGTTCCTTGATGATATCGTTGGCGGAATCGCTGCCGCTGCATCAAGTCGTTTAGCGCACCGAGCTGAGCACTCAGAATAATAATGTTTTCTAGGCCGTCAGTTTCATGCTGACGGTCTTTCGTATTCCATAAGCATAAATTCTCTTCCGCGGCTCAAAAAAATAAGCCCTTGCTTAAATCCGATATTTTTATATAACGTAATCGCTCTTGTATTAAATGTTGCTACACTTAATCGAAACATTTTCGAATTAAATTCCTTAGCAGCAAACGCTATTCCAGCTTGGAAAAATTCTTTCCCCATTCCTTTCCCAGTTAACGCCGGCTTCATACCAAGTCCGATATCAATCACATCTTCTCCACCATATAAATTAGCATCTCTTCCACCTGGTACTTGTGCATTTTCTCCAAAACAAAAATAGCCGATGAACTCTCCTTGATCGTCACAACAGCCATAATAAGTTCCATCTAATAATTCTTTTATTACTTCTTTCTCGCCTGAAAAACTATATAAATTATATGGTTCCTCGTACGCCCACATATTTATCTCATTTGCTTCTTCCTCTGTTAACTTATGTATATCCACTTTCTCTTTCCCCCTATTATATTTCTATTAACAATATTCGATATTCATCTTATAATTCATCTTTCTCAATATGTTTTTTTAATTTACCGCTTTATTTTAATGGAAGATTTTTCTTATTATGTTACGATTAAACAGAATCATTATAAATAAGGTGGTGACAATTTGAATTACTTTTCTTATCTCTCCTCAGAAGAACGGCAAAATTTTTTCTATAAAGAACCTCTTAGTTTTTCAAAAAATATAGGGAAAGAACAACTAGCTTACGCACTAGGCGCTACACTATATACTCCTGGCACGAAAGAAACGATTGCGGAAGATATAATTAGAAGGAAACATGTGGATGCTATCTCAATTATTCTTTGTCTAGAGGACGCTATAAGCGATGAGGAAGTAAAACTTGCAGAGCAAAACATCGTCGTTCAAATACAGCAAATCGCTAACTTAGTCAGTGCCAACATACTAAATCAAGCAGACATCCCACTTCTTTTTATTAGAGTTCGACAGCCAAGTCAAATGAAGAAAATTGTTACTGAATTAGGTAGTGCTGTTCATTGTTTATGTGGTTTTGTCTTTCCAAAATTCACACCGATTAACGGAAAGACTTATATCGATCAGCTTGCATATATAAACGAGTTATACTCATTATCGCTATATGGCATGCCGATTTTAGAATCACCCGAAATTATGTATAAGGAAACACGGGCAGAATCATTATTACAAATAAAGGATTTACTAGATTCTTATCACGATTACATCTTAAATGTACGTATTGGTGCTACTGATTTTTCAAGTATATTTAGTATTCGGCGCAATAAATACACACCTATCTATCATATTACTGTTGTCCGTGATTGTATTTCAGACATTATTAACGTTTTCTCAAGGGCAACAAATGAATATATTATTTCAGGATGTGTATGGGAATATTTTTCTAATGATCATGAAGAAGGGCTTATTCAAGAGGTATCACTTGACCATGCAAATGGCTTAATCGGAAAGACAGTTATTCACCCATCTCATATTAAAGTTGTACAGGCAATGCATATCGTCACAATGGAAGATTATTTAGATGCGAGATTAATTTTACAAAATGCAGATACGTATAATGGAGTGCTAAAAAGTAGTTTTTCTAACAAAATGAATGAAGTAAAACCTCATTATGGCTGGGCTCGCAAAACCATTTTAAAATCTAATATTTACGGGGTGCTACATGAAAACAAACAATTCACCGATCTCCTTATTGCAAAAGCAAAGCAACACGTATAACGTTTTAAATAATATACAAGTTCATGTAGAAGTACGTGATAATCCATATAATTTAGCGCTAGACAATCTTTTTCAAATGGCTGCGAGAATAAATAAGAAACGTAGTTTTTTATTTGTGAGTACAATCCTTGGAAAGCATCTTCCTATTAAACCTGCAGTCTCTCTATCAAGTGGAGTTGCTCTCGCTGCAAGATATATGGAAATACTACATAATATTTCTCATCCATTTCAAAAAGAAATTTTAAATCTCATTTCATTAGAAATTGATGAAATCCCAGAGGAAGTATTTCGTTATCAATATCCTCTGCAAGAAGAAGTTTTGTTCATCGGATTCGCTGAAACAGCGACATCACTTGGTCATTCTATGTTTCAATGCTTTCAAAATGCAAAGTATGTACATACAACTAGGGAATCGATACCCCACCTAGAATCTGTCATTACATTTGAGGAAGAACATTCTCATGCAACATCGCACCGTTGTTATGTAGATGAAAGCTTTTTTCAAAACAACAATCCAATTGTTCTCGTAGATGATGAGATGACAACAGGAAAAACAGCATTAAATATTATTAGATCTATTCAAAATAAATTCCCACGAGAAGAATATATAATTGCTTCTTTATTAGACTGGCGTTCTCATACTAATAGAAAACAATTTAAACAATTAGAAGAAGAACTTCAAATTAAGATTCATGTTATTTCTTTATTAGAAGGCAGTATTCATACAACTGGCCAACCATTGAATATTTCAAAAACAGATATTCAAATTGAAGAAACAAAACCTGATTTCAAAAAGCATACCCTTATCTGCCCAACATCACCCTATACATTAAATTATATAAAATATACCGGGCGATTCGGCATTTCAGCATATGAACAAAAGCACATTCATTCTTTCGCTCAAGAAGCAGGAAAAGCTTTAAAAAGAGAAAGAATGGGAAAACGAACACTCTGTCTCGGAACGGGTGAATTTATGTATATCCCAATGAAAATTGCTGCTGAAATGGGTGAAAATATTTTATATCAATCTACAACGAGAAGCCCTATCCATCCTGTTTCAAATGATGTGAACTATGCCATTCATAATCATTTCTCATATCCAAGTCCTGAAGATTCTACTATTACAAATTACTTTTATAATATTTCACCTCATGATTACGATGAAGTATTTGTTTTTATTGAGCGTGATTTAGGAGAAGAAGCCCTGTTTCCTCTTCTACAGCAGTTACAAACAGTTATTCCTTTTATTCATATCGTCTCATTTTCAAATAGCATAGAAAAGGAAGGTTGATAATTATGGTAAAAGTAAATTCTCATATTAGTAGTTATGATCCAAATGATGCTATTTTTCTATTAAAAGATATTAGTAATTTAATGAAAGAAAGTTCCACAGAAACTAGAGAACAAGCAATTCAAGCTGGCACACATTATTCTGAAATGTTACCAATGGAATATAAACCATCTAAAGCGTATATGGATTTATTCTTTTCTTCCCTGCAACAATACAAACACAAACTAGCCATCGCTGTTGGAGTTGTCGCCGAACAAATTATACAGACTAAAGGAACTAACCTTGTCCTCGTTTCATTAGCTCGTGCTGGTACACCTATTGGCATTCTTATTAAACGCTACATACGCTATCAATACAACCTTGATGTACCTCACTATTGTATTTCTATTGTTCGCGGACGCGGTATTGATGAAAATGCACTCCATTATATTTTGGAACATCACCCTAAAGAAACAATTCAATTCATTGATGGATGGACTGGGAAAGGTGCAATAAAAAAAGAATTAGAATATGCCGTACACACATTTAACGAACGAAATAATACACACATTTCTCATTGTATGGCTGTGCTTGCTGATCCCGGTTACTGTACTTCAATTTACGGTACACGTGAAGATTTTCTTATTCCTAGCGCTTGCTTAAATGCAACTGTCTCTGGACTAATTAGCCGCACTGTACTAAATGATACCTATATCGGTCCAAATGATTTTCATGGTGTTAAATATTATAAAGAGCTAGAGCAAGAAGACTTATCAAATTTCTTCGTTGATGAGGTAACAGATTTATTCCCTTCTGTTCATTCTCATATAGATAATCAATTACGTTATATTACTTCAACTTACACTGATCCCTCTTGGCAAGGATTAAAAGATATACAGTCTATCCAAAATCACTTTGAAATTGACGATATTAACTTAATTAAACCAGGAGTCGGTGAAACAACTCGCGTATTACTCCGGAGAATACCGTGGAAAATTTTAATACGTAAGCAAAACAATCCCGATTTAAAGCATATTTTACTTCTTGCTAAAGAAAAGAATGTCCCTATTGAACTCTATGAGAATATGGCTTATTCATGTTGCGGGCTCATTAAGCCTCTTAGGAAGGAAACAATATGATTTTCGCCAGTGATCTTGATCAAACGCTTATTTATTCCCGGAAATCGTTTCGTGCCCCTATAGAAGATGAATCAATTCAACTCATTGAAACTTTAGATGGAAAAGAAATTTCTTTTATATCACATAAAACCATTTCACTACTAAAAAAATTACAACTGCACTCACATTTCATCCCAGTTACAACAAGAACTATTGAGCAGTTTCAGCGGATTGCTTTATTCCAAGACGAAATCATTCCCGAATACGTCATTACAAGTAATGGCGGTAATATCCTTCATAACGGGAAACAAGATGGTACTTGGAACAGGACAGTAAAAGAAAGACTATCGGTTGAATGTATAGAGAGAAACGACATACTAAAGGAATTTGGACAAATAGCTCATAAAGATTGGGTTATATCACAAAAAACAGCCGATGATCTATTCCATTATTGCATTATTAAACGGGAGAACATTCCTTATGATGAATTATCATCTTTCACTTCCTGGTTAGACAAACAAGGCTGGAATCATTCACTTCAAGGTAGAAAGCTATACTTTGTACCAAAACCAATTAATAAATGGGACGCCGTGCAATATATAAAAGAAATTTTGCAAATAGATACGATTATTACAGCTGGGGATTCTTTACTTGATTTATGCATGCTTGAAAAGGCGAACCATGCCTTCGCACCACTTCATGGTGAGTTAGGGGCAATGCATGATAACTTACAACCCCATATTTTAAAAACAGACGCAATCGGCATATATGCCGCAGAAGAAATCGTAAATAAATCACTTCAAATTATTCACAGTTCATTACCTACCTCATGATCATAATATG
The DNA here is from genome assembly GCF_026540675.1 of Bacillus sp. GC_Bacil_1. Classification (NCBI taxonomy): domain Bacteria; kingdom Bacillati; phylum Bacillota; class Bacilli; order Caryophanales; family Bacillaceae; genus Bacillus; species Bacillus sp. GC_Bacil_1. The sequence goes on from NZ_JALNUG010000016.1 coordinate 67,053, forward strand.
CACAATTGCATACGCACCGCGATTAAACAGATGGTACAATTTATTTGAATCGCTGTTGCTACACTTCTTGATTAAAGAAAAGGCGTTAACACGGAAATTAGCGTCTTATCAACCTCAAGCAATTGGCACATTTTGTCATCTTAAAAGACACTCGAACGAGTGTCTTTTTTTCTATATCCAACAAGGACTTACTCATTTCAAAGTATAAATACATAAAATAATGTAAATCATTACACGCATGAATCACTTTCTAAAAGTTATAAAGTAGATTCAAAATAAAAAAAGCACTCTTAACTAGAGTGCTTTTTACTTTCAAACAAGGAGGCTACATATATGGATAGTACTCTCGTATTTAACTTTGGCATTGGTATTGTTATCATTTTATTCGTCTTCTTTGTACTTTGTATGAGCGGGGTATAAAAAGGCGATTTTCGAGCGTCTTTTTATACATACATATGTATTACTTGACTTCTATAAAAGTAGTAACCATAATAGTTACAGATATACAAATAGCTATTCACATATCCACAAATAGGAGGAAGAACAATGAAACATGTAATCGTTTATGCACACCCAAATACAGAAAGCTTCAACCATGCGATTTTAGAAACGGTAAAACGTGAATTAGAAGAAAAAGGTCATGAAGTACGCGTTCGCGATCTATACGAATTAAACTTCAATCCAGTATTAGGCGCTTCCGATTTCATCTCATTTTCTCAAGGAAATACACCCGAAGATATTAAAGAAGAACAAGAGCATATCTCTTGGGCTGATAGCATTACATTTATTTATCCAGTTTGGTGGGCGGGACTTCCTGCTATTTTAAAAGGATACGTTGACCGTGTGTTTAGCCATGGATTTGCTTATGCTTACGGTGAAAACGGCATTGAAAAGTTATTAAGCGGTAAAAAAGGATTGTTATTATCTACAATGGGTAATACGAAAGAGGCATACACAGCAGGCGGCATGTTTGATGCAATGAAGAAAACAGCGGATGTTGGTATTTTTGACTTTACAGGTATTGAAACACTTGAGCATACATTCTATACAAGTGTCCCTTCTGTGGATAATGATGTGCGTAAACAATATCTTGAAGAAGTAAAAGACGTTGTGAATCGTGCATTCTAATAAAATTATATCAGCGATTTTTTTAATATATCAGCGCAACTCAGATTATATCAGCGATTTTCTAAATATATCGGCGTAACTCAGATTATATCGGCGATTTTTCAAATATATCGACTTACCGACAAAAATCGACACTAGTCACAACGAAATAAAAAAAGCTGTTCCAAAGTTTGGAACAGCTTTTTTCATTACATCTTCTCAATCCACTCCGTCAAGTTATGCACAACTTGCGTCGGTTGAACTTCGTATTCTGTTAACTTCTCCACAGTTGTGACTCCAGTGTGGACAAGAAGCGTATGCATACCAGCATTTACTCCTGCTAAAATGTCTGTATCATAGTTATCCCCAACCATTAATGCTTCATCTTTTCCTATACCAAGAACTTTTAAAGCTTGTTCCATAATGATTGATTCTGGTTTTCCGATAAAGATTGGATCCACACCTGTTGATACTGCTACAACCGATGTTAATGAACCGTTACCTGGTAATAACCCGCGCTCAGTTGGGATGGCAATGTCCCCATTTGTCGAAATAAACGTTGCGCCATTACGCACAGCAAGACACGCTTTTGCTAACTTTTCATATGTGATGTCACGATCTAAACCAACAACAACGAAATCAGGATTTTCATCCACAAGTTCAAATCCTTTTTCCACAAGTGCATCGTGTAAGCCTTCTTCACCAATCATATATACAGTTGCATCTTGTTTACGTTCATAAATGAAGTTCGCAGTCGCCATACTCGTTGTGAATACTTGCTCTGCTTTCGCTGGAATATCGAAACGAACAAGTTTTTCTGCCACTTGTTCTGGTTTACGCGTTGAGTTATTCGTAACGAATAAATAAGGAATGCCGCGCTCTCCTAAAGCTTTTACGAAGTCGCTCGCTTCTTCAATTTGTTCTTCTCCGCGATACATCGTACCGTCTAAGTCAATTAAGTAACCTTTATACATCATTATGTCTCTCCTTCTATGCTAACGTTCTCACCTATCATACCACTCTTATATTACCCGCTTTTTCCAAAGAAAAAAACGCTTTACCTTAAAGCGCCCCATAACGTTCATTTTTTCTCTTTTATTTGGTAAGAACAACTACAATCGCCCTCGCACATGTTTGCTAGCGTTTTCACTTCTGCGTTCGTAAATAAACGATTATACATCTCTTTTTCATCTTCACATACTTGCGGGAATCTCTCTGCAATTTCTTTTAATGGACAGTTTTGTTTTTCAATTACGAAAGAGTTCTCTCCATCTCTCTTTATTTGAACCATATAACCATTTTTCTCTTGCATAGCTGCTATCTCTTGCACTTTATATGCTAAATTCTTTTGATTACTTACTCTCTTTTGCAACTGTTCTTCCATTCGCTTCGTTCTCTCTTTTAAAACGTAACGAAGTATTTTTTCATCGCCCATTCGAGCTAAATCTTCTAACATATCAATCGCAAATTGCTTATACTCTTTCGGGAATGTATCTTCTCCCTTTTCACTTAATCCATACAAATAAGTTGGTCTTCCGACATGTTGCCTTACCATCTTAGAATAAATGAGTCCGTCTTTCTCAAGATTACTTAAATGTCTTCTGATTGCCATTTCTGTAATCTCTAAAACGTCAGCTAGTTCAGCTACTGTGTGCTCTCCCTTTACTTTCAACAATTGTACAATCTCGTCTTTCGTAGTACGTGCTTCCCCCATACTTCACCCTTCTCCCTTTTCTTTCTCACATACAATATAAGATCCCCAAAAGGCATTCTCTGGGGATCTTATAAGCATAATTATTCTGGTACAAATGCAGATACAGGTCCTAATTCCTTTTCTAAATAACTGCGAATATTTGCTGGGTATTTTTCTACCACTGCAATATGTTTTTGAATCGTCTTATATAATTCGTCATGATTCATTTGAATATAATCTTGCGTAAGCATCTTTCGAAGAAGGATAATTTCTTTCATCCCTTGTCCATCTTCTTCACTTATCACTCGCTCGTCCATTAAAATATCAATAATATCTTCATAGCTTCCTGGATCGCGCATAATAAATCCATCAATCATCGCATTTCCTACATCTAATACAGTATCAATAATCAGATGGGCTATGCGCTCTAATGCGTAAAATTCAAACTCGGTTTCATATATCTTTTTCTCTTGAAATGTACTTGTTGCTCGTTCTAAACATACTAGCATTTGTTCTATTTTCTTTCTGTCTACAAAATACATGAATGTCACCTACCTGGAAATTAAAGCATTTACATTTTAATTGTAACGCTTTCTTCTGAAAAAATCGACAATTTTTCGAATTCACCTTTTCTCCGTTATTTGTTATAGTTATATTTGTATGATTTTTGAAATTGGAGGAATGGAATCTTGGAACGTGAACTCGCACTAGAAATTGTCCGTGTAACAGAAGCAGCAGCCTTAGCATCCGCACAGTGGATGGGCCGCGGAAAGAAAAATGAAGCAGATGATGCAGCAACTACAGCAATGCGTGATATGTTCGATTCAGTAAACATGGCAGGTACAGTTGTAATTGGTGAGGGAGAACTTGATGAAGCACCGATGTTGTATATTGGTGAAGAACTAGGAACAGGTAACGGTCCGGAAGTAGACATCGCCGTTGATCCATTAGAAGGTACAAACATCGTTGCAAAAGGTCTTGCAAATGCAATGGCAGTTATTGCAATCGCAGACAAAGGGAACCTTCTTCATGCTCCTGATATGTACATGGAAAAAATCGCGGTTGGTCCAAAAGCAGCTGGTAAAATTAGCTTAGATGATCCAATTGAAAAAACAATTGAAATTGTAGCAGAAGCTAACAATAAAAAGATTCGTGACCTAACGGTTATCGTTCAAGAACGTGAACGTCATCAAGATATTATTGACCGTGTTCGTGCAAAAGGTGCACGCGTAAAATTATTTGGTGACGGTGATGTTGGTGCGTCAATCGCAACAGCACTACCTGGAACGGGTATCGACTTATTCGTAGGTATTGGCGGAGCTCCAGAAGGTGTTATTTCTGCAGCAGCATTAAAGTGCCTTGAAGGTGAAATGCAAGCTCGCTTAGTTCCAATGAACGAAGAAGAAGAAGCTCGTTGTCGTGAAATGGGATTAGAAGACCCTCGTCAACTTCTTATGTTAGATGACTTAGTATCTGGGGATGATGCAATCTTCTCAGCAACTGGTGTATCTGCTGGTGAGTTATTAGACGGTGTTAAATTCCTTGGCGGAGATTTAGCTGAAACATACTCTATCGTAATGCGTTACAAAACAAGAACAGTACGATTCATTAAAACACATCACCATTTAGATCATAAACCACACTTAAACTTAGATATTTAATAAAGGAGCCATGTGTATGGAAGAACGTTTCTTTCTGTACGACGACACTGTCGCTACAAAAACTCGTTTCGTTAGCTTTATGGGAGAAAATGAGCGTCACGATTTAGCGCTTTTATACTCCGATCGTCATTACGGTAAAACAATTGTACTTGATATGCAAAGTAATAAATTTGCAATTATCGGTGCTGACGATTTAAACGAACCAGGCTACTTAGAGCACGCATTTTCTATGACTGAAGAAATTGCAGAAGAATTACGCTCATTTTTATTTGAACTTATATAATTTATCGTATGCACCAGCTATTTTAGCTGGTGTTTTTCCGCCTTCATTATTCCGAATTTTCAGTATTATATGTTATAATGAAGAATAAATCTATTTGGATAGAAAGGACGTTATCTACGTATGCCAACATTTACTTTGTAATGGACCAGCAATTGGATAGCATTACTCTCAAAAAAGCACCACGCTTTTTCAAGGGAGTAGTCTGCCCATTCCCATTACAAAGGAACGTATTGCATCTGTAGTATGATGTTTACGGAGGTTCCTCTTTGGGGAACCTCCTTTTATTTTTGTCTTTTTCTCATGTCTTCATACTACAAGACATCCAAATAGCTGTATTACGTTTCTTTGCCACTACTATAAGAGGTGAAGGAAAATGCAGAAAGTACAACTTTCTTGGAGTTTATATGAAAATCAGCAACACACAATCGAAAAATATTGTAAAAATTGCGGACGTACTACCCTATTTACTGATACGAATATTCGTAGGCATAACGCCAATGGAAAAAACATATACCGCTTTGCCATTTATAAATGTTCGAAAGATCATACGTGGAATCAAAAACTGCGTATTTATAAATCATTTACTGATCACGTTGAAACGATTGATATGACTCAGCAAGATCAAACAGAAACAAGTACTACTATTTCTATTACGCAACATAAAGAAAGTGGCGTAGCTGAAATCACGATCGTATTAGATATCGTTTTCGGTTCCCACCGCATTGATAAAGCCTTATCCACATATATTTCCGACTGGAGCCGTACACGCATTGTGAATAAAATTAAAAATGGGGATATTCAATTAAATGGACAACAAATGAAACCAAATGCAATACTTTCTGAAGGCGATCATATCTCGATTTGTTTATAAGCGAGAATATGTAAAAAATCCTCTTACAATTGTAAGAGGATTTTTTTATTTCTTCACTTTTCGTAATACGAAGTGTGCACAACCGAAGTTACAGTACTCGTATAAATACTCCGTTAACGTACTAATTTTCGTATCATATGTCGCACGTTGGTTACTATCATCAAAGAATCCTCGCAGTCTAAGTTGCTCATATCCCCAGTCTCCAACGATATAATCATATTTATTTAAAATTTCTGCATAGCGCTCTTTAAATGCTTCTTCACTAAAACCGTCACGAAAGTTTTTAATTACTTCGTACTGAACATTATTAATGCTCACCGTAGCATGAATCTCTTGCTCTTGCTTTTGCTCCATCATTAACTTCCTCTCTAAGCATTCTTCTTTTTATCGTATCACAAAGCATAACAACCAACAATTTCAAATACAAAAAATTGCAAAGTAGTACATGCTATGGAGAAGGAGGTGATACATCGTGAAAAAACAAATTTTACTTTCCCTTCTCACTCTTTCCTTATTTGCAGGCTGCCAATCAGCGAACAAAGCTGAAATGGAACGTGAAGAAGGAAGCCGTGTTCTTGTTTCCAATAAAAACGACATGTATCATACGGAAAATACAAATACAAGACTCACAAGAGTCGGTTATTCTTCTAAACAAAAGCATGAAGTATCTAACAAACAAGTAGGGGCCATTAATCGCGAGAAAGTCGCTGAAATGATTACAAGCATGACAGTCAAACTTCCTGACGTTACAAACGCTGCTACACTCGTTACCGATGATGAAGTATTTGTTGTATACCGTGCAAACACAACGGATCCAAAACTCGTAGCAGATCAAGTATATAAAACCGCTTTGTCCATCGTCCCTCGCTATTATAAAGCATATGTATCAACAGACCAAAAGTTGATTTCTCAAATTCAAGGGCTTCAATCTGGCGCATTAAATGATACAGAATATACGCAAAGCCTCGATATGCTAAAACGTGAAATGAGTAAAAATCCTCATTTGAACAATACGGGGGATCAGACTTTAAATAATATGATTAAAAAGTAAAACAGGTGGAGAGAACCTCCACCTGTTTTACTTTTTATTTTTTATTACGATCCGCATAAATCTCCATCGCATCACACATAAACTGCGCTAACCCCTCGCCAAACTTATCGATATTTTTCGTAAAGCGCTCATCAGCGACGTACATTTGACCGAGTCCCTTAAAAGCGTCTAATGAATAGTGACTAAAGTTTTGCAAGTAATCGTACCATACTTTGATAGCTGCCTGCGCCTCTTTAGAATCTGGTGCATCGTGTCTAAGCGTTGCTAAATTTCTATAAATAGCATTAAACTCCTCTTGGTTCTCTTTTGACATACCTTTTGCATATTCGTTCGCTTTATCTACAGCTGCATCTCCCCATTTTTCACGTGCTTCTTCTTCATATGGGTTATGGCTGAAATCGAATCCTTCAAATTTCTCTTTATTCGTCATTTCAATCTCTCCTTTTGTATGCTGAATTGTTTTATCAATCGTCGCAATCACCTTATCTAATCTGGCACGCTTTTCAAGAAGCATCTTCTTATGAAGCTGTAGTGCCTCTTCGCGATCAAATGATGGACTCATGATAATCTCTTTAATTTTCTTCAAAGGGAAGCCAAGCTCTTTAAAAAACAAAATTTGCTGCAATGTCTCTAAATTTTCATTGGAATACAGACGATATCCAGACTCTGTCGTCTCGTCTGGGGTTAACAACCCAATTTCATCGTAATGATGCAGTGTGCGCACACTAATTCCAACTAAATCAGCTACTTCTTTTACTCTCATTGTCATTTGTATCTCCCCCTTAGTACATACGATAAAGTATGACGCAACGTTAGAGTCAATAAGTAAATTCATTTTCTTTCTAAAAGTTTCATCTCTCCCCTATTTCATGCATAATAGATATGTACATATATTAGAAAGCGGTGAAAGTATGGTTTCAAATACTGTAATTGCCAGCATCATTTTTCAACTCATTGTCTCGATTCTGGTCCCAATTATCGTACTCGTTTATTTCCGTAAAAAATATAATATTAATTGGAAAGTAGTCGGCGTTGGTGTTCTTATCTTTATCGGATTCACCCAAATTCTTGAAACACCATTCCACCTATTTATGCGCGGTAATCCAACAATCGCTCCATTTTTAGAAAATCCGTTTGTCTTCGCAATTTATGGCGGATTGACTGCTGGTATTTTTGAAGAATTAGGACGCTTCGTTGCCTTCTTCTTCTTACTAAAAAAATATCTAGAATATAAAGATGGCTTCGCTTATGGAATTGGTCACGGCGGAATTGAATCTATTTTAATTGGCGGTTTTTCTGCATTACAAGCATTAATTTTTGCTAATTCTATTAACGATGGTAGCTTCTCTCGACTGATTGAACAAAAACCCGAGCTCAGTATTTTACAGGACATGTTAATTCAGCAACCTGCCTACTTATACTTCCTTGGTAGCTTAGAAAGAATTATGGCACTCGTGCTTCAAATCGCCTTTACAATGCTTGTTTTATACGCAGTAAAACAGAAGAAATACATCTTCCTAGTATACGCTATACTATTCCACGCATTTGTAGACTTTTTCGCGGCACTTTACCAAACAAAAACAATCAACATCTTCGTTGCCGAAGGAATTACACTTCTGTGTACAATTGGCGCTGTCGTTCTTATTCGCAAAATGAAAGAGAAATTAATGAGTGTACCGGAGTAAAAAATAAACCACCAAAATTGGTGGTTTATTTTTTATATGGATGATAACTTTTGCCCTCTTGCAGCTCCCTCTTTGTTTCTGCATCTATAACGATGTACTTATGAAACGCTTCTACTTCATTTTGAGTAAAAGAAGCGAAAAAATAAACTTGGCGATCAGGGTGAACAAAAAAATCTTGAAGCACCACTCTACTTCGACAACCGACAGCTGTTTTTTGCAGGAAAGAAAATTCCTCATCAGCCACTTCTTTAAATGAAATTTTTTTACGAACACTATATGCTGCATTTTTGTACTCTTTATAAATTTTCTTATCTAACTGTTTATAAAAAACATCCCCACTCACAAATGACTTATTTTGATTGCTTGGATAATTTAGTTTTCGGTTGGATTCTGCATATGTTGTGGACAATTGCGCAAGAAAACAAATAATGAATACGATACATATCATTTTTTTCATCATTGCACCTCAATTTTTTATTATCCACATTACTTTTCCACATATTTAAATCCATATGCTGTTTCCAATAAAAAGGAATTATTTCCACATTTGTCGAAGTATATAGCGTCAACTTGAAAGATGGGGATGAATTATGAAGAAAATTATTTTAATACGACATTGTTCAGCAACTGGGCAAGAATGTGATGCTGAATTAACGACCGATGGAAAAGACCAAGCAAATACCCTTGCTACATTCCTCTTAGAAAATACTCTACAAATCGATCATATTATTTCAAGCCCATTTGTCCGAGCTATCGATTCCATTCGGCCCTATGCACTCCAAGCTAACTTATCTATCCAAGAAGATGAACGATTAACTGAACGCATATTGAGCAACGTTCCAATGGATGATTGGATGCAAAAACTAGAATCCACTTTTACGAATATAGATATTGCCTTTTCAGGCGGAGAGTCAACAAAACAAGCAACAGACCGTGCCATATCGCTTATTCAAGACGTTTTACAATTAAACCATACGACAACACTACTTGTTACACATGGCAATTTACTTACGCTCATTTTAAAGCATTTTAATCATACGATTGGCTTTAATGAATGGAGAACTTTAACGAATCCTGATATTTACGAAATTACAATCGACGAACAATGTATCATAACACGCTTATGGGAAGCATCGTCCAAGTAATATCCCTTTCCAAAACATTCAGTTGACGCCACGAGAAGAGACTGTTCTAACAATAGAAAGGGGTATCATTTCATATGTACGAAGACGTACTTGCTTTACTACATAAAACAAATGTTTCTTATGAAAAATTCGAACACGAACCAGTACTCGATTATGAGACGGATCGGATTGTACGTGAAAGACTTGGCTTACAAGGTACTCCAAGTAAAAGCTTATTTTTAAAATCAACATCTGGAAATTTTTATGTGTTTTTTACGTTAGAAGGAAATCGGCTTAACCGCGGAGAGATGAAAGAAATAACGGGAGAACGCTTATCGCTCTGTTCTCCTGATGAACTAAGAATGGAAACTGGCTGTACTCCAGGATGTGTAGCTCCTTTTGGTTATTCACAAGAAGTAACAATTATTGTGGACAGTTCCGTTTATACGTACGATAAAATTTTAATTACACCTGGTGTACCTGAATTTACAATTGAATTATCCACAGAAGAATTAAAAAAGATTTTATTAACATGTACAAATACCGTTTTAGAGTACAAACAAAAAGAGAGCTGATCGTTAGCTCTCTTTTTTCATTATTTAGCTTCTGCTGTTTTTTCTTTTGCAGAACGTACTTGCTCGTCCGCATGGTAAGAAGAACGCACAAGTGGGCCAGCTTCACAGTGGCTAAATCCTTTGCTAAGTGCAATTTCTTTAAGCTCTGCAAATTCTGCTGGTGGATAATATTTAATAACTGGTAAATGCTTCTTAGATGGTTGTAGATATTGTCCAAGAGTTAAAATATCCACATTGTTTGCACGTAAGTCATCCATTGCTTCAATTAAATCTTCTCTTGTTTCACCTAAGCCGACCATAATGCTCGATTTAGTTGGAATATCAGGCTGCATTTCTTTTGCTCGACGTAAAAACTCTAATGAACGGTCATACTTTGCTCTAGCGCGAACTCGGTTAGATAATCGACGTACTGTTTCAATGTTATGGTTTAAAATATCTGGTTTTGCATCCATTAACATTTTTAAGTTTTCTTCTACCCCAGCCATATCAGATGGTAATACTTCGATAGACGTGAATGGGTTTTTACGACGTACTGCTCGTACTGTTTCAGCAAAAACAGCTGCTCCGCCGTCCTTTAAATCATCACGTGCAACCGCTGTTATAACAACGTGCTTTAAGCCCATTTGTACTACTGAATCTGCTACGCGTTCTGGTTCTTGTAAATCAAGCTCAGTTGGTAAGCCTGTTTTAACCGCACAAAAACGACAAGCACGTGTACAAACCGCACCTAAAATCATAAATGTTGCTGTTTTTCTTACAGCCCAGCATTCATGAATATTCGGACATTTTGCCTCTTCACAAACGGTATGAAGATTCTTAGAACGCATCATTTTCTTTAAGCCTGTATAGTTTTCATTCGTGTTTAACTTAATTTTCAACCATTCGGGCTTGCGCTTATATTCTGTTTGTTTTGTCATGGTTATCAACTCCGCACAATATGAAATAGTTTACCGTGTTCGCTTCTTTCAATGTAACATATCTATTCTAACGTATGAAAGCGATTTGCTCAAATGAAGATTCTAAGATTTTTTCCAATCGTTCCCTATAATGAAATACTCCGTATATCCCACACTAAAAAGAGTGATGTTGTGAAAGGAGTCTATTTCATGCTTCGAAAAATTTCTCTTTTGCTTTCTATTTGTTTTCTTCTCCACCAAAACATCGCTTACGGTGAAGATAATCAGCAAAGCATATACGAAAAGCGCATGGCACTATATAAAGAAACCGAGCAGTCTTCAGGCATTCCATGGTATTACTTAGCTGCAATGGATCAATATGAAAGAAATATACGGAGCGTAAGAAAAGATATTCCAAAAAAACCAGATGCCATCATTTCCCTTTATTTCAAACCAGAAATATGGGCTGGACCTGTTAATAGTAACGATACTCTCCCCCATACAATTTCTCTATTTGGCGGAATAGGTTTAGATGGTGACAAAGATGGATTTGCAAATGCAAATAGCGACCGTGATCTTCTGCATACCGCAGCGACTATTTTAAGGAAACAAGGAACGTCAGAAGACCGTATTAAAATTATGCTTTGGGAATATTATAGACGTGCAAAAACAGTTGATTTAATTAGCGAGTACGCCCAAATTTATAAACATTATGGACGTATTAATTTAGAAGGAAATGCTTTTCCTCTTCCGATTCGTAGTGACCATAGCTACCGTAGTACTTTCGGCGCTGGAAGAAGTTTTGGCGGAAGACGAATTCATGAAGGAACCGATATTTTCGCCGGATATGGCGTGCCAGTAAGATCGACTTGCTATGGCATTATTGAAACAAAAGGCTGGAACCGCCTTGGTGGATGGCGCATTGGTATTCGTGACCTTCATAACAATTACCATTATTACGCTCATTTAGGCGGGTTCTCAAAAGAAATACAGCTTGGACAAATTGTTGAGCCAGGAAAAGTAATTGGATTTGTTGGTAGCACTGGTTATGGACCTCCTGGTACAGCCGGAAAATTCCCACCCCACTTACATTTTGGCATATATAAAGACAATGGCTATACAGAATGGGCCTTCGATCCATACATGCATTTAAGCCTTTGGGAACGCAAAGAACGAGCAAATACAAAAAGATAACCGTAGCTGCATTGCTACGGTTATTTTTTATCCAGTAAAAGCCCGGCTCAGCCAAGTTTCACTTTATATGCAACTAACTATCTGTTTTCTTTTTATCAGGTACAGCAACACTTCCGCTTCCATAATACGTAGGCACTTCCCCTTGAACGATACGCGTCGCAATCGGAACATTTTGTTTCACAGTTATCTCTTTCGTATGAAATGGAATAATTACTTGCAATGTTACTTCCATTTCCATAACAATTTGAATCGCTGTAGTATTAATTCCATGCGGCTCAATTTTTTGTTTAATATCTGTATTCACATGCCCAATTGGCGTGAAATGAATCGGAATATCTGGTCCTATATTACCAAGGAGTGCATTATCAGTTACACGTCCAAAAGGAACTGCCATAGTCGCCCCGTTTTTTTCAGAAATACCTAGCTCCTTCAACTTTCCTTGTTCTACTTGTTGCAAATATTTTTCTATGTACGTGGTCGTTGACGTTACGATTTCATTTACTTGCTTCGTATTTAAATTAATTGTGGATACTTTTCCGTTTTTATCATTCTGTACTTTCATTAATGAATCGACATCGAATCCTTCATTAATTCTATCCTTTACCGCCTTCGTCATAATTGCTGTCGCCATTTTATGTGTCTCTACTTCCCCATATTTAATTAAGGTCGGCTGAATACTATTATTCACAATCCACAACCCTTGCGTAAGTAATATAACAAAAAGAATAAACGACATAAGCAGTATATACCGAAAGGCAATAGGTCCCCTTCGAAACCGCGAGTTTTTCGAGCGAAATATACTCATAAAAAAACCTCCTTCTTATATCATTTCTATGCAAGAAGGAGGGACGATATATGCTTATCTCATTTTTAATAATGCTTCTTTTCCAATCGTTCCTACTGGAATGCCTAACGCTTCAGCTCCAGTCGTTACCGATTCTAGTGGCGCTTCAAGAAGTTGTTCAATCGTTCTTACACCAACCGCACGGCCAGCAATAATTCCTCGATTACCTAATTTCTCATTTAAAAGACCTACATCTAATGCACCACACATAATATATCCTTTATCGCTCATTACAGCTAGCAAATTCGTCTTTGGAAGTTTCACGCTAACCGCAATAAACGTATAATTATCAATTATAATTGGCTCCACATTAACCATAGTTCACACTCCTCTCTTTCTTATCTGTATGACAAGAGAAAAATGAGTGTTACAAGTTAACTAGCCTATAGTTTAACGGAAGTTGTATGAGTTATTAACATATCCGTTAACACATCTCTAAGTAGTTCTGGCATATAATATTGTTTGCTAGAAAGTGTGGATAGCTCTGGGTATAAGTATCCAAACGTAAACATATCGATTGTTCCTACCGTATATATACGGTCTAACTCCAGCGATTCGCCGTTAATCAATACATCTTCTAATAAAATTTTATTGCCAGGAATCGTATCTGGAATGACTTCTACACCAGCATAAATCATTTTCCCCATCACTTTCCCCCGAAATCCGAATCCTTTCACCTCAAGATTCTCCATGTTCGGTTTACGTGCTTTCAAAATAACTTCTCTTAATATCTTTCCTGGAACTTTCAAAGCACACGGATTAATTGGATGTGGACAAATTCTGTGAATATCTCCGCGCGTTACAACACCCTCTTCTAGCCCTTCAAGAAGTACACCGGCGTTCACCATGCCAATCTCTGCATCGCACCATGTTTTCAGCGCACTTGCTAACATATGAGAAAACGGCGTCTCCTGAAACCAATCAACCGGTAATGACTCTTTTAAATGAACGACAGGCTCTGCCATTATATGCTTACTTTCTTCCTGCAGTATTTCAATTGTGGATAACGGCTCGCTATAAGCACCTAACCGTTCCGTCTTAATCGCTCTACCGTCTTTTTTCAACAGCTTCTTCGTCTCTTTATCCACAGTAAGCTGAACGTGGCCAACGTAACGTCCCCACTTTTCACAACAGCAAAGTAAAGTATTGTTCAGTAGAACACCACGCTCAAATAAATGATGCGTATGTGCACCTAAAATAACATCTATATCATAATGCTCTGCCATATACTCATCCATACTTTTTCCAAGGTGAGATAGGACAACGGTAATATGCGCCTCATCTTTCACTTCTTCTAAAATAGACTCTAAATGGATAAGCGGATCTTCAATATGCCAATCGAGCATATGATAAAACTCTGGATAAGCTACCGTTAATCCGATAAAAGCAATGATAATCCCATCTGTCGTCGTATGTAATTTATAAGGCTTCGCCCACGCTGGACGTACCCCTTCTTTTTTAAATAAATTCGCAACGAGCACCTCAAATCCAGCATCATCATATAGACGATTCAAATGCTCCTTCGCTAACGTAATGCCTTCATTATTTCCGATCGTTACATAATCATATAACGCCTCATTTAAAAGCTTCGTATTCCCAAGGCCATTTGTCGCTTCCGAAATACTATGAAAACGATCCACATGATCACCAATATCAACCGTCAAAACAGTCTCTCCCGCTTCCTGTCTTCGCTTTTTCTCCCCTAGAACAAACCGAGAAATTTGCGGCCAATTTTCAAAATGACTATGTATATCGTTTGTATGATAAAGGTGGATGATTGTTTCTTTATTTGTATTCAGAGAAAAAACCTCCTCTCAGTTCCTTACTGCCATTTACGCTATGCGCACACAATAATCCTGTAAATACTTTTCGTCTTTTCTTGCTATTTTACATTGTACTCGCATTGTGAGAAAAAGCAAAAGATTGTCCTTTTCATATGAGAAACTTTTGCTAATGCAGGAAAGAATTCCAGATAGTGGAGGGAGGGGTGGATTTGTCAAAAAGTTTAATAGAGAATTCAGTGGGTGGTTGTTCAAGTGGATTTGTCAGTATCTTTGTCTTAAACCTAGTCGTTCTCTGTTCTTATAAAATATTTAGGGTATGTGAGGATTTTCTTTTGTCTTATCTTGTCGACAAATCGATATTCCTTGTCGAAACGTTGATATATTGAAATAATCGTTGATATATTCCCGTTTATGATCGATATATTTGAAAAATCGTTGATATATTTAACTGAACACCCACCCGGGTATCCTCTCCCAAGCCAAGACAAATCCGCAAAACAAAAAAGCGCCCTGCACAGCAGGGCGCTTCTACTTTATCTATTAACCAATAGAACCTTCCATCTCAAACTTGATTAGGCGGTTCATTTCAACTGCGTATTCCATTGGAAGTTCGCGAGTGAATGGCTCGATGAAGCCCATTACGATCATTTCTGTAGCTTCTTGCTCAGAAATACCACGGCTCATTAGGTAGAATAATTGTTCTTCTGATACTTTCGATACTTTCGCTTCGTGCTCAAGTGAAACGTAATCGTTTTTGATTTCGTTGTAAGGAATTGTATCAGATGTAGATTGGTTATCCATGATTAACGTGTCACACTCGATGTTAGAGCGAGAGTTTTTCGCTTTTGGTCCGAAGTGTACGATACCACGGTAAGTTACTTTACCACCATGCTTCGCAATCGATTTAGAAACGATTGTTGAAGACGTGTTTGGTGCTAAGTGAATCATTTTCGCACCAGCATCTTGGTGTTGGCCTTTACCAGCAATCGCGATTGATAATGTTAAACCACGAGCGCCTTCGCCTTTTAAGATAACTGCTGGGTATTTCATCGTTAATTTAGAACCGATGTTACCATCAATCCATTCCATCGTTGCGTTTTCTTCACAAACCGCACGTTTTGTAACTAGGTTGTATACGTTGTTCGCCCAGTTTTGGATTGTTGTATAACGGCAATACGCATCTTTTTTAATGATGATTTCTACTACCGCACTGTGAAGTGAGTTAGTAGTGTAAACAGGTGCTGTACAACCTTCTACGTAGTGTACGTGTGCGCCTTCGTCTACGATGATAAGCGTACGCTCGAATTGTCCCATATTTTCAGAGTTAATACGGAAATACGCTTGAAGTGGTGTATCAACTTTAATACCTTTTGGAACGTAGATGAATGATCCACCAGACCAAACTGCAGAGTTTAATGCAGAGAATTTGTTGTCTGTTGGTGGAATTACTTTTCCGAAATGCTCACGGAAAATATCTTCGTTCTCTTTTAATGCGCTATCTGTATCTTTGAAGACGATTCCTAGAGCTTCTAGGTCTTCTTTCATGTTGTGGTATACAACTTCAGATTCGTACTGTGCAGATACACCAGCTAAATATTTTTGCTCAGCTTCTGGAATACCTAATTTATCAAATGTTGCTTTAATTTCATCAGGTACTTCATCCCAAGACTTCTCAGATTTCTCAGATGGTTTTACGTAGTACGTAATTTCATCGAAATCTAAGTCGTTTAAGTCGCCGCCCCATTGTGGCATTGGCATTTCATAGAACTTATCCAGTGATTTTAAACGGAAGTCTAACATCCACTGTGGTTCTTCTTTCATACGTGAAATCTCTTCAACGATCTCTTTTGTTAAACCGCGTCCAGCACGGAAAATCGAAACGTCTTTGTCTTTGAAACCATATTTGTAATCGCCGATATCTGGCAGTTGCTTCGCCATGTTGGTGTGTCCCTCCTTAGATAACCTCATTTTTAGGAACCTTTAACATTACTTATCTTCGTTTAAGCCCTTTTCTAACGCTTTCCACGCTAATGTTGCACATTTAATACGTGCAGGGAACTTGCATACGCCTTGTAATGCTTCAATATCTCCTAAATCGATGCTGTCATCGTACTCTTTTCCTAGCATCATGTCAGAGAAAATTTTCGAAAGCTGAAGTGCTTCTTCAATTTTCTTACCTTTTACTGCTTGTGTCATCATTGAAGCTGAAGACATTGAGATTGAACATCCTTCGCCTTCAAACTTCGCCTCTTGCACAATACCTTCTTCTACTTTCATCGTAAGTTGAATACGATCGCCGCAAGTTGGATTGTTCAAGTTAACGGTAACACTATCTTCTAACACGCCATGGTTACGAGGATTTTTGTAATGATCCATAATAACTTGACGATATAACGTATCTAAATTATTAAATGACATTTGTGAAATACTCCTTTGTCTTGATTAGCGATTCAACAAATGTATCAATTTCTTCTTTTGTATTATATAAATAGAAGCTCGCACGTGCTGTTGAAGAAGCTTTTAGCCACTTCATAAGCGGTTGTGCACAGTGATGTCCTGCGCGAACTGCAATGCCTTCTACATCTAATACAGTCGCTACATCGTGAGGATGTACGTCTTCAATATTAAATGTAACAAGACCAGCGCGATGCTTTGGACCATAAATTGTAACGCCATCTACTTCTGATAGTCTTTCTAAAGCGTATTGCGCTAATTCATGCTCATGCTTTTCAATATTATCAAGACCGATTTCTTCTAGGAAATCAATTGCCGCACCAAGTCCGATTGCATTACCGATAATCGGTGTACCCGCTTCAAACTTCCACGGAAGCTCTTTCCAAGTAGATTCTTGTAAATCTACGAAATCAATCATTTCACCACCAAATTCAATTGGCTCCATATTGTTTAGCAATTCTTTCTTACCATATAATACGCCGATACCTGTAGGTCCGCACATCTTATGAGCAGATAATGCGTAGAAATCACAGTTTAAATCTTGTACATCCACTTTCATGTGAGGTGTACTTTGTGCGCCATCAACGACCATAATTGCTCCGTTTTCGTGTGCGATTGCTCCGATTTCTTTTACAGGGTTAATCGTTCCAAGTACGTTTGATACTTGCATAATAGAAACGATTTTTGTATTCGGTGTAACAGTTTGACGAACATCTTCTAAAGAAATTGTACCGTCTGGTTGAAGCGGAAGGTATTTCAAAGTTGCGCCAGTTTTCTTCGCAACTTGTTGCCACGGAATGATGTTACTATGGTGTTCCATGTAAGAAATAACGATTTCATCGCCTTCTTTTACATTTTCAAGGCCATAGCTAGCCGCTACTGTATTTAATGCAGTTGTCGTTCCGCGCGTGAAAATAATCTCTTCCATTGATTTCGCGTTAATAAACTTGCGAACTTTCTCACGTGCACCTTCATACGCGTCGGTAGCTTTCGTACCGAGCGTATGAACACCGCGATGCACGTTAGAATTATATTCTTTATAGTAACGTTCTAACGTTTCAATGACTTGAATTGGTTTTTGAGAAGTTGCTGCACTATCGAAATAAACAAGTTGTTTGCCGTTCACTTTTTGATCAAGAATTGGAAACTGTTTGCGTATTTCATGAATATTCATTAGCGAACTTTCCTTTCAATTACCTCAACAAGCTGTGCTTTTACTCCTTCAATTGGAAGCTCATTTACTACAGGTGCTAAGAATCCATGGATGACTAAACGTTCTGCTTCGCGTTTTGGAATACCACGGCTCATCAAGTAGTATAATTGGTACGGATCTACGCGGCCTACTGAAGCTGCGTGACCTGCCATAACATCATCTTCATCAATTAAAAGAATTGGGTTCGCATCACCGCGAGCTTTTTCGTCTAGCATAAGAACGCGAGAAGATTGTTGTGCATTTGATTTAGATGCACCGTGTTCAATCTTACCAATTCCATTAAAGATAGATGTTGCACTATCTTTTTGTACACCGTGTTTTAAAATCCAACCTTCAGAGTGTTTACCGAAGTGAACAACTTTAGTTGTAAAGTTTTGTGTTTGGTTACCACGGCCAATTGTTACTGTTTTCGTATCAGCATATGAACCGTCGCCCATTAAGTTCGTAACGTTCTCTGAAATTGTGTTTCCATCATTCATAAGGCCTAGAGCCCAATCAATGCGGCCGTCGCGTCCAACAACACCGCGGCGGTTAACGTAAGTTGTTACGTCTTTTGCTAATAGATCAACCGCACCGAATTTCACTTGTGCGCCTTGTTCCACGATTACTTCTGCTACGATATTTGCAATACCTTTAGCATTTTCATTTGCAACATAGTTTTCTACATAAGTTGCAGTACTGTTCGCATCAGCTACGAATAATACGTGGTTATATACGTTAGCTTCTTCGCCGTCTACTAAGAATACAGCTTGAAGTGGAGTTTCAAGAACAACGTTTTTCGGAACATATACGAATGCACCGCCGTTGATTAATGCAGCATGAAGTGCAGTTAGACGATGCTCGTCTACTTTCACTCCGTCTTTCATTAAATACTTTTGTAGTAATTCAGCATGCTCTGTTGCAGCTGTTACGATATCTGTGAAAATAACACCTTTGTCTTTTGCTTCGTCTGCTAAAGAAACGAACGCAGTTGTACCAGTACGTTGCACTAATACGCTGTTATTTTCATCGATTAAGTTTTTCACTGCTTCTGGAAGCTCTGTTAAAGAACTTACAGGCTCTTGCTTAGCAGCGTCGCCTTTTCCGATAAAGTCCCATTTTTCAATTTTCGTTTTATCAGGCGTTGGCATTGGAAGTTCTGTTGCTTGTGCAAGAGCTTGTAAGCGGAACTCAGTCAACCAAGCAGCTTCGTTTACTTCGCTTGCGCGTTGACGGATTGTTTCTTGATCGAAAGGTAATGTACCGATTGTCATGTTTATGCTCCTCTCTTACGCTTCTTGCTCTGTTGTTTCGTCTTCAATACCTAATTCTTTTTTAATCCAGTCGTAACCTTCAGCTTCTAGACGTTGTGCAAGCTCAGGGCCACCAGATTTAACGATACGACCGTTCATCATAACGTGAACGAAGTCTGGAGTGATGTAGTTTAATAAGCGTTGGTAATGCGTAATCATTAGGCAACCGAACTCTTCGCCGCGCATTTGGTTAATACCTTTAGATACAACTTTTAATGCATCGATATCAAGACCTGAGTCGATTTCATCTAAGATTGCGATTTTTGGCTCAATCATCATTAATTGAAGAATTTCGTTACGCTTTTTCTCTCCACCAGAGAAACCTTCGTTTAAGTAACGTTGTGCCATTTCTGGATCCATTTCTAGGAATTCCATGTTTTTATCTAATGTACGGATAAATTTCATAAGAGAAATTTCATCGCCTTCTTCACGACGTGCGTTAATTGCAGAACGTAAGAAGTCAGCATTTGTTACTCCGCTAATTTCACTTGGATATTGCATTGCTAGGAATAGACCCGCTTGTGCGCGCTCGTCTACTTCCATTTCTAATACATCTTCACCGTCGATGATGATGCTACCTTCTGTTACTTCATACTTTGGGTGACCCATAATCGCAGAAGATAAAGTTGATTTACCTGTTCCGTTAGGTCCCATAATTGCGTGGATTTCTCCACCTTTTACTTCAAGGTTTACACCTTTTAAAATTTCTTTGCCGTCAATTGATACGTGTAAGTCTTTAACCGTTAATGTAGAACCAGCCATCTCAATACCTCCATTAATCCTATATATACATTTTAAAAATTCCTAAAACGTTCATATTCTCATTTTATTCTCATTCTAATCTTATATCAAATAAAATGATATCGCAAACGACGAAAAAAAGTAACAATTTTTTCACAAATGTATATAAGTATTTCCCTTGCATCCTTATATGATACACCTTTCTTCTTATTTATATAAAGAAAAAAGGACTGGTAATTTTCCAGTCCTTTCCTCATATTTATTCACTTACCGGAAGTACAGCACCTTTATATTCTTTATTAATAAAGTCTTGAATTTCTTTTGAATGCAGTACTTCTACTAATTCTTTAATTTCTTTTTTCTTCTCGTCACCTTTACGAACTGCAATAATATTTGCGTACGGTGAGTCTGATCCTTCAATCGCAATTGCATCCTTCTTTGGATTTAACTTCGCATCAATTGCATAGTTCGAATTAATGAATAAAGCATCTCCCTCATTATTTTCATACAACTTCGGTGAAAGTCCAGGTTCAACATCTGTTTTAAATTTTAAGTTTTTCGGATTTTCGACTACATCTTTTACTGTCGCCTTAACCACATCTACACCATCTTTAAGCTTAATCACGCCGCCTTTTTGTAACAATGCTAACATACGGCCTCGCTCCGCTACGTTATTACTCATAATCACTGTCCCGCCATCTGGTAAGTCTTTTAAGCTTTTATATTTCTTAGAATAAATACCCATTGGCTCTAAATGAATTTTTCCTGCGTTTACAATTTTATATCCTTTTTCTTGGATTTCTTTATCTAAGTAAGGAATGTGTTGGAAGTAGTTCGCATCAATTTCCTTATCCACTAACGCTTTATTCGGCAACACATAATCTTGGAATTTTTTAATTTCTAATTTAATACCCTTTTTCTCTAATATCGGCTGTGCCTTTTCTAAAATAACAGCGTGCGGCACGTTAGAAGCTCCAACAACAAGCTTATTCTCCTCTTTCCCTCCGCAAGCAGCTAATGTAAATACAGACAGCGCTGTAACAACTGACAATAGAATCTTTTTCATATGATGTCCCCTTCTCCCCTATAGTTATGTAGTTATAAAAAAGGCTGGCATACACCAGCCTTTTCAGCAATTATTCTTTTACAGGAACAACCGCTCCTTTATATTCTTTATTAATAAAGTCTTCGATTTCTTTAGAATGCAATACTTCTACAAGCTCTTTAATCTCTTTTTTATCTTTATCACCTTTACGAACAGCTACTATGTTTGCGTACGGTGAATCATCACCTTCAATTGCAATTGCATCTTTTTCTGGGTTTAATTTCGCATCAATTGCATAGTTAGAGTTAATTAAAACAGCATCGCCTTCCTTATTGTTATACACTTGTGGTAGTAAACCCGGCTCGATATCTGTTTTAAATTTTAAGTTTTTCGGATTATCTGCAATATCTTTTGGAGTTGCATTAACTGGCTCTACTCCGTCTTTAATTTTTAAAATGCCTTCTTTTTGTAAAATTGCTAAACCACGTCCATGGTCAGTAACGGAATTACTCATAATGATTGTCGCCCCGTCTGGAAGTTCTTTTAGGCTCTTATACTTTTGAGAGTATACACCAATTGGTTCTAAATGAATTTTCCCCGCTATTTCAAAATCATATTTTTTATCTTTAATTTCTTTTTCTAAATACGGAATGTGCTGGAAGTAGTTTGCATCTAAATCTTTATCCGCTAACGATTTATTTGGTAATACGTAGTCTTGGAATTTTTTAATTTCTAACTCGATTCCTTTTTTCTCAAGTAACGGTTTTGCCTTTTCTAAAATTTCAGCGTGCGGTACGTTAGAAGCACCAACAACGAGTTTCTTTTCATCTTTATCTTTCCCGCCACAAGCAGCTAAACCAAAAATTGAAGTTGAAATAAGTGCCGTAAGTAATAATTTTTTCATTTGAAACATCCTCCCGTTTTTATTATCGTTTATCTATTCGAGTCGTTAAACTATCACCAATCCACTGAATTAAAAATACAACTAGTAATACACAAATTGTCGCAACGATTGTTACATCGTTATTTCCCCTTTGGAATCCTTCTAAGTAAGCAAGTGTTCCAAGGCCACCAGCACCAACAACTCCCGCCATTGCTGTATAGCCTACTAAAGCAATTGTTGTAACCGTAATACCAGATACTAATGCTGGTAACGATTCTGGAATCAATACTTTTAAAATAATTGTGCTTGTTTTTGCTCCCATTGCTTTTGAAGCTTCAATTACACCTTTATCAATTTCGCGAAGTGCGATTTCAACCATTCTCGCGTAGAATGGTGCCGCCCCAATAATTAAAGCTGGCAGCGCTGCACTTGCTCCAAGAATTGTTCCAAGAAGAATCTTTGTGAATGGGATTAATAAAATAATTAAAATGATGAACGGTATAGAACGGAATATATTTACGAATGCTCCAATCACCGTATTAATTGATTTGTTTTCCCATAAATTATCTTTCGCTGTCATGAAAAGTAACAATCCTAAAATTAGTCCTAAAACAAATGTCGCAAGAGCTGCGATTGCCGTCATATATAACGTTTCACCAGTTGCTTCTAACATTTGATTCCAATCAACATTTGCGAGTAACTTATCCATGTGCAATCACCTCCAGCTCTACTTGATCTTGATGAATTCCTTCTATTGCTTGCTGGATCGCTGTTTCCTCACCATTTAAATGAACAACTAAACTACCGTAAGAACCGTTATTCGTTTGTGCGATATTCCCTTGCAAAATGCTAACTTCTATATCACTGCGTTGCATCAATCGTTGAAGCACTGGTCTTTCTACAGCCTCACCGATAAACTGCAAACGAATCACTTTTCCATCTGGATATTTTTCAATTAAACTTTCAATCGTTTCATTTGTATCTTCAGAATCTGTTAACTGCTGTACAAATCGTTTCGTAATATCTTG
Source organism: Bacillus sp. GC_Bacil_1 (assembly GCF_026540675.1). Lineage (NCBI taxonomy): Bacteria > Bacillati > Bacillota > Bacilli > Caryophanales > Bacillaceae > Bacillus > Bacillus sp. GC_Bacil_1. The sequence continues at coordinate 90,477 of NZ_JALNUG010000016.1, forward strand.
CTTCGGATTACGGAATACATCAAGTACTGGACCCGTTTCTACAATCTTTCCTCTCTCCATTACCGCCACTCGATTACAAATCTTTCGAATTACGTGCATCTCATGTGTAATGAGTACAATTGTTAAACCAAGGCGCTTATTAATGTCTAATAGTAAATCCAAAATTTGATCTGTCGTTTCTGGATCAAGAGCTGACGTTGCTTCATCACATAAAAGTACTTGTGGGTTGTTAGCTAATGCTCTTGCAATCCCAACGCGTTGTTTTTGTCCCCCGCTCAGCTGAGATGGGTACGCGTCTCCTCTTCCTTCTAATCCAACAAGATGAATTAATTCATCAACACGTTTTCTTCTCTTCGTTTTATCAACACCTGCAATTTCAAGTGGAAACTCTATATTTTCACGTACAGTTCGTGACCAAAGTAAGTTGAAGTGCTGAAAAATCATTCCGATTTCTTGCCTTGCCTTACGAAGTTCACTTCCTGTAATTGCTGATATGACACGATTCGCAATTGTAATTTGGCCAGAAGTCGGTTTCTCTAACTGATTAAACAATCTAATTAAAGAACTTTTCCCAGCGCCGCTATATCCGATAACACCAAATATTTCGCCTTTTTCTATTTTTAAATTGGCGTTATCTACAGCAGTGACATCACCGCTTTTCGCCTTATATATTTTCCTTACATTCTCTAATAGAATCATGATGTTCACCCCTTTTTTGTTTAGGTCGACTCCGCAATTTTTTATTTTTAATGCGTGTAGTCCACTGTTATCATTACTTTTATTATTTGAATGTCCTCCACATTCAAACAATAAAAAAACCTTTCTGCTTTAGAGAAGCAGAAAGGTTTATATGCGTATATAACAACATTATCCCTCTCTCTCATCTCTCAAAGCATTCGCTTTGCAGGAATTGGCACCATTTCAACATAAGTTGACGGTTGCCGGGCTTCACAGGGCACAGTCCCTCCACCTCTCTTGATAAGAGAAATCAGATTCAATTTTCGTCTGATTTGAAATTTATGAAATTGTCTATATTTTATGACTTGAATTGTATCAATATACACTTACCATGTCAACATAAATTTTCGTAAAAAATGAAACTTCAGAATTTTAAGCGCCTACTGACATCGGTTTACATATATGAAACATCGATTCCACTAATAACATCGTTTGGTACGTTCCCGAATATTGTACACGCCCATCGTTCATTAACATTTGCAATCGTACATTTCCATTCACCAATTGCTCTATATCTTTTTCATCTAAGCAAATGATTTGTTCCGTTCCTCTTTCCTCTTGTAGCAGCTCTATATAATCTCTTGAAATTTGTAACGAACAACTTTCATCTCTAAAGCGGAAATTAACAGTTTTCTCCTCTCGTCTTAAAAGCGGCTCTAAATGATATTGACCATTAGCGTAATTTACAAATGATTGAAGCAAAGAATATAATTTCACCCTAAATCACATCCTTCATATCACTTTCTATTACATACCATTCCCTCTCAATAAAGAGCAATCCTGTTATTTTCGCTCGACAAATACTGTATCCATCCTGCATCTCGACATATTTCCCAAGAAATATGTCGAGGCGGCAAAAATTTTGCCGCCTACTTTAATTCCGTATATAAATATTCAACCGAATGAAATGCATATATCTTCTTCATCAGTGTCCCATTTTCAAAAACAAGTAAACAAGGTACACTTTCAATCCCATACTCTTTCGCTAAATGCGGAGCATAATTTAAATCTAACATCCCAATTTTGAGGCCTTCAATTGTCATCTCAACGACTGTTAACATCTTTTTTGCTAATTGGCATGTTCCACACATTGGAGTATATACATATAACACTGTTTTTTCTTCATTCTCTATTAGGGCTGTAGCTTCGGCTCCTGTCCAATCGATCACTTCTATCATTCCTTACCGTAAATATTCTGTATAAACGTCAATGTCGGCTCCCCATAATACATTTGCTAAGTGTGTAGATGGCGCAGTTGCCACTTCTCGGTACGAGCGATCAATATAGATATGCTCGGCTTGCGGAAATTCTTTTCGAAATTGTTTCCTTAACTTTTCTCCAGCATCATCAGCATCCACTAGCACATACACTTCCTTATCAAAAAACTGATCAACGAGCTCATCCATTTTCGACAAACCAATTGTACCATTTGTACAAACAATTTCCACTGGTTCACGAATAATAGATTCAATCTTTCTTCTATCTGATGTACCTTCTACAATAATGACTTTTTCCACATAAATCATATGTCATCACCCGATCACCATATACTATACAACCTTGAACTTAGTATATAGTATATTCGTTATTTTCATGTTGTTTCCTGTTTATTTTTGCAAAAGAAAAGCGAAACCGACTGTTTAGCCCTGTTGGCTAAGGTTCTTCCGTACAGAAGACGCTTTTTGTCTTCTCGTGCGGAAGGTTCTTAGACATGAAGGGCTAGGAGTTGGAGCTAGACAATGAAAAGCGCAAGCGGCTCATTTAGATTGTGAGGGGGATGGAGCTTCTGACGTAGAGGCGCTTTTTGCCTTGTAGGAAGAAGCGAAGCCACCGAACAATCTAGTCGCTGGAGCTAGACAACGAAAAACAAAAACGGCTAGACCTGCATAAAGATTAAACGAAAAAGTTTTTTCAAAAAACGTTCTCCTACACGATAATTAGTATATGATTCTACATTCATTATTTTACACAAAATAAAAAAGGACAGCACAAAGGCTGTCCTTTAGTCGACTATAATTAGTCTTGGTTTGTCATTTCTGCATATTTTTCTGCAGTTAATAACTTCTCAACTTGGCTTGCATCAGAAAGTTCAACTTTAACCATCCATGCACCCTCGTATGGAGATTCGTTAACAAGTTCTGGTTGGTCACTTAATTCTTCGTTTACTGCTACAACTTTACCGCTTACAGGTGCGTATAACTCAGAAACTGTTTTAACAGATTCTACGCTTCCGAATGGCTCGTCAGCTTCGATTGTTGCACCTACTTCAGGAAGTTCAACGAATACGATATCACCTAGCTCACCTTGTGCAAAGTGAGTGATACCGATAACAACTTCATTACCTTCAGTTTTTACCCATTCGTGTTCTTCAGAGTAACGTAAATTATTTGGAATGCTCATGACTGTACCTCCAGTGAATGTATTAATTATGTAAAAATACCTTATTGGTACTTTTTCCACACACTTTCAAACTGCTCTTCGTTAAAACCAAGTGTTACATTCGTTCCATCTGTTACAATTGGACGTTTGATCAACATGCCATCAGATGCTAAAAGCTCATACATTTCGTCTTCGCTTGCATCTTTCAACTTATCTTTCAGACCAAGTTCACGGTAACGCATTCCACTTGTATTAAAGAATTTTTTTAATGGTAATTCACTTTTTTCATGTAAATTACGTAAATCTTCTTTTGATGGTGGATTTTCAACAATATGAATCATCTCATATGCTACATCGTTTGCCTCAAACCATTTCTTTGCCTTTTGACATGTGCCACACTTTGGATATGAATAAAATGTTACTGTCATAAATTCACCTACTTTTTTACTAACCTTTACCTTTATCATATAGAAAACGTTTTATTATTTCAAACCATTATTCGCTAAACTTTTACTTATTTCGTGATAATTTTTAATAATCCTGCGAATTTTTCTTATTTTTCCGCCATTTGTTAAGAAAAAAATAAATATATAAATTTTTTTAGATTCTGCACCAAACATATATCTTAAACAAGCGTTTGATTAATTTCTTATTTTTCTTTGTTAGCCTTTGAACTACATGAGTTTCTTTCTACCGAACATACAGCTTAAACAAACGTTTGATTAATTCTCCATTTTTCTTTCTTAACCTTTGAGCTGCATCGGTTTCTTCCTACCGAACATACAGCTTAAACAAACGTTTGATTAATTTCTTATTTTTCTTTCTTAACCTTTGAACTACATGAGTTTCTTTCTACCGAACATACAGCTTAAACAAACGTTTATTTTTAAAAAATAAGAAGCCTTTTTTACAGGCTCCTTCATCATCGATTTAAGTAATCCGAAATGGTTTGAAATACTACTATATACATATTATGAATATTTCGATCGGAAACAGTATCATTATATAATCCCATACCCCAATATTGACCTTCAGGGTTCCCCATATTTACAAACCCTTGCGTATACGTCATCGTTTTATCCTTTGGGGTATTATCATAATCTAAATCCTTGTTAGTAAAAATTAAATACGGTCTATCTTGCAAACCTATAAAAAATACCGGCTTCTTTAACGATAAAAATAAGTCCGTATACTGCTCCTTTGATGCCTCTTTAAAGTATTCTTTCATAACGAAAAAACCATCAACTTTTGCTGATTTCTCCTGCATTTCTTCTAACTTTATACTTTCAAACTTTACATTCCTAAACGTATCTTTCGGCTTTTCTCCAACAACTCCAATTACGAGTGCTCTTCCGTTATATTCTAATTTTTCTCCTTCGTTATTCTTTGCACACCCAGCACCTACTAGGCATAACAATATAAAAACTAAAAAATATGATAAACGCTTCATTTAGCACCCTCCCCCTTCTTTTTAGTCAAGTGACAAAAACGTAAGGTTAATTCAAGAAAATGTAAGTAAAATCGATAGCCCAATTCACGTTTCTATATTATAATCAATTGAATTTACTTACATTACTAAACATAGGAGATCAACATGAAGAAATTTAAACTTTCATCTTTTCTTCCGTTAAGTTATATACTTCTACTCGTACTCGTAAGTCCCCTTTACGACGTATTAAATAAATCGACTGTTCACGCAGTAGACGTTACAACTGTAGTAGATGATTGGATTCCATTTGTAAAAGCATTTATTATTCCTTATTTACTTTGGTTTCCATACTTATACGGCGCACTTATTTATTACTGCTTCGCTGACCGAAAGCAATATTATGTCACTTTAAGTAGTGTTATTTTTGGAAAGCTTGCTTGTTTTTCTATTTATTATTTTTGGCAAACAACTGTACCGCGTCCGACTGTCGTTGGAACAGATGTATTTTCTGAACTAGTTCGCTATATTTATAGTATCGACCAGCCAGTAAACTGTTTCCCTAGCATTCACGTTCTTACTACATTTGTAATTATGTTAGCTGCCTTTAAGCGTAGAGAACAACATGCTTTTGAATATTACATCCTTACTTTCTTCGGTACACTTATTATTTTATCAACGCTATTTACGAAGCAACATGCCCTTGTAGATGCCGTTTCTGGAATGACACTTGCAAGCATACTTTACTTCGGCGTTCAACTCTTATTGGCCAAAGAACCAATAAGAGTTCCAGTAAAACAAAATCATAGAATGTAACATGACAAAAAAGCAGACTGTGGCTTCTCAGTCTGCTTTTATCTATTATTAAGGAGATTTTCAATTTAAGATTGCGGTACAGTCATATCACCAGAATGAATACGACCTGCTTTTTTAAGAGCAATGTAAAGTATATAAGAAACAGCTACTGGAATGACGATATAAGTAATTACCATCGCCGGGAGAACTTCCCATCCTTCGCTGGAAATTAAATTAATTGGTGCGATAAGAGAACTTAATCCAAGACCTGCAATTTCTTTTCCTGCTTCCAGTTGGAAAATTAATGCGGATACCGGACCAACTATAGCACTGGCGACGACAGTTGGGACGAGAATCATTGGATTTTTAGTGATATTTGGCAACTGTACTTTCGGAGTACAAAGAGCTTGAGCTAATATGCCACCTAAATTGTTTTCTTTTGCTGAGATGACAGAGAATCCGATAAACTGAGCGACGCATCCGGCCAGAGCTGCACCACCTGCAACACCGTCTAAGCTAAGTGCGATCGCTAACGCAGCTGATGAAGCTGGAGAGATAAGTAATAGTCCCCAAACTACTGCAATGACGATAGAAGCGATAAACGGGCTACCAGCTGAGCTATCTTTAATGAACGCTCCAACTGCATTTAAAACAGGAGTAATATTATGAGATAACCAAATACCAACTAAACCAGAACCTAATATGGCCGCAAATGGAACGAGCATCATATCTAAAGCAGTTTTTCCGCTTAAACGTTTACCAATATATACAGCTAAAGTTGCTGTTAATAAAGCACCGATTGGCTCACCTGTTTTAATAATTAGACCAGCTTCAGTAATTGAAATGGATCCGGCACCAATTGCTCCAGCCACCATAGCCGAGAAGATTACAAGACCATTTGCACCGAGCATAAAAGCAATTCCAGCACCAATGGCTGGTGCCATAAGTGATTTTGCAACAACTCCAATTGTAATAAGCAACGGAATATCAACAATTCTTCCTATATTTTCGATTAGTAAACCAATTCCGAGGGATACGAAAATACCTTGTGCGATTCCAGCAGATGCTTTAAATACACGAGACATTATATATTCCTTCATTTGTTTCACCTTCTTCTATAAGTTAGTAACCAATTGTTTTCATATAATCACGTAAAATATCGTTTGATTTTGCGAATCGAGATTCTTCATCCTCTGTTAAATTGAGTTCTACAACTTCTCTTATACCGTCTCTAGTAATAATAGCTGGTACTCCTGTACAAATATCGTATTCACCGTACTCACCATCTAAAATGGCTGATACAGCAATGACACGGTGATCATCGTTAAAGATTGAACTCGCAATATACGCTAGAGAGTTTCCGATTCCGTAATAAGTAGTTCCTTTACGTTTATAAATTTCCCAGCCAGCTTTTGCAGTTTTCTCAACAATTTCATCTAAATTTATTTCTCCAAATCGTTCTTTTTGTTCTTCTAAAATTTGCAGAATTGGCTTTCCACCAACAGTTACATGAGACCAAGCAACCATTTGAGAATCACCATGTTCTCCTAATGAATACCCATGAATACTACGAGGGTCTACATGTAGCATTTCAGATAAAATTGTTCTTAAGCGAGAAGAATCTAGTGATGTACCAGTACCGATTACGCGATTTCTAGGTAATCCAGATAATTTCCAAACTTGATATGTAATAATATCAACTGGGTTCGATGCAAGTAAGAAAATACCATCAAATCCACTTTCCATTACGCCACCAACAACACTTTCCATAATCTTCGCACTCGCTCCTAAAGTATCTAAGCGACTTTGCCCTGGTTTTGGTGCTGGTCCTGCTGTAATAATGACAATGTCCATATCTTTGCAGTCTTCATAGTTTCCTGCATATACTTTTGTTCTTGTATTTGTAAAGTTAATGCAATGTGATAAATCCATTGCTTCCCCAACTGCACGTTCATGATTTATATCAATTAATAATAGCTCTTCGCAAATACCTTGATTCACAATAGAATACGCACAACTTGATCCAACTAATCCAGTACCGATAATTGCAATTTTTCTTGTATGTCTTTTCATAGCAATCTCTCCTAATTGATCATATAATCTATTTCTTTTGCTCTTTACACTCCTAATTATAGAGGTTCTCACGATAGAAACCATGGATACTTTGTGAAATATTGAACAAAGTTTTTGTCCTTTTTGTGAATTGTTATATTCCATTTTCGTCATATTTGTTACAACTGGAAAAATATTTATTATGTATTTATTGACATATACAAAAAGAAAACGAGCGAATAAATTCGCTCGTTTTCTTTTCACTATTGTTCCGCACTTAATTGACTTTTTAATTGCTGTACAATCATTGGATTAGCAGGTGCTGCCGGTTTGTAATAACTCTTTTGCTTTGCGTACTCATACATATTACGTTGGCGCGCCTCGTCTTGATTACGAATTTGAATTAACGTTTGATGTAACTGTTCATTATCAGACTGAGCAATATAATTTGCATAGCTTGTTAAACTTGCATTCAATCCTGCTAAATAATCATTTACCATATCTTTTTCATTCATCTTTCTCTTCCTCCTATCCTAGGAAAGTCAGTAATTGCTGTTTTGTATTTCGTGCATCTTGCGCATCTTTTTGTAGCATTTGTTTCAGTTGTGGATCTGTACACGTCTGTGCATACTGCTCCAACTTGTTAATAATTGTTGCGTGTCCACCAATTAAATGACGTAAGTTTTCTACTTCAAGCTCTGTTAAGTTTTGCATATAACATACCCGCCTTTCTTTGTTCATTCATCATTAGTATTTGGTTCTTTTTGGATTGTATTCATCAACTTTTCGCACATATAAACAAAATAAAAGATGAATAGCTAGGCCATTCATCTTTTATGCTAAATATTCATTCAATTTTATAAAGAAACAATCATACTTATACTCACAAGTAGGTTCCATACAATATGTAAAATAATGCTAGGTAAAATAGATTGTGTTTTCTTATATAACATAGCAAATACAATCCCCATAATCATTGCCGTAACTGGAAAACCACCATGAAGAATCCCAAAGATAAAGGAAGAAATAATGATACCAACTAGAAAACTATATTTCTTTTCAAAAAATCGATACAAAATACCTCTATATAAAATTTCTTCTTTAATTGGTGTAATTATAGCAACACTTAACACATATATAATACTTTGTAGACTATTTTGAAGTCCTAAGCTCCCTAATTGATCTCGTTGCTGCTCTGCACTTTCAAAGCTAAACAACTCTAACATTACATACTGAGTTAATGCAATGATGATAAAACCTATTAATAAATACAAGTAGGTTTTCCCATTTTTTAAAATAGATACATCCCATATGTTCTTAATAAAATGAAGCACTGGTTTATACGCAAATAAAACAATAGTAACAACAGCTGCATCAAATAGAAGTAAATAATATCCCTCTAAATTAGCACGTAATACCTCTTCTCCAAAAATCCCAAGGGCTAAAGCAAGGAATAATCCCCCTAAGAGTGAGAACCCTAGAATGCTTGCAATCGTTACAACTAGATTTTTATATGTTATGTTATCTACTTCTCTTTCTGCATTATACGCGTCTAATACTGTTTTTCTCATACTATTCCTCCATTTGTTTTCATTACCTTAACAAAAACCCTTTAATACAAATATATAGATAATATAACAAATTTTTCAAAAAGAATAATATGCAATTTTACATATCATGAAAGCTTTGTATTATATAGTTTTTGGAATTAGATTACTATAGAATAATTATTAGATGAAATTCCAAAAATTTCTTATCTATCCACCATAACCCTCGCATCATATAAAACTTATTAGTTAAAGGAGCAATGAACATGAAAACACATGACTTCCTTACAGAAATCCAGAAGGGCTCTGAGCCTAGTCCATATCAAGATCCTATTGCTTTTATTTTCGTTTGCCTTTCCGTAGCTATATACACATTTTTCAAACCTGCTAAATAATATCATGTAATGAGAAAAAGCCTACCGCTCTTTTCGAATTATATGCACTAAAAAACCTTAGAATCACTTCTAAGGTTTTTGTTTGCCTCGCTTCTTATTCACGTAACCCTTTAATAAACGTTTCCAACAATACATGTAAACTTATATCTAAATCTAACGGCAAACCAAATCCGCCCTGCTGTTCAATCGAAGCAAATCCATGACAAATACTTCTGAATCCGCGTGTCGCATGAAGTGCATTCTCTCCTTCTAAGCCATACTGTTGTAAAACCTGAAGACAAAGCTTTACAATTCCGTCACCTGCTTTTCTTACTTCTTCATCTCGTAAAAAAGTTGCTTCATATAGTCCAGGATGTTTTCGGACAAATGCTACATATGCTTCTCCTAATGCATGAATTGCTTCATCCATCTGTTTATCCTCGGCTGCTTCTTCCAGTTTGTTATGCAGCTGTTGTATTCCGTAAATACCAAGATTTTTCCGTACATCTTGTAACCCTTTTACATGATTATATAGTGAGGGCGAACGTATCCCTAATCTTTGCGCTAATGAAGCTAACGTTACTTCTTGTATTCCATTTGTATCTGCAATTTCTGCAGCTGTTTCTACAATTTTCTGTAATGTAAGTCCGATTCTAGGTGACATAAATTAACCCTCTTTCTTACTTTCTATATTCCGCTTCGCTTCCTGAATAGCAAGCTCTATGACAGCCCCTGGATCCTTTATCATTTTTCCGTGCCCTGCCGCAAGCAAGGAAGGTTCATATTCGCTTAGCTTCTGTGCACTTTGTAATGATATTTCTTTGCTCCACGTTGCCATCGCTGGAAACGGAAACCAAAATTTCATTTGTCCCGAAACAGCCATACCTCCTCTTGTTTGAAATGCATCCCCAACAATAAGAGCTTTATTTCGTACATCAAGAAACGACATGGAGCCCGGCGTATGTCCCGGTGTCATAATCGCAAGAAGCGATCCAACTCGGTCGCCATCTTCCAATAAAACATCAGGTACCGTTTTTATCTTTTTAGGTACACCGCCTTTTATTGGCGTATTTGGTTCATCCTTTTGTAACGTCGTATCTCCTTCTAACAGCTTTGCGTCCCGCTTAGAAATGTAGACTGGAACATGAGGAAGTACTTCCTTTAATGCGTCTAATGCACCGATGTGATCATCATGCGCATGTGTTAATACAATATTCGTAATTGGTTTTCCTATTTTCTCAGCCGCCTGTAAAATTCCTTTTGCGCTATATGGCAAAGCAGCATCAATTAAAGTTAAACCATCCTCTTCCTCCACAAAGTAACAATTCACAGGAAACGCTCTTGGCAAAAATGACAATTGATATACCGTTTTTTCATGCATCATTCTCATATTCCCATCTCCCTCTCCACGAAAACTAATACCATTAGTTTTATTATACTAATGGTATTAGTTTTATACCACTAAAAATTTCATTTTTTCAGAAAAAAGAACAGTAGCCGTATAAACGACTACTGTTCTTTAAAGATATTAAACTGTGTAACGCTCATCTTCTAAAATTTTCGCAGCGATTTCACGTTTCTTCGGAATTACGTTAAGTGGTGTGTGGCGAGTTAATTTACGTAATGATGATAACATCATGCGCAGCATGTCGCCGTTTTCAACTGCGATAAGTGTTTCTTTCGCATCTGCTTCGATTTCGTTAAATGCTTCTTGGCAGAATACTTCAGTGTATAACACTTTTTGTTTATTCTTTTCAAGACCAGTTGTTTTGATTGCTTTTTCTGTACGAAGAACAGCTGATTCCATTGCGTATAGATTGCTTACAATGTCAGCGATATTCACAAGAATTTCTTGCTCTTTATCTAATGCTTTACCGTATTTTTGAGCAGCTAATCCAGCTACCATTAAGCCGATTTTCTTCGCGTTAGTTACTAAATATTTTTGAAGTGCTAATGGCTCATCGCCTACTTCTTCTGGCATCATCATCATTAACTCTTCTTGTAATTTTTGTGCTTTTTGAAGAAGTGGTAATTCACCTTTCATCGCTTTACGTAAGAACGTACCTGGTACGATTAGGCGATTAATTTCGTTCGTTCCTTCGAAAATACGGTTAATACGAGAATCACGGTACATTCTTTCAATCTCGTACTCTGCCATAAACCCGTAACCACCGTGAATTTGAACACCTTCATCTACTGTATAGTCTAATACTTCAGAACCGAATACTTTGTTTAAAGAGCACTCGATTGCATATTCAGCGATAGAAGCTGCTACTGCTTTACCGTCTTTTACTTCTTCTTCAGATAATGTGCTCATGCGGCTTTCGAATAAACCTACTGTACGATATACAGAACTTTCAGCTGCATATGTTTTTGCTGCCATATTCGCAAGTTTCTCTTGAATTAATGGGAAGCGAGCGATTGGTTGCTTGAACTGTTGACGTTGGTTTGCATATTGTGCTGAAATTTCTACTGCACGTTTTGCAGATCCAACTGTACCAACACCTAATTTATAACGACCGATATTTAAAATGTTGAATGCGATAATATGACCTTTACCGATTTCACCAAGTAGGTTTTCTTTCGGTACTAACGCATCTTCTAAAATTAACGTACGAGTTGAAGAACATTTAATACCCATTTTCTTCTCTTCAGGGCTTGTAGATACACCAGCGTATTCTTTCTCTACGATAAATGCTGAGAAATGCTCTCCATCAATTTTTGCATATACAACGAATACGTCAGCGAATGCAGAGTTTGTAATCCACTGTTTTTCACCGTTTAATACATAATGTGTACCTTCTGCATTTAAACGTGCAGTTGTTTTTGCGCCTAATGCGTCAGATCCTGAACCTGGCTCAGTTAATGCGTATGCAGCTAATTTTTCACCAGTTGCAAGTAATGGTAAATACTTTTTCTTTTGCTCTTCGTTACCGAATAATACGATTGGTAAAGATCCGATACCTACGTGAGCACCGTGAGTGATTGCAAAGCCGCCAGCGCGAGAGAATTTCTCTGCGATTAACGCTGAGCTTACTTTATCAAGACCAATCCCACCGTACTCTTCTGGTACGTCAGCGCCTAATAAACCAAGCTCCCCAGCTTCTTTTAAAAGACGAACTGAACGATCAAATTCATGTTGCTCTAAATATTCAAGCTCTGGAAGAACTTCATTTACGATAAAGTCCTCTGTCGTTTTTGCAATCATTTTATGCTCAGATGAAAAATCTTCTGGCGTAAACACTTGATCAATCGTAATCTCATCAACTAAAAAGCTACCGCCTTTAACCGCATTTCCTACTGTTTTTTCCATGAAAATTTCCTCCTTCATATTTTCATGAGCAGCTTCTCTCTTTTTGAAAGAAGCTGGCTCTCCCGTTTATTTTTTATAAACCTTTGTTGCTTCCATTCTTTGCTTTAGCGTCGTCTCGTTCTGAGCGAACTGCTTGCACTTTTTTTATAATCCAGTTCCAGTGGCTAGAACAGTCGGTCGTTTCACCCCTTCCTGTGAGGCAAAAAGCGCCTCTTCGTCAGGGCTTCCAACGCCCTCCTGTTCTGAGCGAGCCACCTGCACTTTTTTTATAATCCAGTTCCAGCGGCTAGAATGTTCGGTGGCTTCGCTTCTTCCTACGAGGTAAAGAGCGCCTCTACGTCTGAAGCTCCATCCCCCTCACATTCTGAACAAGCCGCTTCCACTTTTTTTATAGTAATTCAAACACTCCCGCTGCTCCCATTCCGCCGCCAATACACATTGTTACGATACCGAATTGTTCGTTGCGGCGTTTCATTTCGTGAATAAGAGATAGTGTTAGTTTTGCTCCTGTACAGCCAAGTGGATGTCCAAGTGCGATTGCACCACCGTTTACGTTTACTTTTTCTTCATCTAAACCAAGTTCACGAATAACTTGGATCGATTGAGAAGCAAATGCTTCGTTTAGTTCGAATAAGCCAATATCAGATAGCTCTAAGCCAGCTAGTTTTAACGCTTTTGGAATTGCAGCGATTGGGCCGATTCCCATTACTTCTGGTGGTACGCCAGCTACTGCAAATGAACGGAATTTCGCAAGTGGCTTCATGCCATCGCTCACTGCTTTTTCACGATCCATTAATAGTACAGATGCTGCACCGTCACTCATTTGTGAAGAGTTACCAGCTGTTACAGAACCGCGAACGTTAAATGCTGGACGTAATTTCCCTAAAATGTCTAGCGTCGTCTCTGCTCTTACACCTTCATCTTGTGCGAAAATGATTGTTTCTTCTTGCAGTTTATTGTTTGAGCCAACCGAGCGTAACGTCACATCTACAGATACTGTTTCATCAGCAAAGTTTCCTGCCGCTAATGCTTTGGCAGCACGTTGATGACTTCTTACTGCAAATGCATCTTGCTCTTCACGAGAAATTCCATATTTCACAGCAACTTGCTCTGCTGTATGTCCCATACCCATATAATATTCCGGAGCCGCTTCTACAAGGCGACTATTCGGACGAACAACGTGTCCCATCATTGGAACTAAACTCATTGATTCCGCTCCGCCTGATAATACAGCTTCAGAGTGACCAAGCATAATGCGCTCTGCTCCGTAAGCGATACTTTGTAAACCAGAAGAACAGTAACGGTTAATTGTAATAGCTGGAACATCGTAAGAAAGTCCTGCTAGTCCGCCGATATTACGAGCCATATTTAAACCTTGTTCTGCTTCTGGCATCGCACAACCGAAAATTAAATCATCGATTGGTCCTTCATAATTTGCACGCTTTAACGTTTCCTTTACTACTAACGCCCCTAGATCGTCAGGACGAACTGTTTTTAATGAACCCCTCTTTGCTTTTCCAATTGGTGTTCTTGCTCCCGCAACAATGACAGCTTCTCTCATGAACGATATCTCCCCTCGTTATTAGTTACGTAATGGCTTTCCTTTTACAAGCATGTGCTGCATTCTTGCTTGTGATTTCATCTCACTTACTAAGCTAATAAATGCTTCACGTTCTACATCTAATAAATACTGCTCATCAACTTCTGTTCCGTACGGCACTTTTCCGCCCGCAATGACATATGCAAGTTTCTTCGCAATGTGAAGATCATGTTCAGAAATGTAACCTGATAAATGCATTGCTTCTGCACCAAGTACAAGAGTTGCATATCCTGTTTCACCAACAACTGGTATCTTTTTACGAATCGGTGCTTTATAGCCCGCTTCATATAAAGCAAGTGCTTTCTGTTTCGCATCATATAGTAAGTGATCACCATTCACACTAATACCGTCTTTATCGCCTAAGAAGTTGTTCGATACAGCTTCTTGTGCTGATGTAGAAACTTTCGCCATCGCTACAGATTCGAACACTTTATTCGCAACTTTTTGCAGATCAAACTCTACACCGTTTGGCATTTTATTTAAGTGTTTAATGTATAGCTCTTTATTACCGCCTCCGCCAGGGATTAAGCCAACACCAACTTCTACTAAGCCCATATACGTTTCACTAGAAGCTTGAATGCTAGCTGCTGGTAAGCAAACTTCTGTACCTCCGCCAAGCGTCATACCGTATGGTGCTGCTACAACTGGCTTAGAAGAGTACTTAATTTTCGTCATTGCATCTTGGAAGTTTTTCACAACCAACTCAATTTCAAAGTAATTGTCGTCTTGTGCTTCCATTAAGATCATTGCTAGGTTCGCACCAACGCAGAAGTTCTTCGATTGGTTACCGATAACAAGACCTTTATAATTCTTTTCTACTTCATCAACAGCGTAGTTAATCATTTGCGTAATATCCATACCGATTGCATTGCTCTTCGAATGGAACTCTAAGCAAAGGATGCCGTCGCCTAAATCAATTAAGCTCGCTCCGCTATTTTTCTTTAATACACCATTTTTCGCTTTTAATTGCTTAAGAGAAATTGCTTTTTTATTACGCTCGATTAGCTTATATTCGCCATTATCGTAATAGTAGCTATCGCCGTTATCATGTTTATAGAAAGTAGTGAAACCTTTCTCTAACATTTCTTTCACCCAAGTAGGAACGACTACGCCGTTTTCTTCCATCTTTTGAACAGATTTTTCAACGCCGATTGCATCCCAAACTTCAAACGGCCCTTGCTCCCAGCCGAAGCCCCACTTCATCGCTTGGTCAATTGCAACGATATCGTCAGCAATTTCTTTATGAAGTTTTGCAGAGTATAAAAGAGTTGGTGTAATGATGTTCCATAATAACTCTCCTGCGCGGTCTTTTGCGTATACAAGCGCTTTCAATTTATTCGCTAATCCTTTTTCTTGTTTACTTAACTCTACGGATGCAGCTTTTAATTTTTTACGCGCTTCATATTCCATCGTTTCAGGATTTAGTTCTAAAATTTCTTTTCCTTGTTTTAAGAAGAAGCCTTGACCTGTTTTGCTTCCAAGCCATTTTTTATCAAGCATGTCATGCATGAAAGCTGGTACTTTAAATACATCACGCTCTTCTTCTTGTACGTTTTCATATACGTTATTTGCAACGTGTACGAATGTATCTAAACCAACAACATCTAATGTACGGAACGTTGCACTCTTCGGACGACCAATTAATGGACCTGTTACAGAATCAACTTCCCCAATGCTGTAGCCCCGTTTTATCATCTCTTGAAGAGTTACTAATAAACCGTACGTACCGATGCGGTTTCCAATAAAGTTTGGTGTGTCTTTTGCGATAACAACGCCTTTTCCAAGAACGTCTTCGCCAAATAGTTTCATGAAGCTTAATACTTGTGGATCTGTTTCTTTCGTCGGTATTACCTCTAGAAGTTTTAAATATCGTGGTGGGTTAAAAAAGTGTGTGCCTAAGAAGTGTTTCTGGAAGTCGTCTGAACGACCTTCTGCCATTTTTTCAACTGAAATACCTGACGTATTCGAGCTTACAATAGAACCTGGTTTACGAACAGCGTCTACTTTTTCAAATAATTTCTTTTTAATATCTAAGTTTTCAACTACTACTTCAATAATCCAATCTACATCAGCAAGAAGCTCAAGATCATCTTCTAAGTTACCTGCTTCAATCAGTGCTAGATTTCCTTTCACTGTCAGAGGAGCTGGTTTTTGCTTCAATAGTTTCTGTACAGCCGTATTACTAAAACGATTTCTCACACTTTTATGTTCTAATGTAAGTCCCTTCGCTTCCTCTTCTTTCGTAAGCGCAGGTGGTACAATATCAAGCAATAATGTCGGAATACCAATATTAGCTAAGTGTGCCGCAATTCCCGAACCCATTACGCCTGAACCTAGAACAGCAGCCTTTTTAATTTGGAACATCCAATTCTCCCCCTATTCTTGAATGAATGCTCATTCAATTTTTCGACATAAGTCGCAATCAATGAGTGAGCCTCTACTAATAAATATATGATACTGTTTAAATTTTCGCAATATATTTATTGATAAAATTTTCTGAAATAAATATTTTTCTTTCATTTGGCTATGCTATACATGTGTATTTTCTTTGTTTAAATGCACTTTTCCTTTTTATAATCTGACGAAACTGGAGGAATATATATGGCAAAACTTAAGAAGAACCCTTCAAAGGCTGGAATTAGTGCAGCTAGTGTAACTGGAAACGCAGGTCCACATAATCACGGTGTTGAAAAAGGACGCCAAGGTAATAACCAACAATATAAGAAGCATAATATGGGCGAAAAATAACGCTATATTTTTGGGCAGAGAACGTGGCATAATGATTAATGGCTGCTTTTTCTGCCCAATTTATTTGTACATATGGAAAACAAAAGAGGGAACGATGATGAAACGAACAATAGTTATGATTGTAATGATTGCTACACTATTTACAGGGATGATTTTCTTCTCTTATGCACAAAGGCAACAAGCTGTAAGAGCTGATCAACCTAACATTACTGGGCAATATGGGGTTACAATCGATGCAAACACAGGTGAAATTTTATATGGGAAACGCGAAGACGAACGTTCTTATCCGGCTAGTATAGCCAAAATGATGACAACCCTTCTTTTACTAGAGAATGTAAAAGAAGATGAAGAAATTACGGTTACAGAAAATGCAATTAAAACAGAAAGTCAAAGCAAGAAAATTAAACTTCGTGCTGGAGAAAAATTAAAGCGTGATGAGGCATTAAAACTTATGCTTATCATTAGTGCAGATCCAATAGCTGAATCAATTGCAGAACATATCGCAGGATCAAAAAATGAATTTGTGAAAATGATGAATGCTAGAGCAAAGGAACTTGGTACAAAGCATGCAACTTTCAAGAACGCAAGTGGTGCTGATGCAATTGGGAATAAAGTATCACCATATGACATTGCTATTATTACGAAAGAAGCATTAAAGTATCCAGTTGTTTTAGAATATATGAATTCAACACGTACAACTCTACATACTTCAGAACGCTCTCCAAACATCGCAAACTATGGACGAGAAGAACTATATGACGATCCATATGCGATTGGAAGTAAAAGCGGTCTATCAGCACTTGGCAAATATACAGTCGTAACAGTGGATGAAAAAGACGGTAAACGTGTCATTAATGTTGTATTATCTTCTACCCGCAAGCAACTGTATCCTGATACGAAGAAAATGGCACATTACGCATTTCAGCAATTAAAATAACCAAGGAGTATTTACTCCTTGGTTATTTTTTAACCATACCTTTTAATACGAACGCAACGTTTGCTGGACGCTCTGCTAGACGACGCATGAAGTAGCCATACCAGTCGTTTCCATAAGGTACGTAAACACGCATTTTGTAACCTTCTTTTACTAGCTCAAGTTGACGCTCATTACGAATACCATATAACATTTGGAATTCAAATTGATCCCTTGGAATGTTGTGTTCTTCGGCAAGTTTTTTTGTATATTCAATAATCGCTTCGTCATGTGAAGCAATTGCAGTATAATTCCCATTTAATAAGTGCATTTTAATAATTTTTTTATAATTGTCATCTACATCTTTCTTGTCTGGGAATGCCACTTCTTCAGGTTCTTTATAAGCACCTTTTACAAGACGTAAATTAGGATTATAAGCATTTAAATCTTCAATATCTTTTTCTGTACGATATAGGTAAGCTTGAATAACAGTACCAATATTATCGTATTCAGATTTTAATTGTTTAAAGATATCAATTGTTTTCCCGCAGCGTGTATAGTCTTCCATATCAATTGTAACGAACACACCATTTTCTTTTGCCGCTTCTAAAATACGGCGCATATTGTTCATTACGATTTCATCAGAGATATCTAATCCCATAGAAGTCATCTTTAAAGAAAGCTGCGAATCAAGACCTTCTCTTCCAATTGCACGGATCGCTTCAATCGATTGGTTAGCCATTTCATTTGCTTCCGCTTCATTATCAACGAATTCACCTAAATAATCGATTGTTACACAAAGTCCTTGCTTATTTAATGCCTGAATGGCAGCTGTCGCTAATTCAATCGTCTCCCCTGCGACGAAGCGACCTGCACCAAAGCGTAAACCGTACTTTTTAGCCAGTTTTGTTAGCGCTTTATTTTTAGATAAGAAAAGAAACGAATTTCGCATTAATTGTTCCATGTAATTCACCCCTATGACTGTAATTTATCTGTTTTTTACCCCTCTTCAAAATTATATCATTGTTTAAAATTATTGGATACAAATAATTATTTAGATAATTTGTAAAATACTATAAAAACATTTAAAAACCTATATTCTCGCATGTAAATATGAAGGGAATATTTTTCGACATTTAGAAAAAACGGGTTTACTAGGGCAAAAATAGGCATACCGAAAATATTCGACATGCCTATAAAACCCTTAATATTCCATGTAAATTATATAAGGATATTAATAAAGAAAACTTGAGGTAACATTCACCTCAAGTTTTCTCACTGCTCATTTCGCTTCTCTTCATTCAGCCTTTTAATATCCGTAATTAACTGCACCATCTCTTCTTTCGCATCTGGATATGTCTCATTCCAATGCTTCACTAAAGCTGGCATCGTCTTCGCTATGTAAGAATAAAGTGCCCACTTCTGCACCTGTTCTTTTCTCTCTTCATTGCTCTCTCCAAGTAATAATTCCGTGTATTTCTCTAACAACCCGTCAAATTGTTCATTAAACTTTTCACTCATCTTATTTACCTCCTATATGAAAAAAGCAGCGAAGATCGCTGCTTTTTCTTATAATTTTGATCGAACAGAGTTTAATTTCTTCTCCATTGTGCTTACTTTATCACGACGATCATCAATACGAATTGTTGTTGCAACACGCTGTGCACCTTTCGTATAAGGCACTTCATGCATTTGTTGAATTACTTCTAGAATGACAGGAAGATCTCCTTCAATAATTGTATTCATCGGTGTTAATTGATACTTCACGCGATCCGCATTTTTCTCTAGCACCTTTTGTACTTCTGCTACATATTCACTAACACTTGGATTACCTGTTCCTACTGGAATAATCGATACATCAACAATTGCCATAGTAGTCTTCCTCCTATAATCGTTTCTTATATATCCATTGTCTATTTTACCGAAATCCTCATCATTTTACTAATATGTTACTCTTCCACTTTAAACTGCTCGACTAATCTTTCTAAATCTCTCATATGTTCTGTCAAACTTTCCATCGTGTGAGCTACCTTTTCTAAATGATTCACCTGTGATTCCGTTGCAGCATGTACCTCTTCGGAAACAGCTGCACTTTCTTGACTCGTACCAGCAATTGTATGCATTACCGCTGTAATTTCTCCTTGCTCGTAACCTATGTTATGTACCTCTTCTACAATTTTTTCAACTGAAGTACTAATCGTATTTACAACTGACATAATTGTGCGGAACTCCATTTCTGCCTCTGTCGTCACTTTATTTTGCACATCTGCAATGTCTTTCAATTTACTTACAACTTCTACAACTCTTTTTACTTCTACTTGCACATCACCAATCATCGTTGTAATTTCTCCTGTTGCCTCTTTTGATTGTTCCGCTAATTTCCGAACCTCTTCAGCAACAACCGCAAATCCCTTACCTTGCTCACCTGCACGGGCAGCTTCAATCGAAGCATTTAAAGCAAGTAAATTTGTTTGATCCGAAATGCCTTTTATAAGCTCAACAACATTTTGAATCGATCCAACTCTTTGTTCTAACTTATCCGATGCTTCTTCTGTATGAACAACAATCGAAGATGATTGTCCCCTCGTACGGATTAAATTCCTCATTGTATTTAATCCTTGCTTAGATGCCTCTTCCGCTTTGCCAGCCACTCCTTTTATTTCACCAACGGAGCTATTCATTTGTTCCACTGACTCCGCCATATTCTCGAGCTGAGCTGAAACTTCATCCACACCATTCGCAAGAGTAGAGGCTCCTCCACTCACATCATCCATTGCTCCTGAAACTTCTCTACTAGCCGCTACTGTTTCATTCGTTAAGTAATGTAAACTATTCGTTGATTGTTGCACCGTTGATACGCTGTTTTTAATTTTACTTACCATTTCATTCATTTGTTCAACCATATCATTAAAGTGCTTAGTCAACTCTCCAACTTCATCTTTACTTGTCACTTTCATTCGCAGCGTTAAATCGCCTTCTGCTACTTTTTGCACGTGATTCTTTAATAGTTGCAGTGGTCTTGCTAATCTTCTTGAGAACAAGTAGGAAGCTACGATTCCAACTAATAAACTAATACATGCCATTATAATAACTGTATTCCTCGTACTATTTAATAACCCATCGATCGTTTCTTTCGGATAAAAGATTCCTATCGTCCATTTCATCGTATCAAATGATTGACTATAAACTACTACATCTTCACCTTTTATTGTACTGCCCGCATATTTTGTTACCTCTTTATTCAAGCTCTTTATAAGTGGCTCTTTAGAAACATCTTTTCCTATCTTTTCTGGATAAACAAGAGCCATATTTTTATCATTTATAATAAACATTTCTCCGTCATTATTGTATTGAATATTGTGAAGCAACTTCTGAATCGTCCCAAGCGATACATCCATCGCAACAACGCCTAATACAGATCCATCTTGAGCTGTAATTGCTTTAGAAACACCTACACTTAACTTTCCTGTTGCAATTTCATAAGAAGGTTGTCCCCAATGGACCTTTTTTACATCAGCCTCTGAATCTTTATACCATGGTCTTGTCGTTGGATCATATCCTTCTGGCACTTGCCCACCTTCAGCAAGATTGGCACTTAATGTTTTTTTATCTTTCGTACCAATATATAAATCTAAAATACCAGGATGATTCTTTTTATACTCTGCAAACTCTTTCGTTAAAAACGCTTCCTCTTCTGGAGTAACCCCACCTTGAAGCATATTACGAATCATCTCACTGTTCGCGTAATACCCCATATCTTCATCCGTTCTTTGAACAAATGTCGTAAGTTGCTCTGTCACAAGATCCATCGCATTTTGAGAATACTCGTCTAAGGAACGCACTTCCTTTTCTTTCTGTAATTGATACACAGCTGTACCCAATATTACGAACATCATAGAAATAAGTACTGAAAACACTACCGCAATTTTTAAACGTAAACTTCTTAACATCTTCCCCCCAGCATCCCCTTCGCATTAAATTGAAATCTTATTAATCATTATATTAAGTATAATAGATAAAATTAAAAAATTGAAATTAATTCTCACCTTAATACAATTAGAAAACGGACTACCACTTGTGCAAAAACAAATAGTTCATTATCCTTAAAATATAATCTCATTCGTTCGGAGGGAACTATGTTACAAAAATTCGGTTTCTCACAATATGAAAGCCAAGCTTATGAAGTTGTCGTATCAAGCAATGAACCATTAGATGCTACAACAATTGTGAAGCATTCAGGTGTTCCAAAAGCAAAAATATATGAAGTACTAGCACGCCTAATCGATAAAGGAATGGTAATGGATTCTGTTTCAGAAAAGAAAAAATTGTATACAGCATTACCACTAAAACTAGCAATTGAAAAATTAACGACAGAATTCCAATCAAATATTAAAGAACTGGAAACAAACATATCAAAAAAATCATTTACAGATGACCGTGTGTGGAGCTTAAAAATGCAATCTTCTATTCGAGTTCAAAGTAAAGAACTCATTGAAAGTGCACAAGAATCCATCCGTATTTCAGCTTGGAATGATACTCTTTTAGAATATCTCCCTTTACTAGAACAAAAAGCA
This sequence comes from Bacillus sp. GC_Bacil_1, assembly GCF_026540675.1. Taxonomy (NCBI): domain Bacteria; kingdom Bacillati; phylum Bacillota; class Bacilli; order Caryophanales; family Bacillaceae; genus Bacillus; species Bacillus sp. GC_Bacil_1. Next base: position 112,936 of record NZ_JALNUG010000016.1, read on the forward strand.
AAACAAGGTGTTCAAATCGAATCTCTTATTGTTGGAGAAGTAGAAACAGACTTAGAAAACATGCATTTTCTAATCCCAGCTGAAGAGCCTAATGCATTAGAGCGCTACTTGCTACTCATCGTTGACGATCGTGAAATTTTATTTGCTGGCGTAGAACAAGAGTCATGGCAAGCGATGAAAACAATGTCACAACCTTTCGTAAAGTTCTTTACAGAATTTTTCTATCACGACGTTGCACTTGCAAAGATTACCCAGAAGCACCACGATCTCTTTATGAAAGATGAGGAAATTAAGAGTTTGTTAATGAAATTAAGATACTAATTAAATAATAAAAAGGAGTCTAGTTTTTCACTTAGACTCCTTTTTATTTTGTTCCTTTATCTCCATCAACAGCTCAATGATTTTCTCATTTTGCTCTATCTGTTTCTCTGAATTTTTATAGATGAAACGAACCCATCTAAAAACAATGATAACCACAAATAACGGCAATACTGTGAATATAAAACCAATAATTGAATAATCCATATACCATCACCTCGCTATATACCCTTTTCTCCATTTACCTACTAAAACCTGAAATTTTTTACAAATAAAAAAGAACCTATCAAACGATAGATTCTTCTTTCACGAACTGAGTAGAGCGTCCTCTCGTAATCGAGAAAATCGCGCAAAGCAGTGCTAATATAATAAAGCCACCACCTACCCAAGCATTATATATAACAGATGATTTTTCAATAACAACTCCACCTACTGTTGAACCAAGTGCAATTCCTAAATGAAGCGCAGAGTTATTTAAACCTTGCTGAATACCAGCTGATTCCGGTGCAATTTCAATTAAATAATTTTGCTGTGCTGGTGAAATCGCCCAGCTCAGCATACTCCAAAGTCCCATCATAATGATGAAGAGCGGGAATGAGAATGTCATTAATGGCAACATGAAGATTGCACATGCAAATACGATAATAATCGAGATAATACTTTTCTTCGATCCCCATTTATCAGCAAGCCATCCACCGAATCCGCCGCCAATTACTGCTGCGATTCCGAAAATGAAGTAAAACACACTAATCCAATTTGCTTCAACATGCATGACATCTTTTAAAAACGGTGTTAAATATGCATACAATGTTAAATGCCCCGTTAAAAACAAAAATGATGTTAACTGTGCACTTACAATTTTTTTATCTTTTAAAGTAGCAAGTTGTTCTTTTATTGATAATACCGATGTCGGTGGTACTTTCGTTAAGAACAATGAAATACAAGCTATTGCCATAACTGTTAATACAGAAATTAATACAAATGGTGCACGCCATCCGTATGCATTTCCGAGTACAAGACCAAGCGGTACTCCAAGTACAAGTGATCCACTAATTCCCATAAAAATGATTCCAATTGCACGCGCACGAAAATGCGGTTCTACTACACTAGAAGCAAGTGTTACCGATAGTGCAATAATTAATGAACCACTGGCCGCACAAATAACCCTTGAGAACATCAGCATTCCGTAATTCACACTAAATGCCGAAATAATATTTCCGATTAAGAAAATCGATAATGCTCCAACATACAATGTTTTTCTTTCAAACTTCCCTGTCAAAGCTAATAAAACTGGACCTGACAAAGCAAATACTACCGAAAATATTGTTATAAGCTGACCAGCTGCACTAATAGATACTCCTAAATCATTGGCAACTAAATCGAGCGTTCCTCCTATAATTAACTCAACCGTTCCGACTACGAAAGCCGCGATAGCTAAAATATAAACACGAAAATTCAAGTCTTTCCCCACACTTTCCATTTTGGTTACTACGATTATAGTAACCAAAATGGAAAGTGGACGCAAGTATAATTTTTTTACAGTAAAAAAGGTAAGCGTATTATACACCTACCTTTCCATCATTCTGTTTCTTTCTTCTTATTCAAGTACCAATACACCGGCAGTCCCGTAAATACAATTCCAATCGATAAGAAACAACTTACTGGATCGTTAATAATCGCACTACCAATTACAAATAACGAACCTAAAATCGCTACGATTGGTACGATTGGGAATAACGGTACACTATATGCACGCTCTTTATTCTTATTACGTTTTCTTAAAATGAAGACACCAATAAACGTCATTACATAGAAAATATAAATAATGAATACGGAAATCTCAGATAGCTTATTTGGATCACTAATAATCATTAAAATAATTCCTAAAATGATTTCAACAGTAATCGCATTTGCTGGTGTTTTAAATCTCGGACTTTCCTTTGCAATAAACTTAGAAAATGGAAGTTGTCCACGCTCTGCCATAGACATTGGGATACGTGGAAACGTTAAAATCTTTCCATTTAAACAGCCGAAAATAGAAACGATAATACCGATACTAATAATTTTCCCGCCATATTCTCCAAGTAACATACCCGCAGCTGTCGCTGTCGCATTTTCTCCAAGGTCTACAATTTTCGCTGCTGGTAATACATTTAATAACGCCAAGTTAATTAATACGTAAGCAGCAGTTACGATTAAAATCCCCACTGTCATTGCTTTCGGTAATAACTTTGTTGGATTCTTCATTTCTCCGCCAATCGAAGCAAGTAAAATCCATCCGTCATAAGCAAATAACGTTGCTAAAATTGCCATACCGATACTTTGATTTTCTGATATCGGCACTACTACGTTAAAGATATCGCTATTCCCTTTCCAAAAACCTAGCACGACAATTAATATGATCGGAATCATCTTCCCGATTGTCGTGATTGTTTGGACGATACCTCCGTATTTTGTTCCCATACTATTTATAACGCCAAGGAACACAACCGTTCCAATTGCAATTGGTAAATTCCACACTTTATCTAAATAGAAAAAATTAATCATTAAAGAACTAAAGTATAAACCTAATGTTCCGATAATAGCAGGTCCATAAACAATTGTTTGCATCCAACCTGATAAATATCCCCAAAAACTCCCGTAAATCTCCTCTAAATACGTATACAACCCACCATTTTTCGGGATTTGCGCTCCAATTTCAGCTACTGTTAAACCACTTGCTAGCGTCAACAGACCACCAATTACCCAAGCAAGAATGGCCATATTAGAACTCCCCGAGTAATCTAATACGCTCCCTGGTTTCATAAACACACCAGATCCAATAATCGTTCCTACTACGATAGAAAGTGCTACTGTTAAACCAATTTTGTTCTTCTCATCATGATGCATGCTGCGTATCCTCCTTCCAATCCTAGTGTGATGCAAAAATGAAATAAAAAAACACTCCTCCCTAAAAAAGGGACGAGTGTTGTATTCGTGGTTCCACCCTTGTTTCAATTCGTAAAGTAACACACTTCACCAATTTCTCAAGTCTAAATAACGGTTTTTGCCGGCAAGCAATTACTAGATGTTCGTTCACTGCTGCAGTTCAGAGGTGGTAATCCCATTTTTCCGTATTAGGAAGCTCACAGCCAAAGGCTTCCCTCTCTGAGAATCGTAAAAAATTGATCGTGTCCTCATCATCACTTCTTGATGTCGAATTTTGTAGTTATTGTTCATTATATTGAATTGTTAGAAAAAATCAATATATTTTTTTATATAACATAGGAAATATTTCTCTTCTTATATTATAACAGAAGGTACGACACTTCTCCATTTCCCTAAAAATGGTATAATCTATTTAGGAGGTGCACCAATAATGATTGCTGTCTTTTGTATCATCGCTACGTTTCTCTCTGTTCTATTCGCTATCATGCATCGGCACAAGTATCCTGGTTATAGCATTTTAGCGGTAGCTATTATACCAGCTGTTTCCTTCTACGTATTGGGTAAATATCAATATACGGAAGTGTTTATCGGTTTTGCAATCTTCTACTGCATCTTCGGATACATACTAACAATGAAAAGAATTTTATTGAATCATTAAAAGGGACCGATTTCTGCTGACAGAAATCGGTCCTCGCACGTACCTTCCGGTTGCCCACACGAAAGATACGACTTCATTCAATTATTTATCTTCTTTTTTCATAAAAAACTTATGGTGCGGTAAATCAATATTCAATGCCTCTAATTGTTTCTTTTCATTGTCTAAAATCGCTTTTGCTTTTATTTTTGTTGCTTCATCTAATCCCGCAAAGATATCTTCACGCTTCTCTTTCTCTGGAAGTTTCACACCTAATTTTGTTAATTCTTCTTTTGCTTGCTCATGCGTTAATTTTCCAGATTTCTTTTGCTCTAAAATTGACTTTGCTTTCTCTTTTGCCTGTTCATCTAAGTTAGCAAACATGTCTCCATGTTTATCTTTCTCCGGCATTTTCACGCCTAGCTTTGTTAATTCCTCTTTTGCTTGCTCATGCGTTAATTTTCCAGATTTCTTTTGCTCTAAAATCGCCTTCGCTTTCTCCTTCGCCTGTTCATCTAAGTTAGCAAACATGTCTCCACGCTTACCTTTCTCCGGCATTTTCACGCCTAGCTTTGTTAATTCCTCTTTTGCTTGTTCACGTGTTAGTTTTCCGGATTTCTCTTGCTCTAAAATGGACTTCGCTTTTTCTTTCGCCTGTTCATCTAATCCTGCAAACATGTCTTTACGCTTCTCTTTCTCTGGAAGCTTTACACCTAGTTCCTCTAACTGTTTCTTTGTATCGTCCATAATTGTTTTTAATTTTTGTTTTGTAGCGTCATCCAAATCCTTTTTCGCCGTTTTTGCAGGCTGATCCACTGCTGGAGTATTCGTTGCCGCGAATGCCGGAATGCCGACTCCTCCAATGATTCCGAATGATAACGCACCTGCAATCGCTAAATACCCAACTGTTTTCTTCTTCATAGGAAATTTCCTCCTTCATATTTCTAATGCATGTACACTTTCGTATACAATGCCTATAGTAATGCCGGTTTCTTAACATTTCCTTAACGACTTAACAAAAAAACACCGCTCGTAATGAGCGGTGTTTCTCTATGCTTTTTGTAATTGTAACTCTTCACGTTCCATTATTTTTCTTAATACAATTGTTTGTGTCATTGTAAATAAGTTACCTGTTATCCAGTACAACACAAGTCCTGATGGCGCCGCAAACCCCATAAATAGAATCATTGCCGGCATCATAATTTGCTGCATCTTTAGCATCTGTACTTGTTCTCCAGATGTAATATTCGATTGGAAAACTTTCATCTGAATAAATGTCGTTAACGCTGCAATAATCGGTAATATATGATATGGATCTGCATGTCCTAGGTTCACCCATAAAAACGAAGATGTGCGAATCTCTTCCGTTCTGCTAATCGCATAATACAAAGCAGAGAAAATCGGCATTTGTATTAATAATGGCCAGCAACCAGCAAGTGGATTCCAACCGCCTGATTTCATTAGTTCTGACATTTCTTTTTGATACTGCTTTTGTTTTTCAAGGTCTTTGCTTACATCACCGTACTTTTTCTTTAGCTTCTGCAGTTCAGGTTGCATTTTCTTCATTTTCGCTTGACTGCGATATTGCGAAACAGCTAATGGAATCATTGCTGAACGAATAACGAGCGTCATAATAATGATGGCAATCCCAAAGCTAGCTCCAGGTATATGATGAGCGACAAATTGAATCATAAACGAGATTGGATATACAAAATAATGATCCCAAATCCCAGTACTATGTGCATCAATTGGGGCTGCATTACTGCAACCAGATAAAACAAAAACAAATAATAATGATAAACTAACGAGCACAGCTCGGTATGATTTTAACATGTTCATTCCTCCAATGTTTCGTAATTATTTAGCGAAACATTGGTGTATACGGACCGACCTCGTCATTCTCTTCACTTGATTCTTGTCTGCGTACAGAACGAATCATTCCATATTTATAAAAAATAGAAAATAGCGGTACATTTCCCGCACTATCTTCACATGTATCAACTAGCGCAAAAGCTCTTTGTCTACCGCTTGATGCTTGTTGACGCACAAAGCGAGAAACATTAGCAAGGAAGAAAACTTCTAATAAACAAAGTGCCGTCGTTACAAACGATATATATAGAATTGCATCCTGCAATAAAAATTCCATCGCTTCACATCCTTAATAAGGTCATTTTAGCACATTAGGCAAACATTCTCTATTTCCTTTTATTTTCAAAAAAAGTATTTTGCATATTTTCTCAAGAAAATAATAATTAAGAAACGTTGTATTCGCTTTCTTTAGTATATTCACGCACCTCAATGAATAGGCTTGATTTATTAGAAATTTATAAAATTTTTGCATTATAATAAAACTATTGCCAGTTTTTGAAAAAACCTTTATTCTCTTCTTGTAATCAAAAATGAATATGGAGATGAAACATACTATGGGTCAACTAGGAGACGCCGATTACGTTCCCGACACCGCCTTTTTATCCTTCCCAGCAGCTAAAACATTTCACTTAGAATTTATGATACAGTTGGTTGTTATTTTTATAGCTTCTATTTTGTATGCAATTTCTATGAATATGTTTTTTATCCCGCATAACATGATTAGCGGTGGATTCGCTGGTGTAGGGATGATTATCGGTTATTTAATGCACTACAATATCGGTGCACTTATCTTTTTACTAAACATTCCTCTTCTTATTTTAAGTCACTTTTACTTAGGCAAGAAGACAACCTTTTTAACAGCTTACTTTGTAGCTGTATCATCGTTAGCGATGAACATTATCCCTGTACACCAGGTTTCAGACGATATTTTACTATCTTCTGTATTCGGTGGTGTAATCTGCGGAGCAGCTTCTGGAATCATATTCCGATTTGCTTCTTCAACAGGTGGCTTTGATGTTGTTGGATTGATTGTAGCGAAACATCGAGATATTTCAATTGGAGCAATCATCTTTGTATTCAACTTAGTCTTACTTGTTGCAGCAGGTTTTATTTTCGGATGGGATATTACACTTTATACGTTAATTAGCCGGTTTGTAGTCAGCAAAGTTATCGATGCTGTGCATACGAAACATATTAAATTAACGATAATGACAGTTACAGAAAAAGGTGAGGAAATAAAAAGCGCACTACTACATCACGGCATACGCGGGGTGACAATGGTAGACGCTGTCGGCGGCTATACAAACCATAAGAAAAAAATGATTTACACTGTCGTGACTCGCTATGAGTTAGGCGAAATGAAACGTATTATCCGTCAAGTGGATAACAAAGCATTTATGAACATTACTGAAACAGTTGAAATTGTCGGCCGTTTCAAACGCATATAAAAAAGGGTAATAAATTAAAGGGCATAACATATTAGTCATATATAATATGTTATGCCCTTTGTTATTCAACTCACGTACCTTTTAGCATAATAAAATCACTAAGTTTATTACTACAAATCGGAGGATAGCATCCCATATACAATACTATCTGTCCATTCATCTTTATTCCAAAAATCTTGTATGAAATGGGCTTCCTTTCTCATGCCTATTCGTTCACACAATTTTTGTGAAGCTGTATTACGTGCATCAAGATTAGCCTGTATACGATGTACATTAAATTCATTAAATAATTTCAATACCAAACTACTTACTGCTTCTGTCGCCAAACCTCTCCCAGCTACTTCATTTGAAAAACTATAACCAATCTCAACAGTGTCTTTCATATTTGTGTACCATACGGATAAATCACCAACTACTTTAGTTTTGTATATAACTGCCAAACTTAATATTGATTCTTTAGTAAGTACATTATTTGCTAGCTTCTTATTAAATCTTTTCTGCATGTCTTCATGAGTCCACTTATTATGTAATAGGAACTTACATGTATCATCACTATTATAAATAACAAATACATCCTGTAAATCAGTACTCTTAAAAGGTCTAATTATTAATCTTTCTGTTGTGAACTCCAAGTTAGCTCTCCTCCCTTACATTCATACTATAAAATATTTTTTATAGTATTTAAGCCTCCTTCTTAGATCTCACCTTTATTACATATTTCATCATAATAAATTAAAATCCTTCTTCCACTAAACTGCACCGTTAATGGTATTTCCTTGCGCTTTTTATTTTTTACACTTATTACAAAATCAGATAATTCTATTATTATGTCTCTAAATGTGTTATAATGAAAGCAGACTCACAAAAAAAGAGTATATAGACTTGGAAGTTTCTCTTATTTTACAAGCAAAAAGAAACGAGCAGTCGGGTATATTTCAGACACCATACACGTAACGGTTTAAACAACCGATCATCTTAGTTACTCTTCAATGATCTTTTTATAAAAAGATACGTACAATTAAAACTCACTTCAATATACTATACCTACCTTTTTGACTTCCAAATCATCTTATTACATAAGGAGATGAACATATGAATCAATATATACGATATACAATAGCTGTCCTGTTTGCTATTATCGGCGGAACAATCTGCTTCTGGACAAACACACAGCTTGGAGAGAATATCATTTTTAATGGAATCGAAACACTTGTAAGCGCTTCAATTTTAGGTGGATACATTTACTTCCTCTTCAATCCAGAAGAAAATGCTCAAAAAACAATGTTATTAACAATGATCGGAATCGTTGGTGGATGTATTTCCTACTCAATGACAAACTATACATTACCACTTCAATTAAGCTCAGCTTTCTTCCACGGTCTATGGACTTGGTTCATTGCATTCTGCCTAGCAGACGTATTCAACCTATTACAAGACAATGAAGAAGATAGCGGTCGCCAAATCGAAAGTAACTCTTAAGCTGGAAGATACTCTTCCAGCTTTTTTATGTTGGTTTGCATATCCCCGCATCACGATAAAAAGAAGTTACCCTCACGGCAACTTCTTTTCCATATACCCCACTTCGTATTCACTAAAATATATCAACGATTTTTCAAATATATCGATCGTTTCTCCACTTATATCAACGATTTTTTCATTATATCAACGCTTCGACACAAGATATCGATTTACCGACAACCTTCGACACTCAAAACTCACAACATACCCTATCCCCCAAGCAACTTACTGCCGAACTCTACGATTAAAAAGATAATTAATAGGATCGCGAGTATCTTTAATGCTACATATGCCACTTTAAAAACAACATAAATGAGCAAGACTATCAAAATAATTGATAAGATTTCCATATTTACTTCCTCCAAGCTTTGCTCTTCTTATCTCATTTTACTCGCCCTAGGCTGTTTATGGAACGGCATAAGATGACATATAAAAAAGAGGATACCTCACCCATCGTAAGATACCCTCTCTTTCAGCTGCTTAAACCATTCTCTTTCTAATTGTAAATATCCCATCTCACTCTTCTCGGCGCTCTTTAATTCTTGATCAGCTTTCTTCATATAAGTACGGGACGCTTCCATATTGCCCTCTACATATTTAATAATTCCTTGTGTACGGTAATATCCACTTAGGTCCATTTTTGTAATAGCCTTTGCATGTTCCTTTGCTTCTTGCAAAGAAAGACTATCCATCTGATAAAGGGCTTTATATAAAAGATACCAACTATGAAAACTACTAACGAAAAACTTATTTTCTTTCGTTACAGGTAGTTGAACAATTCGTTCTATATACGGTATCGCTCTTTCCATTCCCTCTTGATCTGCACGAGCAAAAAAGACGAGCATAAGTCTACTCATTATCTCTCTTATCCCTTTATTCTCTTTTATTTTCTCCTCACTCAATTCTACTAATCTTTCATCCCAATCTTTCGGTCTTTTATAACTAAATAACTCACTCGATATTTGAATCTCATATAAGTGATTTCTAGCTCTTTCATCATCTTTAATTAAAATAAGAAATTGCATCCCATCACTCATAAGCATTCCTTTTATCGGCGCAATTGTAACCGCAAAGATTGCAAAATGGAAAAAGGAAAAATATAAAAGATATTGATAATAACTCACCATGTATATGTAACCGGAAGTAATACCAAATAGTAAACTCGTAATCGGTCCACCTAAAGTGAGCCACGCCCACTTTTTCGAAAGATTCGGTGTCTCTATAGAAGGTGGTACTAGTGTTGCAACGCCTCCAAAGTACGCCCATAATTTATTTTCTCGAATGCGTAATTTTCCCTTTTCTTTTTGAATAGTAATGGGTCCTACTGTCATAAATTTAAATGTTAAACCACCTATTACACCAAATACTACATGTCCTAGCTCATGAATGGCTAACACTAACAATGAAATTCCAACTATTGCCCATAGGTTCAAAATTACTTCTAATTTCCCAGTTCGGATTACTCCGTATAAAATGGACAGAATTAGCGCCACTGTCATTGAGCCAGCTGGCCTTCTTAAAATATCCACCTTTTTCTCCCCTTAATAAATCATTTTTCTCTGCATTTCGTACATGAACTTCCCGAGATGCAATATCCAAATAAATGAGATTAAACCAATTAACACAAAATCGATATCACTAGCAGCTGTATATATAACGGCAGCCCACCATACATATGCCAATATTGTATTCGTAAATTCATACGCTTTATATCCAGCCTCATGCACAATGTGCTTTAATCCTTCATCTGCATTTTTCGTCCACATTTTCATAGATTCCATATACGTTACACCTTGTTCAGGATATAGCTTGTTATAACGATTTTTTGTTATGAGTCCGATAGTTACTACAGTAGTTAAACAAACAATAGAAGCTACTAAATTCCACACCGCAAATGAAACATTTGTATCCTGCAACAGTGCACGTCTACATGTAATAACTGCATATACAAACCATGCCTGCGTAACTATATCACCTACACGTAAATATATACTTATAATGCCTAATTTTCTACCTTGTACGCTCTCTTCTTCATCGCGTGCCTCTGCTAACATACGTGTATTCTTCCAAGTATAGTACATCATTAAGATTCCAAAAATAGTACATATACCTATAAATGTATTAGATGATAATTTTCTCGGTTCATCCGAGAGTAAATTTAAAGCTATATAAGACGTTAAAAAGCCACCCATCATACTTACTGCTATTTTCCCCACAGAATCAAATTGTTTTTTTCGCTTACTCTTCATCGTCCTCTTCCCCCTCTACTAACGTAAATATTTCCTCCACTGGTACATTGAAAATTTGCGCGATTTTTAAAGACAATACAATAGATGGTGCATAATCCCCACGTTCAATTAAACTAATCGTTTGCCGTGATGATCCAATTACTTTTCCTAAATCCCCTTGTGATAAACGATGCTTTGCTCGCAATTCCCTCACTCGATTTTGAAGCTTCATGTCTTCCCTCTTTTTCATTTATTTAATTAAAATTGTAAATAATATCCTTATTTTTGTCAATTATAATTGTCATTACGACTATAATAATTGACAAGATACTTATTTCTTATCCTGTATCAAATTCCTATAAAGAATGTAAAATGTGCATTAAACATAGTCTTAACAATAAAATAAAAAAGGCAGTGCTTTTGCACTGCCTTCCTAAATTCTGACATAGAATGGATTTCATATTAGCTTGCGTTTTGTAGTAATACTCGTTTTAACTGCTTACGGAAACGAATACCTAACGTAACCGCTACAATCACAATAACTCCAAAAATGATTTTACCGATATGACCTTCTAGCACTCCAAATATATCATGTAAATTTCCACCTAACCAGTAACCACCGATTAAGAAGAATGATACCCAAAATAGAGCGCCTGAATAAATTGTAATGGCAAAACGACGGAATGGTAAATTAATAATTCCTGCAAAGTATCCTGTGAAATGACGTACACCAGGAATAAAGAAACCAATAAAAATTAGGAAGTACCCATACTTATCAAACCACATTCTCGTTAAGTCAATTTTTCTTTGTGTCAAAAATACGTATTTCCCATACTTTTGAATGAAAGGCATACCTAATTTATTTCCTAAAAAGTATTGAATCGTCATTCCTACACTTGTCCCAATAAAGGATAGAATGATTAAAATCGGTAAACTTAAATCACCCTTATGTGCTAAAAATCCCGCATATGCTAGCGTTGGCTCTCCCGGAAACGGAAGTGCAATATATTCTAACAGCAAGCCGACAAGTACAACATAATACCCGTATTGCTGAAATAATTCATGAATCCATTCCATGTCATCTCTCCTTTCAATCACGTACAACTTCTTACTATTATTGTATAAAAAAATTGTCGAAATAACTATCACAATAGCTTACATTTTTATTACATTTTTGTAAGGGTCACACTAATGATTTCCGTTCTTTATTAAGTAGCTAAAAGCATTTTTCAAGTCGAAATAACAAAAAGACGCATTAATAATATGCAAATTTTATCCATTTTTTAACACTGAAAAACCTTTCTTATTTTGTTCTCAATAAAAAACCACCACAAACTCATGCTAACTTCATATTAGCTTCATATACGTATTGTAAGATTATATCGGAATTTGTTGAAAAATTTAACTAATATATGACTAAGCATTAATTTGAATAAATATAAGTCGTTTTTCGAAATTGAAAAAAGGGTGAATACGAAATGGAAGCATATAAAATGCACGATTTTATTAATACAAATGTTGAATCTCATCAAAATGAAACCGTTTTTAATTTACACATATGTGAAACAAGTGAATTTGACGTAAGTTTAACAAAATCTACAACACTATCTTTTATCGTTTCAAAAAAGAATATTAAAATTGTCACGAAAAAATGGACTAACTCAAACCAAGAAAGCATGATTGGCAAAAGCTACATCATTCCAACGAAAGCTTTTCACTATTTCTTACCAATTATTTCTGAAAATGAAGATGAGCTAAATATTCAAGTTCAAAGTTTTGGACTACGTGGTGAGCTTTTATTGAACGAAAGATTACTTATTGATAAAAACAACAAACACAACAGCAAAATCACTACATTCTTTGAAACATTAGATGAAAATGTAAATAAAGCATTACGAGGATTACAACTTCATTGTATGTAAGACTATTACGATAGTAAAAGGAGAATAACAATGAAAAAATTATTATTAAGCGCACTATTATCATTAGGATTTTTAACTCTTCCATTCGCTAGCGCAGAGGCCGCTACAACGAAAGATCAATTAATTGTAGACACTCAGTTAAATAAAATGGATTATTATCAGGATGGAAAATTTATAAAAAGTTTTACTGTCGCTACTGGAAAAGCTGCAACGCCTACACCTAAAGGCACTTTTCAAATCGTAAATAAAATTAAAAACCGCCCTTATTATACAGGCAAAATTAAAGGCGGGGATCCACGTAATCCACTTGGTGACCGTTGGCTTGGATTAAATATGGCAGGAACTTACGGAACAACTTATGCGATTCACGGAACTAACAATAATCAAGCAATCGGCAAATGGACAACACTTGGTTGTATTCGTATGTATAATAATGATATACACTGGTTATTTGAGCGCGTTCAGCAGCAAGCTACTGTCACTGTCAAATAGCCTAAAAACAAGATTTATGTGTAGCCAAGAATTTTATGTCTTGGCTTATTTTATTTATTCATTTACAGTAGCAAAACAACTGTATTTACATATATAATAGGAATAGATTTGATTAGCTAATATCTAAACATTGATAAACGTAGATATTAAAATTATACAGTTATAATGTTTTATAAATTTTATAATACATACTATAATAGAACTACTGTAATTCTGAACTATTCAGTAACACTAAACTATTCCCCTTGCTACCTTCATGATTATTTTATAGCGGGGGCTTATTATATGTATAAACAATCTGAGTCACTCGAAAAATGATGAATTCGAATATTGCAGTAAAAAGCGTTATTTAGGAGGTGTTACTATGACGCATATACTGGTGATTGAAGACAACCCAGATATACAAGAACTTATTCGTGAATTTCTAATGGCACAAAACTTTACCGTTGATGTAGTTGGTGCTGGAACAGAAGGTATTCTTCTTTTCCAAAAAAATTCATATGATCTTGTCCTCCTCGATGTAATGTTACCAGATATAGATGGCTATAGTATTTGTAAAATTATGCGAGGACAATCTGATGTACCAATCATTATGTTAACAGGCTTACATAATGAAGAAAGTGAAATTAAAGGATTTGAGTTAGGTATTGATGACTATATTACGAAACCGTTCCATTACACTGTATTTATTAAGCGTGTAGAGGCTGTATTAAGAAGGGCAGCAACGAAGGAAGCAGAAGCTGCAACTATACTACAATTCCATGAATTGATGTTAAACTCTACAGCATATGCAGCTTATGTTCATGGTAATCAAATTGAATTGACAACAAAAGAATTTGAAATTATTTATACTTTACTGCAAAATCGAGGAAAAGTATTATCAAGAAGTGATTTGTTGAATAAGGTATGGGGCTATGAACATTATGGTGATGTAAGAGTTATAGATACACATATTAAAAACCTAAGAAAAAAATTAGGAATTACTTATATTAAAACGGTGAAAGGTATTGGCTACAAAATCGAATCGTAGTAAAGACAACATCACCAAAAATATTTTCATCAAAACCTTATTATTTTGTATTCTTTTATCACTTTGTCTTTATCAAATTATTTACTTTCTAGCTTCAAACTACGATAAAGAACGTTTTGCGAAAGAAAATGGAACGCCGACTACAGAACAGGCGGATTCAGATAAGCAAAACGATCAAAGTAAAACGAATCAAAATAAAGCTGTGTCAGAAGGGAACATTTCTAATTTCCAATCTTCTATTGTAGATTATAAATCTCTTTCTGCAGCTATCAATCACCTTTTGCAGCCTAGCCAAACTGCAAAAGCAAAAGAACATACACAAAACCTTTCGGGGAAAAATAGCACTTCTAATCAGCTTACAGAAGCAGAAAAGAAAGCCGCTAATAATGATGCCTTACATACACAAAATGCAGCAAGTAAAACAAATGATACAAATGATAATCCAAAGTTAGCAGATGCGTTGCAGCAGTTAGCTCCACAGGTTGGCGCGACAATGCTTGCATTATCTCTACTCGGATCTTTAATGTACGCAAAACTAATTGCTAAACCTTTTCAATATATGAGCGATGCTTTAAAAGATATTATGAATCTTGATTTCTCAGATAAAAAGCTACTTAACAAAAATACAGATCAAACAGATTTTAATTTGTCAGTAGCCGCTTCACAAGTACCAAATATTGTGAAGAATTTACATGAAAGCAATCAAGATTTAAGAAATGAGCTCAAGAAGGAACAACAATTAGAACAATCTCGTAAAGAATTTATGTCTATGGTATCCCATGAATTAAAAACACCCATCGCAGCCGTTATGGGACAACTAGATGGCATGATTCACGGAATTGGAGCTTATAAAGATAGAGATAAGTATTTGAAACGTTCCTACGAGATGATGCAAGACATTAACATATTAACGGAAAAAATGTCGGAATTATCCAAAATACAAAACCCTCAATTTAAACCGAATTTAGAAGTCATTTCTTTATCTAATATTATTGAGGATGTTATAAAGAAAGTAGATTACTTTGTATCTGTAAAACAATTAAATGTACAATCTAATATTAAACACGACGTACAAATTTTAGCTGATCCTAAATTTATTCAAACTGCTATTTTTAACATTATTTCAAATGCAATTCATTATACAATTGACCATCAGCACGTATATATAAAGCTTTATGAAAAACCAAACGGTTACGCATTAGAAGTATTGAATACAGGTTCACAAATTGATGAAGATAAACTTGCTCATTTATTTGAGCCTTTCTATCGCGCAAACCCTGATAAACACGGTTTAGTACAAGGTAGTGGTCTTGGATTATATATCGTGAAACAAATATTAGATAAACATCAGTTTCCTTACGGGATACAAAACACAGCTCAAGGTGTAAAATGCTCCATTGTATTCCCAAAAGCAATGTAACATTCACTATAATTACATACCCCAAACTCATACTTCATGTGTGAGTGGCGGAATTTTGTAGAGTGTCTTACTCTGTTTCGTTCGCCCGTTATCCTTATTTGGATAGCGGGCGTTTTTTATTACTTAAAAGGAGGATTTTTTATGGATAAGTTTAAATATTCATTGCTCGTTTTATTCGGTGCTTGCAGCTACGGCATACTTTCAACTATTTTCAAACTCGGATTCATAAATGGATTTTCAGCACATCAACTATTAGGGGGACAATATGTCTTCGGATGGATTGGACTATTTCTACTCGTTCTTTTCTTTTCACGTCATAAAGTAACAAAAAAACAATTCTTTTCATTACTAACCGTCGGAACAACAATGAGTATGACTGGGATTTTCTACGCTATTTCTGTAGAAGAACTACCCGCATCTATCGCTGTCGTCCTACTCTTTCAGTTCACTTGGATTGGTGTCATTATCGAAGCGATTGCAAATCGAACCTTTCCAAGCCGCGATAAGATCATATCTATCCTTATTTTATTTGCTGGTACATTGTTTGCAGGTGGTGTATTTGAAGGCCTCGGACAAAGTTTTTCTACGAAAGGGATTATCTTTGGACTATTAGCTGCAGTCTCTTTTTCATTCTATGTTTTTGCAAGCGGACGCGTTGCTACAGATGTTCCCCCTTATACGAAAAGCTTTCTCATGACAACAAGTGCGACTCTTATCGTATGTCTATTCTTCCCACCAACCTTTTTAACAGATGGTGCCCTCCAAGCCGGTCTATGGAAATATGCTTTCTTCCTCGGATTATTCGGCGTTGTTGTACCTGTCATTTGTTTTTCAATCGGTGTACCAAAGGTTGGAACAGGACTCGGTACAATATTAGGTGCAGCTGAATTACCAACTGCTATTATCGCTTCTATTACACTTGTACATGAAGTCGTAACATTCATGCAGTGGATTGGTATTATTTTTATATTGGTTGGGATTTTCACTCCTCAGCTGCTTACGGCTAGGAAAGAAAGGAAACACAATCGCGTGCATAGCGCTTGAAAAAATACAGAATTTATATAAAAGATATAACTGCAATTAAAATAAGTAAATTTATCTGGAGGTATAAATGACTATTTTAAGCATCATATTTTTTGCTATTATGTGTATCTTCTTCCTAATAAGATATATGAAAGAAAAGAAATTTTACGATTTACTTCTCATTCCCGTTTGTATATATGCAGGAGCAGTGAAAACTCCTTTCGTAGAGTACTTAAACTTTAATACTGCATTTAAAATAACGTATGATATTGCAGCTATTATTCTTGTAATCCTTGCCGTACTTTTCTTTTTGAAAGATAAGAAAGAGAATCATACTGCATAACAAAAGACCTTTCATTTACTTGAAAGGTCTTTTTCTATATTTCACTTTACCGCTCCATATAGCTTCCCTACCTCATGCTCAATTTGTTTTACATCGATTCGCTCAAATAGTGGCTGCACGCTATCAATTCTACTTGGCAACGTATTTTGCGGTTCCCAATTTCGTTTAATAATCGACAATGTGCTTCTAACTCTTTCACTTGAAAATGGTAAAAACGGTTCAAGGAGATTTGCAAAATTAGCGATAAGATACACACAGTTATAAATCGTTTCTTCACACGAAACTGGATCATCTTCTCTTTGTTTCCAAGGCTGCTTTTCATCAAAATATTTATTTGCAAAACGTACTGCATCAAATATTGTCTCTAACGCCACCTTAAATTTAGTTTGCTCAATCGCCTCTCCTACATTTTTATATAATCCTTCTACTTTATCTTTCAGCTCTATATCAATAGTCCCCTTTGGTACAGTGCCATCATAATATTTTTCAATAAATTTTAATGTGCGGTTCACGAAGTTTCCATATGCTCCTAACAATTCACTATTATGACTGTAAATAAATTCACGCCATGAAAAATCAGTGTCACGATTTTCTGGTGCATTTACTGTTAAGAAGTAACGGATAGAATCTGGATCATAGCGTTCTAATATGTCAGGCACCCATACTGCCCAGTTTTTACTTGTAGATAATTTTCTTTTTTCAACTGTTAAATATTCATTCGAAACGATATGACGCGGGATTGCTTCTTCCCCTATTCCAAGTAATACCGCTGGCCAAATGACGGAGTGAAATGGAATATTATCCTTGCCGTGTACATAATATGTTTGCGCATCGCTATTCCAAAACTCTTGATCATCTTTTCCTGTTTCTTCAGCCCAATGTTTACTCGCTGAATAATATCCTGCCACTGCTTCAATCCATACGTAAATTTTTTTATCTTCATACCCTTTCACTGGAATTGATACCCCGATTGGTAAATCTCTTGATACAGCCCTATCTTGTAACCCTTCCTTTACATATCTTTCCGTTAATTGAATTGCATTATCACGCCATGTTCCTTTTTCTTTTGCGATTTCTACAACTTTTTTAATTTGCTCCTGAAATGTATGCAATGCAAAATAGAAATGCTCTGTTTCCTCTACAGATGGCGTACTACCACATAACTTACATTTCTTTTCTAACAAATCAAGAGGATCTAAAATAGCAGAACAAGCATCGCATTGATCTCCTCTTGCTGCTTCATGGCAATATGGACATATTCCTTCTACATAACGATCCGGTAGAAACTGCGTACACGTTTCACAATACGCTTGTTCCACTGTTTTTTTATAAATATAGCCTTCTTCTAATAAACGTAAAAAAACTTTTTGAACAGTTTCATGATGATGCTCGCTATCGGTACGTGTATAGCAATCATACGTAAAACCGAGATCACGAAAACATCGCTGAAATTCTTCATGATACTTATTAGCAATTTCTTTTGCTGTCACACCTTCTTGTTTTGCTCTAATTGCAATCGGTGTTCCATTGCAGTCACTCCCTGAAACATACAGCACATTCTCACCTTTTGCCCTGTAATAACGCGCTAAAATATCTCCAGGTAATAAACTCGCAATATGGCCAAGGTGTAACGAACCATTTGCATACGGCCAAGCGCCTCCAATAAAAATACTCATCTTATATTCCTCCTTTAAAATATAAAAAGCCCCACCCCTATCTTAAAAAAGATAAGGGCGGGGCTGTATAAACAGTCGCGGTACCACCTTATTTCGCCAATCACTCACATAATTAGCCTTAACAAGTACGGAGCTCTATGCTCTTATACTGTGGTTTTGATAACGAGTACCAACTCTCGTCGCCGCCTACTATTATCATTTGATAAGTTCAGGACGAAGCTCAAAGGCCATTGTTCAAATGAATATTCTTGCTTCTTCTCAGCTACCGAAGCTCTCTGGAAAGAATGTGTTCATCCTACTTTTCCTTTTCAACGCTTTTACGTATAACAAGTATTTTACGACTTAATCACAGAAAAATCAAACTTTTATCCAGAACGAAAAGGAAATCCCATCCTCCCGCCGAATACCTATACGTTCACAAAAGGAGTGATAACATTGAACCAAAAACAACTAAGCACTATAAATGAAAAAAGCTGGAATACAGCTGCTTATGAAGCTTGGACGAATCGCCACGGGGCACCGGAGGATTATGCAAAAAAAATCATGGAAGATCCCACACGCGAAGTAGCACATTATTTACCTTACATACAATCTCCAAAAGGAAAATGTATTATTAATTTACTCGGCTCAAAAGGAAATAAAGCTGTTGCTCTCGCCCTTTTAGGCTCTGACGTAACAGTTGTTGATATTTCAGCAAGTAATGCAAAATATGCAAATGAACTTGCTGCCGCCGCAGACGTCTCTATTCATTACATCGTTTCTGATGTACTAGATGTAAATCTCTCCAAATCATTTGATATCGTATTACTGGAGCTTGGTGTACTTCATTACTTTCTAGATTTAAAACCACTTTTCAAAAAAATTTCTCAACTACTAAAGCCAGGTGGAATACTTATCCTTCGCGATTACCATCCAATATACACAAAGCTATTAGGAGTAGACCATCCATCATTTCGAGCAAGTGGAAATTATTTCGATGAAGAATTAATTGAAGATGATGTTGCTTATAGCATCCTTCTTACAGAAGCACAGAAAGAATCGCTACCTAAAACAACCATCCGTCGCTGGACGCTAGGAGAAATCATTACAACACTTGCGGAAGAACGTTTTAAAATTGAAAAACTAGTTGAAGAACATGGATCTCATCAAAGATGGGTCTTCCCTTCTACTGCACCAGAAGGAATCGAAGAACGTATCCCTGGTCTATATACAATAATTGCGACAGCATGCAAAAAAGGATCCCTTCACGGATAGGATCCTTTTTGCATGCTCACGCATATAAGTTGAGGTTGGAGATTACCATAATTCTGTAGAATAGGACACAAGATATTTCAACATTTCGTCTCTGACTTACGTCGTCAAAAAGGGGTATGACCAACATAACGAAGAGTAATGTTTTTTAGTTGATACTGATAATCGTTATCAACTAATTAGAAGTATACATGATGTCATTTCAAATTTCAATAGCATTTCTAATATTTATTTATGAATTTTATGATATGCAAATGTATACATTTTAAGAACTTTTTCTAATACCAATCTGACTCCTTCCATTATCTGCTATAATTTTTATTGAACAGATTAATAACTTCATAATAATGTTTTTATTAATTTCGTTTTAAATATCTATAAATCATAATAAATAGTTTAAATAAGGGTAGGGGTAACGATGAAATATGTTAGTATTCGAAAAAAACTACTGTTCACACTCTTAAGCATTTCTTCTTTATTTAGCATTGCTCTTATTGTTATTCTTTCATTCGCCATGAATCAAGCAAGTGAAATCGAAACGTTAAAAAATGATGTATCGAAAAGAGCGACGATTTTAAAAGAACGTGGCGATTGGTTCCAAGGACAAGTTGCTGGTTTACAAGAATATTTGCTATCACATGATCAAAAAGGATTAGATAAGTTCAACCGAGAAGGGAAAAAATTAGCTGATACTAGAGAGAAAGTAACAAGTGACAAAAAGCTCCCAGAAGGAATGAAAGAAGCCATTTTAATGGGAGGAAAATGGCGTAGCGTCATAGATAATGAGGTACTCCCTCTTGCGCGTGAAGGAAAATGGGACGAAGCATCTAGAATTGCTTTAGCACAAACAGATTATGTAAATGATCTTTTAGGTCGTTTTAATAAATATACAAATGAAGAAAATGAGAAACGTGACGCATTAATTGCTGATGTCGAGTCTTCTTCATCACTTATTCAATATATTATTTTCTTCTCACTCATTACATGTACATTAACGTCTATTTTATTAGCATGGTGGTTCTCTGGTAAACTCGTTAAACCAATTCGACAAATTGATGAGAAGTTAAAAGAATTAGCTTCTCAAGATGGAGATTTAACGGCTAGATTACACGTAACGAGTAAAGATGAAATTGGTGACATTGCAAATTCCTTTAATCAAATGCTCACTAACTTACAGCATATAATAAAACAAGTTCAACAAACATCAACAAGTGTAAAAGAAGCTTCCGAAAATGTATTTATCGAAACAACCGCTTCTATGGAAAATACCGCAAGGACCCAAGAAACTATGAATGCTCTTGAACACAATATTCGTTCACAAGTTTCTAGCATTGAAGAAAGTTCAACCGCAATGGATGACATGGCAACGAGTGTTCAGCGTATCGCTGAGTCCGCCTCTTCTGTTACTAGTTTAGCTGTCACAACTGCAGAAAAAGCAGATGATGGGAATAAAGTCATTGAGAAATCTATTACACAAATGCATACAATTAACGAAGCTGTTAACGCTACCTCACAAGTAGTTGAGCGACTCATTACACATACAAATCATATCGATACTGCACTTCAATCTATTTCGAATATCGCCGAACAAACAAATTTACTTGCTTTAAATGCTTCTATTGAAGCAGCTCGTGCTGGTGAACACGGAAAAGGATTCGCTGTTGTTGCCGATGAAGTTAGAAAACTTGCTGAACAATCTCAACTAGCCGCAACTGATATTAACCATTTACTGCATCAAATTCAAACTGATACAAAAATAGCAAATGACATGATGACACAAGGTCAAGCAGAGGCTTCTGAAGGAATTACGGTTATTCGTACCGCTGGATCTTCATTCTCAGAAATTGTTAACCACATTAACAAAGTCTCTACGCAAATGCAAGAAATGTCTGCAACTGCTGAAGAGATGGCTGCAAGCTCTGAAGAAATGAACGCAGCTTTAAATAATATCGCTTCTATTTCAAACGAAGTTGCTGCAGAAACATCACAAACAGCACATTCGGCTGGTGATCAAGTAAACAAAATGAGTATCGTGGCTAACAAATCATCTGAAATGAAAACAATCGTACAAGAACTTGAAGTTCTCGTTTCTCATTTCAAAACAAACGCTTAAAGTGAAAATGACACAAGCTCAAAGGTATAAGAAAGAAAGTTTTACAGTCTCTCTTTTTTCACTTTAAAATATCTCTTTCTATCTCTCATTCCGTCTGCTATAATTCCTAAAGGAAATAAGAAAGCTTTATTCCAACTGGAGTAAAGCTTTCTTTCAATTTTTTACATTAATTAATCCTAATACTAAGATTTCACAAAGGAGGCTTTTTATCATATGAATTTTGTAAGTATCAGAAAAAAACTTATGTTCATGATGGGAACGATTTGCGCTTTATTTGGTATCGCCTTAGCTTTTATTTTATTTTTTGCTATCGACCAATCTCGTAAAGCTGAAACATTACAAAAAGAAATTTCTCCACTGGCAACAGAATTGAAAGAACGTGGAGACGCTTATCAAGTACAGCTCTCTGCTTTAAGAGGTTATTTACTACAACATGATCAAGTCGAATTAGACAAGTTTAATGAGATGAGTAAACGTCTTGAGGATTCAAAAGATAAACTTCTTTCTAATCCAAATGCTTCTTCGTCCGTAAAAAGCACAATGGAATTAGGGTCTACTTGGAGAAAGTTCGTTGAAGAAAAAGTATTCACTCTTGCAAAAGAACAAAAATGGGAAGAAGCTTTACAAGTAGCTTCTTCAGAGAACGGAACTGTCTATAAAGTAATTGGTGACTTCACAAATTACAGTAATGAACAAGCTAAATTACGTGAACAATCTATTGAAAAAATTGACCAATCTGCACTCTTAATCGAATATGTTATTTTCTTATCACTTGTTATTTGTATTGTCGCTGCAATTATTCTTGCATGGTGGTTCTCTGGTAAACTTGTGAAACCGATTCAACAAATTGACACGAAACTAAAAGAATTAGCCTCTCAAGAAGGTGACTTAACGGCACGTCTACAAGTAAATAGCAACGATGAAATCGGTGCTATCGCAGCATCATTTAATAAAATGTTAGAAAACCTACAACATATCATTAATCGTGTTCAAAAAACATCAGTGGAAGTACAAACTGCTTCTGAAAATATGCTAGAAAAAACGAATACATCACGTGAGGCGACAGTAAGAGTCCAAAGCTCGATGTCTAACTTAAATGCAAGTATTCAATCACAAACTTCTAGTATGGAAGAAAGTTCAACTGCAATGGACGATATGGCAGTAAGTGTTCAGCGTATTGCTGAATCTGCTTCATCTGTAGCGGAACTTGCTGTTGCCACATCTGAACATGCTAGCGATGGAAGTACCGTTATCCAAAAATCTGTTTCACAAATGACAACGATACACGAAGCTGTAAATGCTACGTCAGAAGTGGTTGAACGTCTAATCACCCATACGAAATATATTGATACTGCTGTACAATCTATTTCTAATATTGCTGAGCAAACAAACTTACTTGCTTTAAATGCTTCTATTGAGGCAGCTCGTGCTGGCGAGCAAGGAAAAGGATTTGCTGTCGTAGCTGACGAAGTTCGAAAACTTGCTGAACAATCTAAAACAGCTGCAACAGACATTAATCAATTACTACATCAAATTCAAAATGATACAGAAACTGCTAGCTCTATGATGTCTCAAGGCCGTTCTGAAGCATTTGAAGGCATTAATGTTATTCGTGAAGCTGGTACTTCTTTCTCAACAATTGTAGAACAAGTAAATAAAGTATCTACTCAAATGCAAGATATATCAGCAACTGCTGAAGAGATGGCTGCAAGTGCTGAAGAAATGAACGCTTCACTTAATAACATCGCTTCTATCTCGACTGAAGTATCCAGCGAAACCGCCGCAACGGCACAATCTGCTGAACAGAAAGTTATCGTTATGAATGAAATGACAGTAACTGCTGGAAAAATGAAACAAACAGTTGAAGAGTTAGATCAACTCGTATCTCATTTTAAAACAGAATAGATTTTCAAAAAAATATCCCTCTTTCAAAGAGGGATATTTTTTTGAGCTCATTTCCTGCACATTATGCTCATTTCCGTTATAATGAGAATCGATATCATTAAAATGTAGGAGGGGCTGCTTATGTCACAAGAAGCATTTGAAAATAAATTATTTGCCAATTTAGAAGCTGTTATTGACCCTGAACTAGGTGTTGATATCGTTAATCTTGGATTAGTGTATGATGTTACAGCAGATGAAAATAATAATGCTGTCATTACGATGACTATGACTTCTATCGGTTGTCCAATGGCTGGGCAAATCGTATCAGACGTTAAAAAAGTATTATCAACGAACGTACCTGAAGTCAATGAAATAGAAGTAAATGTCGTTTGGAATCCACCGTGGTCGAAAGAACGTATGTCACGTATGGCGAAAATCGCATTAGGTATTCGCGACTAGCTGGATAAAGAAAAAAAACCTGACACTCTAGTCAGGTTTTTTTCTCTTATTATTTTACGCCTACTGCATCATAAGCTTTCGTTACAGCTTGTACAGCTTTAGAGTTTTTACCATATAAATCTTCAGCTGACTGAAGAGCAGCTTGACGCATCATTTTGAAGTCAGAGTTTGCAGTTAAATATTTCGTAAGCGCACGGTAGTAAATTTTTTCTGTCGCTTCACGGCCCACTCCAGTTACTTTCACACCGTAATGATCTCCGCCTTCAGATACTAAATAAGCAGCTTTATTATTAATACTACTGTTAATATGAACGCCGCCATTATCAGCTGTTCCAGTATAACGTTTACTATAGTGATCTGGGTAACCTTCACTTGGTTTTAATGGGTTTGGAATAGATGCTGGATCTTTTAGTGAACGAAGTGCATCGCCTGGTTTATCAGGTGTATAAATGTCAGCACCTAAATCCCAGCTTTTCTTCTCAACCATAACACCCATAATGTCAGATAACGATTCATTTAACGCCCCTGACTCATTTTTGTAAACAAGGTTTGCTGTATGTTCAGTTACAGCATGCGTTAATTCATGACCGATAACATCAAGTCCCGCAGATAATGGAATGAATGTTTTTCCATCGCCATCACCATACATCATTTGCACACCATTCCAAGCTGCGTTATTCCAGCTCTCCCCTACGTGAACAGTAGAAATAAGCTTCGCACCTTTATCATCGAAAGAGTTACGATTAAATGTCTTTTTGTAGTAATCATATACTTTTCCTGCATTTACATGCGCATCGACTGCAGCTTTATCCTCGAAGAACTTAGATTTACTTTCAACTTCTTCGCCTGTATATCCAAGCCATTGTGAGAATAAATTAAACAAGTTTTCATCCATATTTTCTGCATCAAATGTATGAACACCTTGTCCACGCTTACCATCAAATAAATTGAATGCTCCTGTTTTCTCATCTTGAGCAATTTCAAATGATTGTCTAGCACCTAATACTCCGTAGCCAAACCCTGTAACGTGATCTACAGCATTATATTTCTCAATAACTTTTCCATTTGTTGCATCAACAAAATAATGCCAATACCCTGGAGCTGGTTTTGAAATCGATGCCTTAACTAAGTATGCAAGGTAGTAATTACCGTCCTTTTCATATACAAATAAATCTTTTTTCACACCGTCATAACTCTTTACTTTACCAATTTCTTTCTCAATATCTGCCTTAGCAATTGTTTCTGCTTGTTCCGCAGTAATGCTTGCAGCTGCAGGAATATTTTTATCATCTAAATTCGGAATAACTTGTCCGAAGAATGCTTTTACATTATTCTCTTTATCAAGTGTAACAGTTTGATCAGAACCGTACACAGGAATGTTATTATGTTTCTCAACTAGCTTTACATGTGTCGTATCAGATTCAGCGTCTTTTTCTTCCCCAACGATATTAAAATGCTTTTCAATATTTCCTGCTAATTTAAACATATCTTTCTTACTCTCTAAGTATTGAAAGACCGTCTCTTTTTTATCTAGCCCTTCCGGTGCTTTCCATTCTTCACCTATGTATGCAGGTGTTTTAAATTCTTGATGATATTGAATTTTTTGTTCTTCCGCTTTCGTTGTCGTTGCCCCAAACGCTCCAAATCCCCCGGCGATAACAGTTAACGCTAATGCTGATGAAATGACTTGCTTTTTCACTATAACATTCCCCATTCCCATAAAGATTTTTGACACTTTTATAAAATTCTGATTTTTACAACCGATACCTCTACCAAAAAATTGAGAAACATTTTTCAGACAATTCCAATCAAAAAAGAGGACATCTATCGGATGTCCTCTTTTCTATAAACCTTTTATTGTTTTTTCAATTCAATTGCTAAATAGTGTGATTGCTCTTTCGCTTGAATGTGAATATCTTCTACCGCTTCTGCTGCATCACGCATAACAAGATTTTCACCATTGATTACACTGCTTCCTTCAATTTGTACAAGGTACAATTGACGGCCTTCTTTCACTGGAAAATGAATTTCTTTTCCAGCCTCTAATGATAAGGAGTATAAATTCGCATCTTGGTGAATTTGAATTGGTGCATTTCCTTCTACTGAAGATACCATATGGAACCATTCATTTTCGCGCTTGCTCCAATCAAATTTAAACTCACCATAGTTTGGTTTATGATCCGCACGGTCTGGTAAAATCCAAATTTGTAATAAACGCAGCGTTTCATTGCCTAAATTATGCTCGCTATGAAATACACCCGTGCCAGCACTCATATATTGAACATGTCCACGCTCAATCGTTCCGCGATTTCCCATGCTGTCTTCGTGTGTTAAAGCACCATCTACAACGTAAGAAATAATCTCCATATCACGGTGCGGATGCATATCAAAACCAGTTTGTGCCGCTACTAGATCATCATTAATAACACGTAACGCTCCGAAGTTCATGTTATTTGGGTTATAATAATTAGCAAAAGAGAAATGAAAATGTGTATTTAACCAGCCATGATTTGCTCTGCCCATATTTTTATGATCAACTTTTCTAAACATAGCCTTCACCTCATACTATCTCGAATTCGAGATTTATTTTAAAATTTTTTCTTACTGTAACTTTTTTAGTAGTGTTAATAATTGCTTTTGTTCCTCTATATTTAAATTATGAAACTTCTCTGCTTGGAACGTTTCTTGAGGTGGGACGATTTCCTCATATAAAGCTCTTCCCTTTTCTGTTAAAGAAATATATTTCGTAGTACCCTCTTGTTCACGCGAAATCCACTCAAGCTGCTCCATTTTATTTAAAAGCTGCGTTACATTTCCTTTCGTAACAAATAGCTTATTTCCAAGTTCTTGCTGCGTTAAACGATCATGTCCTCCAACTTGAGCTAACACATCAAACTGGGCGGCAGATACATTCCATTTCTTCAAATGCTGATTCGTCTCACGAATACTCTTATTATAAAAACGTGATAAACGAAACCATAATAGCAGCCCTAGTCTATCTTCTGTTTTCATTTCATCACCTCGCTCGTTTCATACCATTAGTTTAGAACTAAACCTTATAAAAGTCAAATACTTATTTTTAATAAGTAAAAAGAAAGCACAGCGCTATTTCTCCACTATGCTTTACATTAACTTTCTACTCTTATATTCATCCAATTTCCTCTCCGCGAACTTCCTCGCATCTTTTTCAATCCACCGCTCTTCGTACCGTTCACTTCCCACATACAATATATCTCTCTTATGCTGCATCGCATGGCGGAATTCATGCAGTAGCGTTCTGAGAACTTGCTCATACTCTTCCCATATACAAACGAAAATTAATTGCTTTTCTTTATGATAAAAACCACCTACTGGGAATAGGAACTCTTCTTCCTCTTCTCCTAATGATAGAAGCACATCGTTTGCATCACACGTATCACAAAAAATAACGGGCGTTTTACATACTTCAATAAGAGAAAACAAATCCTCTCTCAACTTTTTGACATCCCAAGGAAGCTCCGAATCCAACACATACCAATTCTCTACCTGTTGATATACATTTTCAAACTGGAGTTCCATTTCTCTTTATTCCCCTTTCCAAGCACCCTTTTTCTATATGTATGCCACAATATGGTAAATATTAAACGTATTCTTTCATCCTTGAAAAAATGCCAATAAAAAAGAATCTACGTCGACATAGATTCCTTTTCTGTAATCACTTTTTTTTCATTATTTTTTTTAATACAAAATAACTAATTGCACAAACAATAGCAGCAAGTGCAAAGTATTTCACATATGGCCCCGCAACTTTATTAATACTTTCCCACTCTGTTCCTAATTTAAAACCTAAATATACAAACACAATGGACCACGGAATAACAGCTAATGTAGTTAGCGTAATAAACTTAGCATGTGACATTTTCGCAATACCCGCTGGTATCGAAATAGCATGACGCACAACCGGAATAAAACGTGCGGTAAAGATAACGCCAGTTCCATAACGATTAAACCAATCTTCAGCATAATCAATATGTTTCTTCTGAATTAAAATATATTTTCCATATCGCTCAAGAACAGGTCTTCCTCCATATCGACCAATCCAATAAATGAATAGTTGTGCAATTACACCACCAATTGTACCGAACGCGACAGCGCCCCAAAATGTAATGCTTCCTGTTGATACTAAATAACCCGCATAAGACAATACGATTTCACTTGGAATAACCTCTAGCATTAATCCAAGCATAATTCCCCAATAACCAAGTCCTTCTAAAAAAACTAAAACCGAATGAATCAACTCTCCTAACATCATTTACCTCTCTTTACTGTTTTCATTACAAAAATAAAAGTACAAGCAGGAAATATCTTGTACTTTTATTTTTTTTAATTTAGTTAGTTTTCGTATCCCACTTAAAGATTTTATTTAAGAATTTATATACATTCTTCGACTCTTTTGTCAGAAGTGGGCCTAAAATGGATAGTATAAGCACGTATAGTGCTGAGAATGGTTTTAAGACTGACATTAAACCACCGGCGATACCGATATTAGCCATAATGATGGAGAACTCTCCTCTTGAAACGATTGTTAATCCGATATTTGTTGATGCTTTATGAGATAATCCAGCTTGTCTTCCTGCAATCATCCCTGCTACAAAGTTACCGATTATCGTAAGAAGGACAGCACCTAACGTTAACCATATCGCTCCGCCTAATGAGAATGGATCAATACTTAACCCGAAGCTGAAGAAGAAAATAGCTCCGAAAAAGTCTCTAAATGGAACAACAAGATGTTCAATTCGGTCACTATGCTCTGTCTCAGAGAAAACTAACCCCAGTAGAAGTGCTCCAATTGCTTCTGCAACGTGAATTGTTTCTGAAAAACCAGCAATGAAGAATAACGAAGCAAATACTACAATAATAAAGATTTCATCTGAGCTAATATTGAGCAATTTATTTAATAACGGCGTAGCCTTTCTAGCTACTATAAAGAATAGAAGCATATATCCTAAAGCAATTCCAATTGAAGTAAGGGCACCTAAGAAGGAAGCGTGATCCCCAAGTACTAAACCAGAAACAACTGATAAATATACAGCAAGGAATATATCTTCAAACATAATAATTCCTAAAATTAATTCGGTTTCATTATTACCAGTTCTTCTTAAGTCCACTAACACTTTAGCAACGATAGCGCTAGAAGAAATCGTAATAATACCCGCAATAATTAAGATTTCTAGTAATGGGAATCCCATTATAAATCCGTATAACAAACCAAGTGAAAAGTTAATTAAAATATAAATCGTTCCGCCAATCGCAATAGAGCGTCCAGATTTAATTAGTTTTTTCATTGAAAATTCTAATCCTAGATAGAATAGAAGGAATAGAACCCCAATTCGTCCAAGGAAGGAAATTACACTTGCACTTTCAATAAATTTGAGATCGATAACACCTATTGTCGGTGCATGCGGTCCTACTAACATTCCAAGAACGATTAGAAAAGGAATTACTGAGAATTTAAATTTCCCAGCAATTACTGCTGCAATTGCCACTAAAACTAAAGCTGTACCAACTTCAAAAATTAACGTATCCATATAATCAATCCCCCCTATTTGAAAGTAATTCATTAATGATTTTTTTTATTTCTTCTCTCTCACCTGAAACTACAAGCATATCTCCTTCTTCAATTACTGTTTCTGGTCCTGGATTAAATAACTTCTTCATGTTCTTCTTCATAACTGCGATGATCGTTACGCTATATGTTTTTCTTATTTCAAGATCGCCAATTGTTTTTCCGATTGCTGGAGCTGTATTCTCCACTTTAAACCACTCAATCGCTAAACCTTCAAAAACCATCTCAACATTTTCTAACGCCCTAGGCTTATATACCATTCCACCTAATATTGCTGCGATTTGTCTTGCCTCTGAGTCACGTAGTGAAATACTTGAGATGCTTTCTTCATGGTCTGAATCAAAATGATACATTTCTCTACGTCCATCATCATGAATGACAATTACCATCTTTTCGTTACCTTTCGTAACGATTTGAAACTTATAACCAATACCCGGAAGTTCACTTTCTCTAATATTCATTTTTAGCTCCTCCATAACTTGTTTATTTTAATTTTCTGTTTTTCTGTCTTTTATTCATCCAATCAACTTTAGAAATTCTAACCACTCAGGATATTTGTGACTTGGAAATCTTTTATTGTAATAATAAGTGGACCCTAAAAAGATACTTAAAGATGTAATGATAAAAAATATATTACTTCTCATTTTCAAACTCTCAAGGCTTACTTTCAATAAAGAATCTTCTTTCAAATTATCCCCACTTTCCCGCTTTAAATTTAGTTTTTTAAAATGTAAATAATTCTAAAAATATTACGATGTAACATAATCATAACACAAAAACGATTTAAGTAACATAATTTTTTAGAAAAATTGATTCTCGTATATTTTTTGCATATAATTTTCTTATTACGAAAAAAAGGAAGTGTATTATATGGTTGATATCTTTAGCAGATTCCTTGAGGTAACGAATAATATTTTATGGTCATATATTCTTATTGCAATGCTAATCGGCTTCGGTCTTTACTTCTCTTTTAAATTAAAATTTGTCCAAATTACTCATTTCAGTGAGATGGTCAGCTTAATTAGTAAAGGGTTTAATCGAAAAGAAAAAAAGAAAGATAGCATCTCCCCATTCCAAGCATTTTGCTTAAGTGCAGCCGCACGTATTGGTATCGGGAACTTAGCCGGTGTGGCATTAGCAATTTCGATGGGTGGACCTGGCGCAATATTTTGGATGTGGTTTATAGCAATTATCGGAGCAGCTACTAGTTTCGTAGAATGTACGCTCGCTCAAATTTATAAAGTAAAAGATGGTAGCAGGTTCCGTGGTGGGCCGGCATATTACATGGAAAAAGGATTAAACAAACGCTGGATGGGTGTTTGGTTCTCACTTCTTATTACAATTGCGTACGGATTAATTTTCAATTCAGTACAAGCGAATACAGTAACAATAGCGTTTGAAAATGCTTTTGGACTAGAGCGAACAATCGTAGGAGCTCTATTAGCCTTATTAGTTGCAGTCATTATTTTTGGTGGTATTAAGAGCATTTCACGTATTACAGAAATGATTGTTCCTCCAATGGCAATCGTTTATATCGGTGTGGCTGTTTTTGTTGTTATAAAAAACTTCAATATGTTACCAAGCATTTTCATGGAAATATTTAATGGTGCATTCGGATTAGATCAAGCCATTGCTGGTGGTATTGGAGCAGCAATCAAGTTCGGTATTCAGCGCGG
>NZ_JALNUG010000017.1:0-113678 GCF_026540675.1 Bacillus sp. GC_Bacil_1
GAAAGGATGGCTTTTTTCTATACTATATAAATGAGTTGTCGGTAAGTCGATATAAATTGCATTTATTAATAACTACATCATGATCAAACAAGTACTACTGTGCCTGAACAGAACCAATCTCGTCTTGCTCTTCTGGTTTCACAAGTGCGTAACGTTCCCACGCCCTGCTTTTCCAGCGGAAGAACATAATAATGGCACGCGTCCATTCGTCGATGGCGATCGCTAGCCAAATACCAACGAGCCCCATATCTAAATGAAAGGCGAAAAAGTAACCTAGTGGTAAACTCATTAACACCATAGAGAATGCACCGATTAAAACAGGATATTTTGCATCACCAGCTGCACGAAGCGAATTAATGATGACGATATTCATCGTACGTCCCGTTTCAAGTAGTACACTTAGTAAAAGAACACTTGCGCCTAACCCGATAATGTGCGGATTATCTGTAAACAGTCCCATTAATTGTGTACGGAATGTAATAACGAGAGCGACCATACATAGAGTTACACCAATCGCCCATTTTACACTTTTCCATAAGCGTTCGTATGCTTCATCCTTTTCGCCACCACCAACAAGGCGGCCAATAATAATGGCTGTTCCCATACCAATCGCAATTGCAAATAAATAAGTGAACATGGAAATGTTAGTAGCGTATTGTCTAGCAGCTAATGATTCCGTTCCTAAGTACGTTGCGTAATAAAGGAAGACGATTTGACAAGCTTGATACATCACTTGTTCAAATGCAGATGGAATACCGATTTTTAAAATTTTCCCAATGTATTCTTTGGATAAAGTGAAGTAATATTGTAATTTCACGCGATATTCCATAACGCGGTATAGTAACCAGAAGAAAACAATAAGTGCGATCAATCGACTGATAGCGGAAGAAATTGCAGCTCCTTGTACACCGAGCTCAGGGAAACCAAATTTCCCGAAAATGAGTACGTAGTTTCCAGCGATATGAATAATATTCATTCCGAGTGAAATAAACATCGCTTGCTTTGTAAAACCGTGTACACGGATAATTGCGGCTAATGAGTTAATAATAGCTTGCAGGAAGATAGCCCCTCCGACGATAGATAAGTAGTTTTGTGCATACGTTAGTACATCGCCTTGTAAGTTCATTGCGAGCATCATATGTTTCGAAAATAAAAGAAAACCAGCGCTTATAACGAGCCCGACTATTAAATTTAATGTGACGGCTAATGCTGATATTTTAGATGCCTCCATAAAGCGTTTGGAACCGAGGTATTGAGATACAACGATAGCAGCGCCGTTCCCGATGACTTCTAATACCAAAATCGCGATATGAAGATATTGATTCGCTGCACCAACCCCAGATACAGCATCGTCTGATAATGCACTTAACATGAAAGTATCAGCGATCCCCATCAACATAAAAAGAAAAACTTCTAGAAAAATAGGCCATGTTAATAAGAATAAACTTAATTTTTCTGCCGTCCCATTTTTTGCCTGAATTGCTGTCATGTCCGTCCCCTCTTTACCGATATCTATTTTTAGCAAAATGTATCGTAACATACTTTCTTATCCTTTGCACTCATTTTAGCCTACATATTTTTAATATGAAGGGCTTGCTATTTTATGTTAAAAAGGGTGGGATAATTATACATAAAGTATTATGAAATATAAAATTTGTTTTTATTTGATAATTTAGAAAAATATAAAAATAATTATTTTCGGCACTTTAGTAAGGATAATTAGCAGTATAAAACGTTTACAAACATATATTTTTTGACAGAAAATTTTAATGAAATAGAAATATAAATATACAAGAAATATATTTGTGTGTATAATATGAATTGTTAGAACATATATATATTTCTTTCTGTTTGAAAATGAAAGGGCTAACATTTTTTTGGAGGGTGGAAGTATGAAAAAAAAGATACCAGTTTTTGTAGTATCAACAGTAGCAATGAGCATGATGTTAGGGGCATGTAGCTATCAAAAAGATGAACCGCAAGCAAACGCAAAAGGGGATAGCGGGAAAAGCGATGCGAAGCAAGTTCTTAATTTAATTGAAACACAAGAAATTCCAACGATGGACCCAGCATTATCAGCTGACGCAGTTTCTTCAAAAGTAATGAACAACACGATGGAAGGTCTATACCGCCTTGGAAAAGATGATAAGTTAGTTCCAGGTGTAGCAAAAGAATTTAAAAAGTCAGAAGACGGTAAAAAATATACATTTAAATTACGTGAAGACGCGAAATGGTCAAACGGTGAGCCTTTAACAGCGAAAGATTTTGTATACGCATGGCAAAGAGCGATCAATCCAGACACAGCTGCGAAATCAGCATACATTATGTATGATATAAAAAATGCAGAGAAAATTAATAAAAAAGAGATGCGTCCTGATCAATTAGGTGTAAAAGCAATTGATGATTACACATTAGAAGTAGAATTAGACAATTCTATTCCATATCTTGTAGATTTAATGGTATATCCAATCTTTTATCCTGTGAATGAGAAATTTGTGAAAGAGCAAGGTGCGAAGTTTGGTTTAGAAGCAAATACAACACTTTATAACGGACCGTTTACATTAAGCGATTGGCAGCATGAACGCAGTTTTAAAATGACAAAGAGCTCATCATATTGGGACAATAAAGAAGTGAAGCTTGAAGAAGTAAACTTTAATATTGTAAAAGATACATCTACGCCAATTAACTTATATGAAACAAATGCAATCGATCGAGCGACGTTATTAGCAGAGTTCATCGATAAATATAAAGGAAAACCAGATTTCAAAACAGTAGAAGAGACATCTGTATTTTTCCTACGCTTAAATCAAAAAGATCCAGCTTTAGCAAATAAAAATATTCGTAAAGCAATTTCACTTGCTTTTGATCGTAAGCCGTTCGTTGATACATTATTAAATAACGGTTCTAAGGCAGCGACAGGATTAATTCCTGATAACTTCATTAAAGGACCAGATAAAAAAGATTTCCGTGCTGTAAACGGGGATATTGTAAAACCAAACGTGAAAGAAGCGAAGAAATATTGGGAAGCTGGCAAAAAAGAACTTGGTAAAAATGAAATCGAATTAGAATTATTAAATGAAGATGTAGAGTTATCTAAGAAAACTGGTGAATATTTAAAAGGTGAATTAGAAAAAAATTTACCAGGTTTAACAGTGAAAATTAAACAACAACCATTCGCACAAAAACTAAAATTAGAAGATGCGGGTGATTATGTCATGTCATTCTCTGGATGGGGGGCAGACTTCCCAGATCCGATTACATATCTTGATATGTTTGTAACAGATGGGTCACAAAATAAGATGAAGTACTCTAATCCGAAATACGATGAAATCATTATGAAAGCGAAAAAAGATGGAAGCGATGTAAATGCTCGCTGGAAAAACTTACTTGAGGCAGAAAAAATGTTACTTGATGACGCTGCGATTGTTCCAGTATACCAACGTGGTAGAGCATACTTACAAAGAGAAACAATTAAAGATATGTACAACCATAAATATGGCCCCGATGTGAGCTTCAAATGGGCATCCCTAGGAAAATAAAAAAAGCAGGCTAACCACCTGCTTTTTTTAATACGTTCGTTTCTTATAAATGCCTTTTCCGCCAACTTGATTCCAGCCGGATTGCACATCCAAACTTTTGTTAACAAACTTCATTTTTTCTTTTCCACCAAAGAGCTTTTCGCCGATGCTATTTGTAATGACACCGATCAATGCTGTTATTCCGATGATGAGGGCAGCAACCGTAATAAAATCAATAAAAAAAGCAATCATTTGCAAACTCCCCCTTTGCCTGTCTGTATGTTTATTGTATGAGATAAAAAATGAAAAAGAAAGAAATATCAGAAAAATATTTAATTTACTTTAGAAATCGTGTAGACAGGAGGGAGAATGTTTGTTAAAATGAGAACAAACGTTCCTTTTTATTCTCATTTGTATAGTCTTACATTTCTTAATTGATTTATCAGGAAAAAGTAAGAAAACGTTCTCTTTTTCATAGGGAAGATTATAGATAAATAACTATATATTATATGAAAAATCTAGAGGAAATGAGTATTAAAAGGGTTGAAAGTTATTGTTCAAGTACAGCTAAATTGAGCGTAATCATGTTACATAGCAGTGGAATACACGGAAGAGTTTTCTCAACTAGCAGGAAATTTACTGTATATTTCTTGCAAAATCTATTGTATAATGATTATAGAAGTTACTTATTAAAAGTAATTGTTGTTTATTATAAGTTGTTGCTTACATGAAATGCGATTTTTGTACTTTTCAATAAGACAAGTTATCGCGAAAAATTGCTTAAGTTAGAAATTAAAACTGTATGTAGTACAGAATTTGTACTCTTTAAGGAGAGTGAGCTTTGTATGGTAACATTATATAGTTCTCCAAGCTGTACGTCTTGTAGAAAGGCGAAATTATGGCTAGAGGAAAATCATATTCCCTATACAGAACGTAATATTTTCTCAGATCCATTAACGATTGAGGAAATTAAAGAGATTTTACGTATGACAGAAAGCGGAACGGATGAGATTATTTCTACTCGTTCGAAAGTTTTCCAAGAATTGAATGTAAACTTAGAATCTTTACCACTTCAAGATTTATATAAGATGATTCGTGACTATCCGGGGATTTTACGTCGTCCAATTATGATTGACGAGAAACGCCTTCAAGTTGGTTACAACGAAGACGAAATTCGCCGTTTCTTACCACGTACAGTAAGAACGTTCCAATTACGTGAAGCACAACGTCTTGTAAATTAATTATAATAATATGAAAACCTTCTACCTATTATATAGTAGAAGGTTTTTTTTAATGTTTCACATTGCGTAATCGAACTTGTTTTACGATAAAGCCGATGCATAAAATAGTGAAAATGAACAAATAAGGAATGCTTGCAGTGAAACTTGGGTTGTTATGAAAAAAGGTTGCAAGTCTGTCTTCATGTGTAACCATTTTCCCTGCAGTATAGGCAAGAATTGCTGCACCGCAATAAATGAGGAATGGAAATCGTTCCATAAGTATTAAAATAAGTTTACTTCCCCAAATAATAATAGGGATAGAAATGAGTAAGCCGATTATGACGAGTAAAAATCTCCCGTGAGCTGCACCTGCAATGGCAATAACATTATCAAACCCCATAACGAGATCCGCGAAAACAATTGTCCGCACAGCTTGAAATAAAGTTGTTTTTCCTTGAATGGCAGAAAGGTCGTTGCTATCATCAGTTAATAAATTGACTGCAATTAATGTAAGTAAAACCCCGCCAATCAATTGTAGGAATGGAATGTCGAGTAAATAGACAGCTAGTATAGTAAGGATAATTCTTAGTACGATTGCTAAAAGAGTACCGATCAAAATAGCTTTATTTCGTTTCGATTCAGGTAAATTTCGGCTAGCTAGTGCGATGACGATTGCATTGTCACCACCTAATACAACATCGATACCGACAATCATTAGTACGGATGTTAAAAACTCTAAGTCCATTCGTCTGCCTCCATTTATGATGTTTTAATAAGCGAACTGTATGTATGTGATGCAGAAAGTTGTTGTTAAATAATCTCTTTCAATAGAAGTTTCACTTTATTACAGTGTACGGGGGAATGTGGAAATGTATGTCCAAATTTTTTGTAAGTAAGAAATCGCTATAATAATATATTTATGTAGTTAATCGAGTAAAGATAGGCATATAACTATTTTTGTAAAATAAATCGATTTTATTTCCATTCTGGAGAATCTTATCATAAAATGAGAGTACAAGAATCTATTGATTTGTCATATGAGTGGGGAATCCCTTCATAACAATTCTAAGCAGGAAGGGAGAGTTGTATTTTGGATATTGAAAGAATTAATGATCATACGATGAAATTTTTTATTACGTACATTGATATAGAGGATAGAGGATTTAATCGTGAAGAAATTTGGTATGATCGCGAACGAAGTGAAGAGCTCTTTTGGGAGATGATGGACGAAGCTCGTGATCATGACGATTTCTTTATTGATGGGCCGTTATGGATTCAAGTGCAAGCAGTCGATAAAGGGATTGAAGTACTTGTCACGAAAGCAGAGCTTTCAAAGGACGGACAAAAGCTGGAACTACCGATAGGGGTAGACAAAATTATAGATATTCCTCTAGATGAAGGCATCGAATCATTATTCCAACAAGAGTTAGTCGAAGAGGTAGAAGAACAAACAGGAACAAACTTTAATGAAGATGGTACGTTTGGCTTTTTAATTAAATTTAATGATTTTGAAGATGTCATTTCATTAAGTCATCGTCTTATCTTTGAAGATATAAAAGATGAGCTGTATTCATTTGAGGACCGCTATTATGTATATGTGGAATTCGATGAAGTGCTACATGATGAAGAAGAAATCGATCGTATTTTAAGTATTGTTTTAGAATATGGGGAAGAATCAACTTTAACAATTCATCGTGTAAGTGAGTATGGAAAACAAATTGTGAAAGAGCATGCGCTTGAAACGATTCGCAATAATTTTCCTGCTAAAACGTAGGCCGATTTCTGTAGTATGAAATCGGCTTTTTATATGAAGAATAGGAAAGCTTTCTTAGTTAGGAGGTAAGAGATGAAAAATACGTTAAAGCTGATTTTCTTTATCCTGCTATTGTTCGCATTATTTGTTTCGTTACGTATGTTTATTGATGTAGCATTTTATTCAGATGTGATTGGGATAAAAGATGTTTCGATTTTAGGTATTATTAGTATTTTATTTACGGTATCTGCGTTTTTAATTGGTTGCGTTATTTTCTTAGAAAATCGCCATCCATCTAAAACACTTACATGGTTAATTGTGTTAGGGATTTTTCCGGTATTTGGCTTCTTTGCTTATTTATTATTTGGACAAAATTTTCGGAGAAAAAGAATGTTTCAAAAGAAGGCGTTACTTGATGAACAGGCGTTTTTACAATATAAAGGGCATGAAGATTACGAAGAACGAATTTTACGCAATCATAAGCATCAAGAATTGTTATTTCGTTTAGCGGATCGATTAGGTGCTTTAAATATTTCATTTCAAACTGAAACGAGGACATTAACAAATGGAGATGAAACGTTTCAGGCCATTTTAAATGGGTTAAAACGAGCGAAACATCACATTCATATGGAATATTACATTGTGCGTGATGATAAATTAGGAACAGAAATTAAAGATATTTTAATACAAAAATCAAAAGAGGGCGTTGTTGTTCGCTTTTTATATGATGCGGTTGGAAGTTTTAAGTTATCGAAATCGTATATTGAAGAATTAAACGATGCAGGTGTAGAAATGATTCCGTTCTTTCCTGTGCGCTTTCCGATTTTAAACGATAAGATTAATTATCGAAATCATAGGAAAATTGTTGTGATTGATGGGAACGAAGGGTTTGTGGGCGGATTAAATATTGGTGATGAGTATTTAGGAAAAAGTAAATATTTTGGCTTTTGGCGAGACACTCATTTGTATTTACGTGGTGAAGCGGTTCAAAGTTTACAGCTTATTTTCCTTCAAGATTGGTTTTATATGACTGGAGAGGCTGTGCTAGCTCCTGAATATTTACAAGCAAAAGCAGTTGAGGGTGATCATTGGGGAGGAGTGCAGCTAGTTGCAGGCGGCCCCGATAATAAGTGGGAAACGATTAAGCATTTATATTTCGCAATGATCGCTTCTGCTCGGAAATCTATTTGGATTGCAACGCCGTATTTTATTCCGGATGATGATATTTTATCCGCATTAAAGGTTGCTGCACTTGCTGGTATTGATGTCCGTTTGTTGATGCCGAGTAAACCTGATAAGCGCACTGTCTTTTACGCATCGAGATCGTACTTCCCAGAGCTTTTAGACGCAGGAGTAAAGATATATGAATACGAAAAAGGTTTTCTTCATAGTAAAATTGTCATCGTTGATTCTGATTTAGCTTCAATTGGGACAGCTAATATGGATATGAGAAGTTTTCATTTGAATTTTGAAGTAAATGCCTTTTTATATGATACAGATAGCATTAAAAGACTTGTTCAAGACTTTAAAGACGATTTAGAAGAATCCAGTGAAATTCACGTCGATCGTTTTCATAAAAGGCGTCTGCATAGACGAATTGTTGAATCAACGTACCGGTTATTATCGCCATTATTATAAAAAGAGATGTCCGAAATTGGGACATCTC
The DNA here is from genome assembly GCF_026540675.1 of Bacillus sp. GC_Bacil_1. NCBI lineage: Bacteria > Bacillati > Bacillota > Bacilli > Caryophanales > Bacillaceae > Bacillus > Bacillus sp. GC_Bacil_1. Next base: position 8,158 of record NZ_JALNUG010000017.1, read on the forward strand.
TTTTTTAAAAGGAATTTGTAATAAATTGTAGAATATAAGGAGCTGAAAGGGTGTGATTCCGATATTTATAGCTAAAAGAGAAAACGGAGAAAAAATTCATTTACTCTATAATTGTAATGAAGAGCTTTTGCGCCGTATGCGCCAACAGGAACGATTCTTTTGTGTAGCTTGTGGAAAGGAAGTGCAAATGAAATTAGGGAAACAAAAAAGTTGGCATTTTGCTCATAAAAAAGTGGATTCATGTCTTGCCTTTTATGAAGCGGAATCAACGTATCATATGCACGGTAAAGAATTGTTATATAGATGGTTCAAACGTCAAAACTTTCAGGTGGATATTGAGTACTACCTTCCGGAAATTAAGCAACGACCAGATATTTTTGTAGAGAGGGCGGGCAGAAAAATTGCAATTGAATACCAATGTGCAAACCTTGCTATAGAGCAGCTGTACAAAAGAACCTATTCATATTGGCGAGCTGGTATACAGGTCATTTGGATCGTTGGTGGAAATCAATTGAAAAAGCAATCGGCATATTGGATGAAATTCTCCTCACTTATGGCTTTCTCCTTACAATCTTATCCTCAACCATTTCTTATTTTCTTCTGTTCGAAAGAAAAATCATTTATGAAATGTGCATTTATCACTTCATTTTCTACAAGCGTCTCTTTCTCACATATTATATATTTACCAATTGAAACGACTACTTTTGAAATGCTTTTTTCTCCTATTCCTTTCAAAAAGGAAATATTAGAACGAGAATGGAAGAAGCGAAAGGATTATTTTCGGCAAAACGCTCTGCCTATTTGGAATTATAACTATAAGTCATTATTACGCCTCTTATATCAATTTAAATGTACCCCAGCGAGCTTTCCTTCTGAAATTGGTGTTCCACTCCCTTCTGGATTTGCTTTTCAAACAAACCCATTTATATGGCAAGCTTTTCTATATATGAAGTGTATAGGGGGGCTTGCAGTAGGAGAGTGTATTTCTCTTCAATATGTGTGTAGTTATGTAAAAAGGTATACGAAAAGGCGGATACTTCCGTACTTTTCACAGCACACATGGAAAGTGGCAGTTACTGAATATATGACATTTTTATGCTATATAGGTGTATTGCATAAAGCGGGAAGTTATACGTACCGAAAAATAAGGGATGTAGTGATGTTAAAAACAGAGGAGGAAATTATGAAACATGATGAGATTTGCTTAATACATGCGCTATCTTTATTTGAGGCAAATTTTAACATGAGAGGAGGAAAAGGGGATATAATAAAGAATGATTGTGAAGGAATTACATAAGAAAAAACGAATTGTACTTAAGTAGAGATATTTAAAGGAGGGCTTAAAGAATGTCTGAACAAAACAAAGCGAAAGCATTACCAGATCGCAACGAGATTGAAGAAGCAAGTACGTGGCGATTAGAAGATATTTTCCAAACGGATGCAGAATGGGAAAAAGAATTCCAGGCTATTAAAGAGCTATTACCGAAGTTAACTGAATTTAAAGGGAAACTTGGTGACTCTGCGGACAATTTACTTGAGGCATTGCAATATGAAGATGAAATTTCAATGCGATTAGGTAAGCTATATACATATGCTCATATGCGTTACGATCAAGATACAACAAACTCTGTATATCAAGCATTAAATGATCGCGCAACAAATTTATATTCACAAGTATCTAGTAGCACAGCGTATATTGTGCCTGAAATTTTATCAATTTCAGAAGATACACTGCAAACATTCTTGAAGGAAAATAGAGATTTAAGTGTATATGAACATGCATTAGAAGAAATTACACGTCAACGCCCGCACGTATTATCAGAAGCTGAGGAGGCTTTATTAGCGGAAGCATCTGAAGTAATGAGTTCATCAAGCAATACATTCGGTATGTTGAATAACGCAGATTTAAAATTCCCATCTATTAAAGGTGAAGACGGAGAAGAAATAGAAATTACACATGGTCGTTACATTCAGTTTTTAGAAAGTGATGATCCTCGTGTTCGCAAAGATGCATTTAAAGCTGTATATGAAACGTATGGGAAATTTAAAAATACATTCGCAAGTACGTTAAGTGGAGCAGTAAAACGTAATAATTTCAATGCGCGTGTTCGTAAATATGATTCTGCTCGCCAAGCTGCACTGAGCAATAATAATATTCCGGAAGCAGTATACGATCAACTCGTTGAAACGGTAAATGACAACTTACATTTATTACACCGTTACATCGATATTCGTAAGCGTGCATTAGGACTTGATGAGCTTCATATGTATGATTTATATACACCACTTGTACCAGAAGTGAAAATGAATGTGAAATACGAAGAAGCGCAAGACCTTTTATTAAAATCTTTAAACGTACTTGGTGATGAATATGTTGATATTTTGAAAGAGGCATATGAAAATCGCTGGGTAGATGTGTATGAGAATAAAGGAAAACGAAGCGGGGCATACTCATCTGGTGCATATGGAACAAATCCGTATATTTTAATGAACTGGCATGATAATGTAAATAATTTATTTACACTTGCTCATGAGTTTGGTCATTCGGTGCATAGTTACTATACAAGAAAAACACAACCGCACGTATATGGTGATTATTCCATCTTTGTAGCAGAAGTGGCATCTACTTGTAATGAAGCGCTTCTAAATGATTATTTATTAAAAACGACAGAAGATAAGAAAGAGCGTCTATATTTATTAAATCATTATTTAGAAGGGTTCCGTGGTACTGTATTCCGTCAAACGATGTTTGCAGAGTTTGAACATATTATTCATAAGAAAGTACAAGAAGGACATGCTGTTACGCCAGATATGCTAACGGAAATCTACTATGATTTAAATAAGAAATATTTCGGTGACGCTTTAGTAATCGACGAAGAGATTGGTTTAGAATGGTCTCGTATTCCACACTTCTACTACAACTATTACGTATATCAATACGCAACAGGATTTAGTGCAGCGACTGCTCTATCTAAACAGATTTTAGAAGAAGGACAACCAGCAGTAGAACGTTATATTAACGAGTTCTTAAAAGCAGGAAGCTCTGATTATCCAATTGAAGTGCTGAAAAAAGCAGGAGTAGATATGGCATCTCCTGAACCAGTAAAAGAGGCACTACAAGTATTTGAAGAGAAATTAAATGAATTAGAAGCATTATTATTTGAAGAAAAGTAATGAAAAAAGACGAGGGATTGTATCCTCGTCTTTTTTTGAATAGATTAAATGTCGATATATGTCGAAAAAACAAGGTGAATTTCTTTGTTTTTTCTAACTGAAAGGATAGTTTTACGGCTGATTTTTGAAATTAAAACCCTTTGAATCGTTTTTTATGATTGAAATAAGAGAGAGTGATAACGATGATTACGAATAAAAGAGGTAAGGCAATAATTTTAGGAAAAGCTTGTAATAGAGAGAGGATGTACAAGAAAAAAGAAACGATGACAGCTAGAAAGAGAAGAGCAATATAAGATTTTTTCATAAATAAACCCCCTAAATGACCTTTTTTATAGCTTATTCAAAAATGAAAACGTTTAGAATGTGACAAAAGTGTGAAATTCGACAAAAGGGGTTGTCATCTGACGTCGAATCTTGTAATATAATAAGCGTGAACGAATTCACATACAAACATATACCCCTTTGTTTGAACGTGAAAATTTCTCCCATCCCCTTTAATATTTTTATAAGCCGTAAAGAAGAAGACCTGGTGTTTACACCAGGTCTTTTTCTTTTGCTATCCATTTCCAATAACGTTCGCATTTTACTTCAATCATTTGTACTTTTCGTTTCAGTTGTAATTTTTTAAGCTCGCGCTCAATTTCTTGTTGCGGACAGTCATAAATAAATGCTACTTCTTTTGAAGATATAAATTGTGTTGCTTCTAGTAGCACTTCTAAAGGTGGTAATGGTTCTGGCTCAATTTCACATTTTACAAGTTCTTTCAATAATTGTACGTATACATCGTAGGAATAATTTCCAGCGATTTTAATACCTTCTTCATCTGAGTTCGCATGAAAAAAGACGAGGGAGGGTATTTCTGTAATATGCATTTCATTCGTGAATTTCAAGTCACATTGGAAAGCTTTTTTTGCACTAGCAGAATGTAGATCTTTTTTAAATTCTTCTACATCAATATTGCTATCTTTCGCACATGCAAGTAATAGTTCGCAGTCAGGGGTTGATACATTTTCAAGGAAAATGTATTCTTGGAGTTTTCGCAAAAACTTCGAACCTGCTTTTCGGCCCTGTAACTCCGCTGCCTTAATCGCCATCGAAACTAAATATGGTGTTGACGATGCTTCTTGCATATGTACCTTTCCATCACATGAAAAACCTTGTAAACTTGTTGTCTTTTCCCACACAAATCGAATATTAGCAGGTTTATTCCATTTGTGTGAGGAAGCGTTCGTTCCATCCACTTTTCCTGTTACGATATGACGAATAGAGAAGTATTTCCCGTATTCAAGCCATAGTTTAATAATAAAAGGCTCAATTTCCCAGCAATCTTTACAAAGTGGATCAATAAATAAATATGCTTCTACAGACTTATGCTCGCATGCGGAAGGAGATGGCATATTTATATGCTTTGCTTCCTGCTTATCCATTACACTTCACCTGTTTCGTTTGGAGTATTAACCATATGCTGAGCGGTTAATGCTAAACGTTCAAAAACAAACTCTCTTATATGACCATGCACTCCAGTATCATCCATTGCTTGCTCCATACATGATAGCCAAGCCTCTGCTCGTTTTGGAGTAATCTCAAACGGAAGATGGCGTGCTCTTAACATAGGATGACCATGTTCTTCAGTGTACAAATTAGGACCACCTAAATATTGTGTTAAAAATTGCTTCTGCTTCCTAGCGGTTTCTGTTAAATCTTCCGGGAAGATGGGAGATAAGTCAGGGTGTTTACTGACATAGGAATAAAATGTATCTACTAATATTGCAATGCATTGTTCACCGCCAATTGCTTCAAATGGTGTCATCGGTTGCTTGCTCATCCTTTATAAACTCCTTTTTCCATGAAATGTATATCTATTGTAGCAATGGAATGTTCGAGAGGGCAAATAAACAGCCTTCTCAAAGATTCTTTGCTTATTCTACGGATGTAAATTTTTTTAGTGAGGTATATCCACTAGCGAAACATATTCACTAGTGGAATTTTCACTTTAGCGTGCTTTGTTTTGTTTGGCAAGGAAAAAGCGTTTTACTTTGTTATTTGTATGACGAACAGGTATGTTATGTTGCGTTAATAAATGAATAAATGCAGCTTTTCCTGTTTCTTCATCTTGCACTTCAAATTCAATTTCATAATCATCGTGATTGTAATAGAAACTATGATCAAAGACAAGCGTTCCGCCTTTAAATAATGTTTCTGCTCTTTCTGTTGTTAAACTACCCATATATGTTAAAGCAGAAACAGGAATTTGTAATTTGTGTAATTGATCTACTACTGCTCCTTGAATGATTGTGTTTGTTTCCATCATCATTTTTGCTTCGTCTTCTGTTACGATTTGATGCGTTTCTAATAAACCGATTTCTGCAGGTTGTTTCAACGTTAACGTATAAGTTTCTCCTTTATGACGAATACGAAGTGCAGAGCCAGCTTCTTTTAACGAGAAGTCAGGTGTTTCAAAGTAGTGATTCACTTGTTTCGTAAATGCTTCAATAGAAAACGATTTGCATAATGTATCGAATTCTTCTTTTGTAACGATATTTTTGAATTCAATTTCAATTTCTTGTGTCATTGTATAATCTCCTTTTGAAAAATAATTCTTTACACATTATCGCTTTTTCATAAATTTGGTTCAATGTTTTATTTGTTTGCGTCCATGTTATGATACAATAATACTGTTAAGTAAGACAGGAAGTTGAGATGGAGGAGTTAGAGCATGCAAAATAAAATCCAAGTTAAGAGCGTAGAAAAGAGAGAGAATGCTCTTATTTTTTGTGCGGAAAATAGTGAAATAGAGGTAAAGGAGTTAAGTGCACGTAATCACGTACTTGTAGACTCAGACAATTTATCATTTTTATATATCTTAGAAAATGAATCATCTTTTATTTATGTAAGTATTCCGCACACATGCTGGGAAGCAATGCATGAAGCGATGAATAACGATGTGGTTATGTTCGTTAGCGTGAATGACATTGAAATGGAATTAGAAGGATTAAAAGAAGAAGTGGAATATTTAGTTGAAAATATTGAAGGTAATGCAAATTACGGAGAAGAATTAGTAACTGCTGTAGAAAAAGTATTTCTATAAGCAAATGGATTGATTTTGGTGGTGGTTGAAATGAATCGAAATTGGGAAGAATTTTTAGCACCTTACCACCAAGCGGTGGCAGAGCTGAAAGTGAAACTAAAAGGAATGCGTACTCAATTTGCAATGTTAACAGAGCATTCTCCAATTGAGTTTGTAACAGGAAGGGTAAAGTCGGTTGCAAGTATTATTGATAAAGCGGAGAAGAGAAATGTACCGCTAGACCGATTGAGAGAAGATATGCAGGATATTGCTGGGCTTAGAATGATGTGTCAATTTGTTGATGAGATTAAGCCTGTTGTAGAATATCTTCGAAAACGAAATGACTTTGAAATCGTGGAAGAACGTGATTATGTCACGCAAAAGAAAGATAGCGGTTATCGTTCTTATCATGTTGTCATTAGTTATCCTGTTCAAACGATTCAGGGTGAACAAAAAGTATTGGTAGAAATCCAAATACGCACGCTAGCAATGAACTTTTGGGCAACAATTGAGCATTCTTTAAATTATAAATATAGTGGACGTTTTCCTGAAGATATTAAAATACGCTTGCAACGTGCAGCTGAAGCGGCGTTTTTATTAGATGAAGAAATGTCTTCTATTCGTCTTGAAATTCAAGAAGCGCAAAAGGCTTTTTCAAGAAAGCAAGAAACGAAAGATTCCGAATCATAAACTAAAGGGTGTTGGGCGATGAAATTTACAATTATGTCAAAGGGAGATCAATCATCAGATACACTGGCAAGCACGATGAAAGAGTACTTGCTAGATTTTGGATTTATAATGGATGAAAAGGAACCCGATATTGTAATTTCTGTTGGGGGAGATGGAACGCTTTTGTATGCGTTTCATCGTTATTATAATCGATTGGATGAAACAGCATTTGTTGGTGTACATACAGGACATTTAGGTTTCTATGCAGATTGGTTACCGACAGAAGTAGAGAAATTAGTAATTGCGATTGCAAAAACACCATTCCAAGTGGTGGAATATCCGCTTTTAGAAGTTATTATTCGCTATGTGAATGGAAGTAAAGAGTCACAGTATTTAGCGATGAATGAGGCGACTGTAAAAAGTGCAGAAGGTACATTAGTAACAGAAGTAGAAATACGCGGAGAATATTTTGAAACATTCCGCGGGGACGGTCTTTGTATTTCTACTCCTTCAGGAAGTACTGCGTATAATAAAGCGCTTGGCGGAGCAATTATTCACCCATCTATTGAAGCGATTCAAATTGCAGAAATGGCGTCCATTAACAATCGTGTGTTTCGTACTGTAGGATCGCCACTCGTATTGCCGAAGCATCATACATGTGTGTTAAAGCCGGCTGCAGGAATGAACTTACAAATTACAGTGGATCATTTAACAATGGTCCATCAAGATGTGAAATCAATCCAGTATCGCGTCGCAAACGAGAAAGTACGATTTGTTCGTTTCCGCCCGTTCCCGTTCTGGAAACGAGTTCGTGACTCGTTTGTTGCAGATAAATAGAAAGGGTTATATATTTGAACAGATTTACATTGAAATGGGATATAGGGCTGGCTGAAGAGGGAACTTTAGTTAGGGAATTTTTGAAAACGAAAGGTATTTCTAAAGCCGCTTTAACGGATATAAAGTTTCACGGCGGGGCAATTGAAGTAAATAGTCAACATGCGAGTGTTCGTCATCAGTTGCGCGCTGGTGAAGAATTAAGTGTCTTTTTTCCAGTCGAGGAAAGAAGTGAAGGGATGATGGCAGAAGATATCCCTTTATGCATTGTATATGAAGATGATGCGGTTCTTATCATTGATAAAGAGGCGAACATGTCAACGATTCCGTCTAGAGAACATCCGACAGGGAGTGTTGCCAATGCGATTTTATCTCATTATGATAAGCAGCATCTTGCAAGTACAGTGCACATTGTAACACGGTTAGATCGTGATACTTCAGGGCTTATGCTTATTGCAAAAAATCGTTTCGTGCATCATCTTTTATCGAAGCAGCATCAACAAAAAGCTGTGAAACGAACGTATGAAGCAATTGTTCACGGAAAGATTGTAGAACGAGAAGGAATGATTGATGCACCAATTGGTCGAAAATCTGATAGCATTATTGAGCGAACGGTTTGTGAAGATGGACAAAGGGCAGTTACTCATTTTAAAGTAATTGATAGTACATATGATAAGACACATGTAGGGCTTGAGCTTGAGACAGGAAGAACGCATCAAATTCGTGTGCATATGGCTCATATAGGACATCCATTACTTGGTGATAGCTTATATGGAGGGAGAAGGGATGAAATGAAACGGCAAGCACTTCATAGTAAATCTTTGACGTTTTATCATCCTATTTTAGAGAAAGAGATGTCTTTCACTATAAAGCTTCCAAGCGATATGCAAGAAGTGTTGCGGCATACTTAAAAAGGGAACAAAATTCTTATATTATAAAGAATTTTGTTCCCTTTTTTCTTAGCGGAATAATATTAAAATTTGGTTTTCACCCGTACGCTTTATAACGAAAAATCCACTTTCGGCTTTTGTAGCAATGCCATTGTCATTTGGACGACAATATCCATGTGCTTCGCAAGTGCCGTCATCACGTACTAACATTTGTCCAATTAATCCGACAGGAAGCCACTCGGCGCGATCTTTTCTTGCTACATATTTGCAAGCTGGATCCCATTCTGTATTTAAAAGAGGTTGTATTTCTTCTGTTTCCGTCCATACATATTGGCGTTTTCCAAAGTTATCTGTTTTATAGCGTTTTTGCCAACTTAAAGCCCCGCTATTTCCTATAAGTGCAGGGGTTGCACTAGATATTCCTAAAATGAAAGAATCGTGTGAAGTAGCTATCCGAATTTTTTCTTCGCTACTAAATGCAACGAAATAACCGACATCAATAGGTTTATGACCTTCTGTTTCAAACATTTGTGCAAAATCCGTTCCGCTTGCATTGTAAGACGCGCCCTCAATGTACATTTCTCCATTATGGGCGAGCCATTTAGCCCCGATATTATGGTCGGTGTCGTTTACACCATTTGCAATAAACCAAGAATAAGCTTCTTCTGCAGTGCCGAAGCGCCCCATAATATGGCTACCTGCAAAATGAGCTGTTGATGTATGATGACCTTCCGCATGAGAAGAGGATCCGTTAGCGATAGTTGCGGTTCCTTCTGCGTGTGCTGCTTCGCCTAAAGCAATCGTCTGTTTACCCTCCGCATGAGAATAAGCACCGCTTGCTGTCGTTTCACTTCCCTCACTATGCGAACTATGTCCGGTTGCTTTTGAGTTTGATCCTTCTGCATGAGAGAAAGAACCTTTTGCGTGTGTTAATAAGCCTTCCGCATGTGCTGCCATGCCCTCCGCATGAGAGTGAAGCCCCTCCGCATATGCATATCGGCCGCCCCTTTTAACTTTTGTATTTTCAGGTGTAGGTGTCTCAATTATGAGTGGTTTTTCAGTTTGTATATCATTCGATGAAGCCAATGCCTCTTTTATTTTTTTTACTTTGTTTATAATAGCAGCTGGAATTTCTGGTTCCACTTTTTTATTTATTGCTACAGAAATATTTTCTTCGGCCTTTTCTTCTGTTTGGTTAGAATGTAGTACCTGTTCATCTTGATTTGAGAGCTGTTTATTTTTTTGTTTCATCTTTATTTTTTTACGATCGATTATGCGGCTCATCACAGCATTTTCTAAAGAGACATATGTTGGTTTTACTTTGCTTTTTTTTGATGACTCTTGTTCTTCCAGTTCTTCTATCGCTGCAGCCCGAATACTACACCAGTTGTTAATTCCGTACATGGGCAGATATAAAGGGGGAAATTTTCTTTTTTGTTTAGAAGATTTTTTCTTCATTCTGTCACCTCCTGCGACATTATATGTAGGGTAATTAAAAAAAGATGCACTTTATTGCATCTTTTTTTAATTACTTTACCTAGTTTTATATGAAATCTGCCTAAATAATGCTAAGTAAGGTAGTTATGAAATTGGACGGAATTTCTCAGCGACAAAAGGTAACGAAGAAGGGACAGAGATAGTCTCCATTTCAGGATAACGTAATCCGGTTAATTTGCCACCAAATACAGCACCAGTATCAATATTGACTGTCTGATTGACGAATCGAGGTTCTGCTACTGGTGTATGTCCATATACAATCCAAGCTTGCCCCTTGTACTCTTGCGCCCAATCGCGACGGACAGGTGAGCCATCGGCATGCTTTTCTCCTGTAATATCGCCATATAATACAAAGGTTTGTACTTTTTTATCTCGTCTTCCTATGTAATCTTGCCGAATCCCAGCGTGACATACGATTACTCTTTTTTCATCTAGTATGTGGTAGAGCGGTGATTGTTCATAAAGAGTGATAAACTTTTCTTTTATAATGTTTTGCTTATGAGAAGGAAGTGCCTCATATTCAGCAACAGTTGTTTCAAGTCCGTGAGCGACTGTTACATTACGCCCAAGGAAAAATCGATATAGTTTATTACAGTGATTTCCAGGAGCGTAATAAGCTTCTTTTCTATGTATGACAAGTTCCCATACAATTTCAATCATACGTAATGAATGAGGACCACGGTCTGTAATATCGCCAACGAATGCAAGTTTACGTTGGTCAGGGTGAACCGGTAGACCGCTACTCCAGTTATATCCTAGCTTCTCTGTTAAATTTTGAAACTCTTGGAAGCATCCATGAATATCTCCTATAATGTCATATTTCATATTTAAACCTCCATCGTATTTTTCATTAGTATATCTAAAAAAGGATAGAGATAAAAATATAGCGTTTTTGTGTTGTTCATTTAAACATAAAGATTTTCGTTCTTGAGCGAACATTTAAAATGAATCCAATCGCAATCATGTATGTAAGCAGTGAACTTCCTCCGTAACTCATAAGAGGTAATGTTATCCCTGTAATGGGAAGTAATCCGATTGTCATCCCGATATTTTGGAATACTTGGAAAGTAAACATTCCGATTGTACCAGCGCAAATGTAACTACCGAAGGGGTCATTACTTTCTAAAGCAATATGAATCATTCGAAAAATGAGTAAGAAAAAAAGAGAAATAATGACACTTGCGCCTAGAAATCCAAATTGTTCAGCGACATTAGTGAAAATAAAATCTGTATGTGGTTCTGGAAAATATACTTGTCCATTTTCCCACCCTTTTCCTTGCATTTCTCCGGATCCAGTCGCTAAGAATGCTTGTCTTAATTGATAGCCTTGTGCATCATATTTGTAAGGTGCTAACCATCCGTAGAAGCGATTTAATTGATATTCTTTTAAAATGTGTGCTTTAAAGAAATCTGTGTGAGTAAAAAAAATATATATTAATGTAGATCCAGCAACGAAAGTACCTGAAACTAATCCGAAAATAAAACGCCATCGTATGCCAGAAACTAGTATCATTGCTGCAAGCATCGCTGAAATGACCATTGTGTTTCCTAAATCTGGTTCTTTTGCAATAAGTAGTAGTGGTGGCAAGCTTGTCGCAAATATTTTTCCAAGTAATAAAAAATCATCACGCATTGTTCGGGGAAAATATTTCTCATTATGATTTGCTATAATTCTTCCAATGACGATAATTAAAAACAATTTCATAATTTCAGAAGGCTGAAAATTCCCGATGCCTGGGAGCCTGTACCAAGCGGTAGCGCCTTTAATTGTAACGGCACCTGGTACTTGAAGTTCTAGTCCAATAAGTAGTACCATTGCAAAGCTATACAAATACCAAGCAATTTTTTGATAACGATCGAAATCGATAATCATAATAACACCAATGGCTATAAATCCAATGAAATACCATTGGATTTGCTTTAGTACAAAATTGACGTTTTGTAAAAATGGCGGTAAAGAGGCTTGCGCACTTGCAATAGCACAACAACTAACAATCCCAATGGCAAATAAAATAAATAGTAATACGTAGTCTATTTGATATTGAGAATTTGGATCTTTCAATGTAGGTATTCCTTTCTAATGCTCTTTATAGTAATGGATTTTATAGTATGAGAAAGAATGTATGAACTATACGAATGATTCGCATATAGCCCATACACTTTTAATTTTGCAGAGTAATTTAATTGTTTAACTCTTTAATAATTATATCCAAACAATGGGAAAGACGTACATGTGCGTCAGGAAAAATATCTAGTTGATGAAGATAGTATTTTAAGGAACTTTTACACCATTGGTAAGCACTAAGTAGAGCTGCTCTATAGTCCGTAGTATTTTGTAAAAAGCCATATTCTTTTGCTGTTATAACGAGGTGTGTGAAATCTTCACAACCTTGAAGGAGCTTATTGTGTATTTGTTGTCCAGCATGGTAGCGAAATTGACTTAAAGGCTCAGAAATGTATATTGCATTTCCTTTAGAAAGTAAAGAAATCCATGAGGCCATATCAACACTACAAGAATATTGTCGCTCTTTAAGAGTACCAAAAGGATCAGTGAGCAATTCTTTTCGGAACAAAGTAGTTGTAGGCTCACCGATAATATTGTGCCCGCCCTTTAACATCCAATTACCTAAAAATATCCCGTTTAATGGAGTGTCTTCACTATATAACCTTTGTGTTGGATGGGAATCACCTATTAGATTTCCATGATCATCAATACGTACTCGATAAGAAGTAACAAGAGCAAGATTTTTATTGGGATCTTGCTCAAAATAGGTCATCATTTTTTGTATTTTATGCTTATAAAACACGTCATCGTCCATTAAAAAATTTATATACTCACCATTTGATTTTTCTATGAGCATAAGGTCATTGTGAAATTGTCCTAGAGTAGGGATATTTCGAATGTATGTTATATTTTTATAATTTGGTAAGTATTGTTCGCGTATTAAAGTTGCTGTTTCATCATTTGTACTATCATCTCCGATAATGATTTCAATATTTGAATAAGTTTGTGCCAATGCACTTTCTAGAGCAATTTTAAAATAATGAGGCCGATTATAAGTGGGAATAAGGATGGAAACGAGAGGTAGATTTTTTTCATTCATCATACATAACTTCCTTTCAGAAGTTTTTTTTTGTAAGAACAATATCTTGGTAACTTGTATATTCATGTCTGCCGCACCATAAACCGTAATGCGGCTTATTGATTATTTCTAGGCCGTACTTATTCAATAGATTGCAAATATCTGTCTCAGGATAAGCAACTGCAAAATTTGGAATATCTTTATTCACAACGTAGCAATTTTCAATTCGATGATAAAAACCTAATGTACTTTGTCCTGCATTTAAATAATAGGACGATTCAGGATTTATTAGAAAGAATGTAATGAAACATCTCCCGTCTTTTTTTAATACACGTACAATTTCAGATACGTAATGTTCTAATTCTTTTGGGAGAAGATGTGTAAATACAGAAGTTAAAAAGATAAAATCGAATGTCCCATCTTCATAGGGAAAACGATATTGAGAGGCATCTTCTGTTCCTTCTGGATTATAGAATTGATTGTATATGTCAACATGTTCAAAGTGAAAATTATTACGCATAGTTGAAATGTTATTTTGACACCAAATAATTCCATCTTTAAACAAATCAAATCCATAATACGCTCCATCATCATTTAAGTAATTCAATAATGGTACAGCCATTCGGCCGACGCCGCAGCCTACATCTAATACTTTTTCATTTGATTTTAAAGCGCCAATTTGAATAAAATGCTTTAGGAACTCTTTTCCAACTTTTTTGAAGTCGCCACCTACATACTGGACGAGTTCAGGAGGGGGGAGTAAAGTCATTTCTTTGTTAAGTTCGCTCATGAGTATACCCCTTTCTTGTATGAGAAGATGCAGTAAATCTATTAATAAAATTTTCAATTTGTAGTGAGAGAACACAGGAAAACCATTGTTATATGTAAGGAGATTCCGAAAAAGAATACTTAATTGGATTAGAAGTGAGAGAAGGATGAGTAGAAATGGAATCTCCTATAGATTAAATCTTTTTTTATTCTTTTCTCCAATAAACGCCAAATACATCAATTTTAGTAATAGGGGCTTTTAAATTCCGTTGATTTCTAAAGTCTGTCACAGCCTCAGCGCATGGCGGTAGCCCGTAGTCATCGATAATTATATAGCCACCTTTAGAAACTTTATCATATAAGTTCACGAGACCATCCATTGTAGATTCGTACATATCACCATCAAGCCGTGCAATTGCTATTTTTTCAATTGGTGCTGTTGGTAAAGTATCTTTAAACCAGCCTTTTAAAAATTTCACTTGATCATTTAGTAAATCATATTTTTTGAAATTCTCTTGTACTTGTTCTAAAGAGACGCGTAAGTAATCGAATGTGTGTAAATAATCACCGTAATCTTTTGGATATTGTTCTAGATTCGGTGCTGGCAAACCTTCAAATGAATCTGCGACCCACACATTACGATTCGTAATGTTGTTTGCTTGTAAAAAACCATTCATAAAAATGCATGATCCTCCGCGCCATACACCTGTTTCAATAAAATCTCCTTCTATATTTTCATGAACAACGGTTTCCATTGCCTCTTGTAATTGGTTCATACGTTCTCGACCAATCATGCTATGTGCTGCTCTTGGCCAATCCATTCCATCATGACGTTCACTTTTTGAAACATTTGGTTTTACAATTTTTAAGTTATGGTTTTCAGCATATTGCTTAATGAATAAAGGGAGGGGGACTGTAACTGGTTCGAATTCTAGTTCTTTCGAAATATGTAGAGATGCGGGTAAGTATGCCTCATATTCCAACCATATTTCAAATAAAATTGTCTTCTTTAGCAATTCGAGATAAAGCTGAACAGCAGATTTACTTTCCATATTTGTGCCTCCTGCAAAATGTCATACAACAATATGATTATGTAGATAGCGAATGTTTCATGATTGAATTTAAAATTGAAAAAGCAGTAAAACTGATAACAGTTTTACTGCTAAGTAAAAAATTAAGCAACTTTTTCAATAATAATAGATGCATTTGTACCAAGAGCTAATGATAGCCCAAGTCCTGTAACGATTACTTCAACTAATGATGGAGTTGTCGTAATTTGCGTAATTGCTTGAACAACGATAGGTGCTCCAACTGAGATTAAAGTAGCCCCAGTACCTGGTACAGATACCCCATTTACTTGGATTGTAAGCCCCCCTAATACACTTATTGCCGCAGTATATACGATAACAGTGATTTTATAGAATCCAGTTTCAGCAATAACGAAAGTATCAGCATCTAATTGAGAAATTGCTGTACCAAACTGAGATCCAACAGTATTAAATGGTACTGGAGCATTAAGTCCAAGATCTAAAGAAATTCCAGCGGAGTTAAATGCATACAATCCTGCTGGAAGTCCTAGTCCGGATGGTCCAGTCGGTCCAGTCGGTCCAGTAGCCCCAGTAGGCCCCGTAGGTCCAGTAGCTCCAGTGTCACCAGTAGGCCCCGTAGGTCCAGTAGCCCCAGTGTCACCAGTAGGCCCCGTAGGTCCAGTAGCCCCAGTGTCACCAGTAGGCCCCGTAGGTCCAGTAGCCCCAGTGTCACCAGTAGGCCCCGTAGGTCCAGTAGTCCCAGTGACACCAGTAGGTCCAGTAGGTCCAGTAGGTCCAGTAGGCCCCGTAGGTCCAGTAGGCCCCGTAGGTCCAGTCGGTCCAGTAGGCCCGGTAGGTACAGTAGGCCCGGTAGGTCCAGTCGGTCCAGTAGGCCCGGTTGGCCCAGTCGGAAGGGTAAACGGTGGTATCGGTGGTAATGTAGGTCCTACAAGATTAGGGTCAAATGCACTAGCTGATAAAGATTCATCGGGATTTAATCCATTTGAATAATTATTATTTGACATAAATTCACCTCCATAAAGCGTTCATTATATAGTAGATGCAAAACCGAAAGAAAATGACACGGACATTTGAATTATTGAAAAGAAATCTTAAACTACTTGAACAATTTAAAAAAATGGAAAGTTTAGTATATGTATAACATATGATTGATTTGGAAGAGGGTGATTATGTTGAACAAGCAAGGAATTACAATTAGTTTATGTATGATTGTTCGAGATGAGGAGGAGACAATAGCCCGTTGTTTAGAAACAGTTGAAAAAATTGTGGATGAAATTATAGTAGTTGATACAGGTTCCGTCGATCGAACGAAAGAAATCGTAGAGAAATACACTTCTAACATATATGATTTCCAGTGGATTGATGATTTTGCAGCAGCAAGAAATTTTTCTTTTTCAAAAGCGACGCAAGAGTATATATTGTGGCTAGATGCAGATGACGTATTATTAGAAGATGCTCAAGAAGCATTGAAACTTTTAAAAAGAGAATTAGATCCTAAAATTGATGCTGTTTCGATGCCTTATCACCTTGCAATGGATTCTAACGGGAAACCTTTATATTGTACAAAAAGAAATCGACTTGTAAAGCGTGAAAAACAATTTCAATGGTTTGGAAAGGTTCATGAGTATTTGGCTATTTCTGGTGAGGTTTTTAGTAGTAATGTTGCTATTACACATAAAAAAGAAAAAAAAGTAACAGATCGTAATTTGAAAATTTTTCAAAATACTGTAGCTGCAGGTGAAGAATTGAGTCCGAGAGATTTATTTTATTACGCAAATGAATCTACGGATAACCAAAAATATGATGATGCAGTTCTTCTATATGAAACATTTCTTAATCAAGACGAAGGATGGTATGAAGAAAAAATTTATGCATGTGGTAAGCTAGGAGATTGCTATGCGAAGCTCGGAATGTGGGAGAAGGCAATCGAATCTTGTGTGAAGTCGTTTCGGTATGACGTCCCTAGAGGAGAGAATTGTACAAGAATAGGATATATATATATGGAACAAGAAAAATATAATGAAGCGATATTTTGGTTTAAACTTGCAACGGAAGTACCGATGGCAACGGAAAGTCCTTTCCATAGTCCAGCTAGCTACACATGGCTACCCTATTTACAAATGTGTATTTGTTATAGCAGGTTAGGAGAGCAGGATAAAGCGTATTATTACAATGAATTAGCAGCTTCTTATGTTCCGAATAATGCTGCAATTGAATATAACCGTAAATATTTTCGGGGGGTTTTTGATAAACCGTATAAAGTGTAATAGGTTTCGTTTCTTAGAAATGATGTATCTTTATTCTAACTCTAATAGATTGGTTATATATTAGAGTATCGGTAACGTAACCAATATAGATAAAAGATTTTATACTGCTATTTGTGGGCTAATAATCAGTGGAGGATGAACAAAATCTGCACTTTATAGAATTCATATGAGATTTATATTTCTAATTCAATTTGCATAAGGAGTGTGTGAAATGAATCGCGAAAAAAGTTCTTTATATGAAGAAAAATCCGAGCATTATTATAATGCAGCGAATCCGAATTTATTAAAGCATATAAAAAAGGAATGGAAAGAAGTTCTTGATATTGGTTGCTCGAGCGGTGCATTGGGAGCGGCTATTAAAGAAAATGGTACACGTGTATCAGGAATTGAGGCATTTCCAGAGGCGGCAGAAAAAGCGAAAGAAAGACTAGATCATGTTATTTTAGGGGATATAGAAAAAATAGATCTTCCTTATGAGGAGGGGCAATTTGATTGCGTCATATTTGGGGATGTATTAGAGCATTTATTTGATCCGTGGGCTGTAATAGAAAAAGTAAAGCCATATATAAAGCAAAATGGTGTGATTTTAGCAAGTATACCAAACGTTGCTCATATTTCAGTATTAGCTCCCTTACTTGCTGGAAATTGGACGTATACAGAATATGGTTTATTAGATAAAACACATATTCGTTTCTTTACATTCAATGAAATGCTAAGAATGTTTTTAAAAGCAGGATATTCAATTAGTAAAGTAGATCGTGTATATGTTGATCATAAAATGTATGAACCACTTATTGAGGAGTTATATGGAATTTGTAAAAAATATCGTCTTGGAAGTGGCTTCATGGCTGAGACAGTTGTATTTCAGTATATTATTGAAGCTGAAAAATCACAATTATGAGTGCTGCAGACAAAACAATATTATTTGTTACATGTATAAATGATCGGAAATTGTATGCAAACTGCGTGCGACATATATTGCAATTGTTAGTACCGCCAGGATATATTGTCCAATTTATGCCGATTCGAAATGCGAAAAGTATGACGAGTGGATACAATCAAGCCATTTCGCATCCTGCGAAGTATAAAGTTTATTTACATCAAGATGTTTTTATTATAAATAGGGCTTTTTTATACGGATTACTTCAATTATTTGAGGAACATGAACACCTTGGGATGATTGGGATGGTTGGAGCGCAATATGTTCCTCCGACTGGTGTATGGAACGAAGGGCGTGGAATTGTAGGGAAGGTCATTGGTTATATGAATGATTTGTTTTATATGGCAAGTTTAGAACAACCGTATCATGAATCAAAAACATTTATTCCTGTAGAATGTATTGATGGTTTATTAATGGCGACACAATATGATGTTCCGTGGCGAGAAGACTTATTTGACGGATTTGATTTTTATGATGTATCTCAATCGTTTGAATTTAAAAAAGCAGGATATACAGTTGGTGTACCTGTACAGCGCGATGCTTGGTGTATCCATTATCATTTTGATGTGAATATGACGAACTATGAAAAGTATCGAAAAATATTTGTGGAACACTATATGTCAGATGTAAATAAGGAAGAATAAAAGGGGGGACAAAAATGAAAGATCATACAATATTAGTCGTTGTTTGTGTAAATAATGAGGAGCTTTTCAAACAATGTGAGAGCCAAATAAGAAATATTTTTGTTCCCCCTGGTTATGTCGTACAAATTTTTCCGATACGAGATGCACAAAGTATGGCGAGTGCATACAACCGAGCCCTTTCATATCCAGCGAAATACAAAGTGTATATACATCAAGATACATATCTTATTAATCGAGACATGTTTTCTACACTTATATCTCTTTTTAAAGAAAATGAAAAGCTTGGTTTAATAGGAGTCGCTGGAGCTCAGTTTTTACCGAATAACGGGATATGGTGGGAAGGAAAAAATTTAGTAGGGAAAGTGATTGAGTATAGAAGACAGAATTATCAATTATTAAATTTAGATCAGGTTTTTTATGGTAATCAACCATTTTTGTCAGTTCAGGCAATTGATGGTTTATTCATGGCAACGCAGTATGATATTCCGTGGCGAGAAGATTTGTTTCAAGGGTTTCACTTTTATGATGTGTCACAGTCTTTAGAGTTTCAAAGGGCTGGTTATTTAATCGGTATCCCAAATCAAGCAAATTTATGGTGTATTCATTACAACGGGGATGAGTTTGATGCGGATACATATGAGAAGTACCGGAAAGTGTTTGTAGAACATTACAAAGATATATTATCTCCATCATAAAGGAGAGATGCAAAGTGAAAGGAATTATTTTAGCAGGTGGTACTGGATCTAGATTATATCCAATAACGAAAGTAACGAATAAACATTTACTTCCTGTTGGTCGGTATCCGATGATTTATCATGCGGTATATAAGCTAAAACAATGTGATATTACAGATATTATGATTATTACAGGTAAAGAGCATATGGGGGATGTTGTTAGCTTTTTAGGAAGTGGTCATGAATTTGGAGTGTCCTTTACGTATCGTGTGCAAGATAAAGCAGGCGGTATTGCACAGGCGTTAGGGCTTTGTGAAGATTTCGTCGGGAATGATCGTATGGTAGTTATATTAGGGGATAATATTTTTTCAGATGATATTCTTCCGTATGTTGAAGAGTTTGCAAATCAAAAAGAAGGTGCGAAAGTGCTATTGCAATCTGTAGAAGATCCCGAAAGATTTGGCGTAGCACATATTCAAAATCGAAAAATAGTTGAAATTGAAGAAAAGCCGAAAGAGCCGAAAAGTTCTTATGCGGTTACGGGAATTTATTTGTATGATTCGAAAGTCTTTTCTTATATTAAAGAATTAAAACCTTCGGCACGGGGAGAACTTGAAATTACAGATATAAATAATTGGTATTTAAAACGAGGGGTACTTACTTATAATGAAATGAGCGGCTGGTGGACTGATGCGGGAACTCATGCTTCGCTTCAAAAGGCGAATACGTTAGCGCGGGATATTAACTTTGGGAAACAGTTTAACGGAGAATAGGTGAGAATATGAAAGTTATAGAAACAAATTTTACCGATGCAAAATTGTTAGAACCGAGGTTATTTGGAGACGAGCGTGGTTTTTTTTCAGAGAGTTATAATAAGCAGGTGCTAGAAACATTAGGGATTACGTATTCATTTGTACAGGATAACGTATCTTATTCGGCTAAGGCTGGAACGATTCGAGGACTACACTTTCAAAAAAAACCGAAAGCACAAACGAAACTCATTCAAGTTATGCAAGGGGCAATTTATGATGTTATCGTTGATTTACGAAAAAAATCACCAACATTTAAACAATGGAAAGGGTATATTTTAAGTGCAGATAACCATCGGCAATTACTAGTGCCAAGAGGGTTTGCACATGGATTTTGCACGCTTGTCCCGCATACTATCGTTATGTATAAAGTAGATGAATATTATAGCGCAGAGCATGACTCTGGATTACTTTGGGAAGATAAAGATCTAGCAATTCCTTGGCCAGTAACCGATCCTATATTGTCCGATAAGGATCAGATATTACCATTATTAGAGGAATATGAAGATAGTTTTTAAGTAGGAGCGTTGTTTATGAATATATTAGTAACAGGTGGGGCTGGATTTATTGGAAGTAATTTCGTTCATTACATGCTACAAAGTTATGAAACATATAAAATTATTAATTACGATGCATTAACATATAGCGGGAATTTAAATAATGTAAAATCTCTTCAGAATCACCCGAATTACTTTTTTGTAAAGGGAGAAATTCAAAATGGAGAGCTATTAGAACACGTTATAAAAGAGCGGGACGTACAAGTGATTGTAAATTTTGCAGCTGAATCACATGTGGACCGTAGTATTGAAAATCCGATTCCTTTTTATGATACAAATGTAATTGGGACGGTCACTTTATTAGAACTAGTTAAAAAATATTCGCATATAAAATTTGTGCAAGTATCAACGGATGAAGTGTATGGCTCTTTAGGAAAAACAGGGAAGTTCACAGAGAAAACGCCGTTAGCTCCAAATAGTCCATATTCTTCAAGTAAGGCGAGCGCGGACATGATAGCTCTATCTTACTATAAAACATATCAATTACCGGTTATAGTAACGCGTTGTTCTAACAATTATGGACCGTACCAGTATCCTGAAAAATTAATTCCATTAATGGTTACGAATGCACTAGAAGGAAAAAAACTACCGTTATATGGTGATGGTTTAAATGTAAGAGATTGGTTACATGTAACGGATCATTGCAGTGCGATTGACGTTGTTTTGCATAAGGGACGTGTAGGAGAAGTATATAATATAGGTGGAAATAATGAAAAAACAAATGTAGAAGTTGTGGAACAAATTATTACTCTTTTAGGAAAAACAAAAAAAGACATTGAATATGTTACAGATCGTTTAGGGCACGATCGTCGTTATGCGATTGATGCAGAGAAAATGAAGAATGAATTTGATTGGGAACCGAAATATACGTTTGAACAAGGATTACAAGAGACGGTGAAATGGTATGAAAAGAATAAGGAATGGTGGAAACCACTAAAAGACCAGTAAGGGGCATGTTACATGAAAGAGAGGGTTATCATAACAGGAGCAAACGGTCAATTAGGAAAGCAACTATTTGAAGAGTTAAACTCTGAAGAATATGATATATATCCATTTGATAAAAAGTTATTAGATGTGACAAATATATCCCGAATACAACAAGTGGTACAAGAAATAAAACCACATATAATTATTCATTGTGCTGCCTATACGAAAGTAGATCATGCGGAGAAAGAACAGGATCTTGCATATAGAATAAATGCAATCGGAGCTAGAAATGTAGCGGTTGCTTCACAATTAGTAGGGGCGAAGCTAGTTTATATTAGTACTGATTATGTATTTCAAGGCGCTAGACCAGATGGATACGACGAATTTCATAGTCCAGCGCCGATAAATATATATGGAGCCTCTAAGTATGCGGGGGAGCAGTTCGTCAAAGAGTTACATAATAAATATTTTATCGTTCGCACATCGTGGCTATATGGTAAATATGGAAAAAATTTCGTGAAAACGATGATGCGATTAGGAAAAGAAAGAGATGAAATATCTGTTGTAGCGGATCAAGTTGGCTCGCCTACGTATGTGGCGGATTTAAATATGGTTATTAATAAGCTCATTCATACTTCTTTATACGGTACATACCACGTATCAAACAGAGGCTCATGCTCTTGGTTTGAATTTGCACAAAAGATATTTTCGTATGCAAATATGAAAGTGCATGTATTACCTGTTTCAACGGAAGAATTCGGGGCTGCAGCTGCGAGGCCCAAATATTCTATTTTTCAACACAACATGCTACGATTAAATGGTTTTTCACAAATGCCTTCTTGGGAAGAAGGATTAGAGCGGTTTTTTATAGAAACCAAAAGTCATTAACAAATTTCTGTTAATGACTTTTTTGTTTGCCTTTAAGCGGTTTTATGGTACTATAATTATAGTATCAGGTACTAATAACAAGTATAAGTATTTCTGGGAGGATATATCATGGAACTATTACAAGGGAAAACATTTGTTGTTATGGGCGTTGCGAACCAAAGAAGTATTGCATGGGGAATTGCTCGCTCTTTGCATAATGCAGGTGCAAAATTAATATTCACATATGCAGGAGAACGTTTAGAAAGAAACGTTCGTGAATTAGCGGACACATTAGAAGGACAAGAATCACTTGTATTACCTTGTGATGTAACGAATGATGAGGAACTTACAGCTTGCTTTGAAACAATTAAACAAGAAGTAGGTACTATTCACGGTGTAGCACATTGTATTGCTTTTGCAAATCGCGATGACTTAAAAGGTGAATTTGTAGATACTTCTCGCGATGGATTTTTACTTGCACAAAATATTAGTGCATTCTCTTTAACAGCTGTAGCAAGAGAAGCGAAGAAAGTAATGACAGAAGGCGGAAATATTTTAACGTTAACATACCTTGGCGGCGAGCGCGTTGTGAAAAATTATAACGTTATGGGTGTTGCGAAAGCTTCATTAGAAGCGAGCGTGAAATATTTAGCGAACGATTTAGGTCAACATGGTATTCGTGTCAACGCTATTTCTGCAGGACCAATTCGTACGTTGTCTGCAAAAGGTGTAGGCGATTTCAACTCAATCTTAAGAGAAATTGAGGAGCGCGCACCACTTCGTCGTACAACAACTCCAGAAGAAGTTGGCGATACAGCAGTATTCCTATTCAGTGATTTAGCACGTGGAGTAACAGGAGAAAACATTCACGTTGATTCAGGGTATCATATCCTAGGATAAATAGAATATTAATTTTTAAAGGACAATCTCTAAATGCTGAGATTGTCCTTTTTATTTGTTCTGAGAAAGAACGATTTTTAACGAAAGTTCTTGCCACGTGATGAATATAACTATAATAGTACACGATTTATTCAGCTACGTATGGAAGTGGGAGGGACGAGTGTGAAGAATAAAAATAAAAGTTCAACAGTTGGAAAACCGTTGTTATATATTGCGCAAGTAAGTTTAGAACTTGCTGCACCGAAAATAAAAAGGATTATCCTGACAAACTTTGAAAATGAAGATCAAAAAGAGCAAAGTAATAGACAAGAAAATATTGTAAGCAGTGCTGTGGAAGAGGTAATAGAGCAAGAACAACAAGAAGAGCAGCAAGTGGAAGAAAAAATAGAAGAAGAGGAAAAAGAAGAACAGACAGAGCAAGAACAGCCAGAACAGCAAGAGCCAGTAAGAACTGTCCCGTATAATAAATCATTTAAGGATATGAATAATGATGAAAAAATTCATTTTTTATTAAACCGCCCTCATTACATTCCGAAAGTAAGGTGCAGAATAAAAACAGCTACAGTTTCTTATGTTGGATCGATCATATCGTATCGTAATGGCATTGTATCTATTATGCCGCAAAATAGTATGAGAGATATTAGGTTGTCTATAGATGATATCCAATCGATTAGTATGGCCGGCTTTTAAATATGTAAAGGTGGTAGAATGCTTCTACCACCCCAATAGTTTTTTAGTTTACTTTACGATAGAAACGTCGCGTAAGCATTGAATCGCACAGAAACAGCTTAAATCAACAGTAAGGCAAGTAGTTGTCGATATTAATCTTGCATTTGGTACAGCTAAAAACGTACAAATTGGATCGTCACCAGGTGGTACTGGAGTACCGTCACCTAATACTACAGTTAATACACGTAGCACAGCACAGCTATCATCATCTACGCTTTCCACACGGAAAATTGGAGATCGGCAGCTAGTAAGGCTTGCAGATGGTGCGAATGCTTCAAAAGGTTCTCCAGTTTTTGTGTATAAAATAAAAGGGCGTGTATTAGCTACTGATGCAGTATTGTGTGCACCTAAGAATGGGATTTCACAACCAGATCCACATGTTGTTGTAGAACAATCTTGTAATTCATTGATGAATTTTACAACGTCAACTACACAATGAGAAGAGCCATGGTGTTTATTTTCGTTACAACTCATTAATGTCACTCCTTATCTTCTTGTTTGTATTTACATTAATAAGATATTGGAGTCGAGGAGATTTGGTCACAATCTCAAGACCTTTTTTTTTAAATAGGCGAAAGAGGATAAGGGAAGGTGGAATTATGCTGTTTACAAGCTGGCTTTTATTTTTTATTTTTGCGTTAGCTGCTTTTAGGCTCACTCGTTTAATTGTATATGATAAAATAACAGCCTTTTTGCGAAGACCATTTATTGATGAATTAGAGATTACGGAGCCGGATGGAAGTGTATCAACATTTACAAAAGTAAAAGGTAAAGGATTAAGAAAGTGGATTGGTGAATTGTTAAGCTGTTATTGGTGTACAGGTGTATGGGTTAGTGCTTTTTTATTAGTTTTATATAATTGGATTCCTATCATTGCGGAGCCGTTACTTGCATTATTAGCCATTGCAGGTGCAGCAGCAATCATTGAAACGGTTACAGGATATTTTATGGGAGAATAATATTTTTTCATAATAAGAGAAAAAGCGGAGTTTAAAAGAATCAGGGAACGGAAATAAAGAGTTGTTCATATAGTAAATAGACAGAATTGACAGTAGAGGAGATGTTTGCTGTGAGCAATAATCCAAGGCAAAATTCATATGACCTGCAGCAGTGGTATCATATACAGCAACAACACCAAGCACAACAACAGGCATATCAAGAACAATTACAACAACAAGGATTTGTGAAGAAAAAGGGATGCAATTGTGGGAAAAAGAAGAACGCAATAAAACAATATGAAGAATGAAACACTCATGCTACTGTGAGTGTTTTTTATTATATAAAAAGCGGTATTTCTGTATTAGAAATACCGCTTTTTACTAACTAATTTGTGCAACTGTTAATGCTGCTGCGCGGATGTCTACAGTTCCAATTAACTGAACTGGCACAATTTGAATTAAGTCACCAGGATTTAAGTTAATAAGAATAACACCACTGGATACATCTACTTCACCAGTACCAATAACGTTAGAACGAACTGCTGTACCTGATCCAGGAATAATGTTAGCTGGCGTATTTAATGATAAGAAGAAACGACCAGCTTCTGGTGCAACAGGTGAGTTATCAAGACTAATTGTTAATGTATAACTGATTTGATAAATACCAGCTCGTAGAATTCGAATGCCATCTCCGACACTTACTGTATCGTTGATTACAGGAACAGTAATATTTGGATTTGGACTTACGCTAGGTAATAATAGTGGTGTAAATAGTGAAGCAAACTGAGGTGCAGAAGCATTGAAAGCAAAACCAAAGGCAGGTAGTGTACTAGCTGGCTTCGCCTCACAATCGATTTTAGTAAATTCGCAATCAGAAGAGAACATGTTTTTCACTCCTTTATCTGTTTCTACTTTCAGTTAATGAAAAGGACAGGTTCTATGTTCTAGACAAGTTCCCAATTTTAAGAAATTTACATAAGAATACTCTTTAAGCATGGATTGGGTGGCAGAATTATCTGCCACCCAATCCATGCTTAACTCATTATTTAGTTTTAAATAGAAACATCGCGTAAGCATTGAATAGCGCAGAAGCAACTTAAATCAACAGTAATGCAAGTGGAGGTTGATATTAGTCTTGCATTTGGTACAGCTAAAAACGTACAGATTGGGTCGTCACCAGGTGGTACAGCGGTACCATCACCTAAAACTACAGTTAATACACGCAATACAGCACAGTCATCATCATCTATACTTTCTACGCGGAAAATAGGAGATCGGCAACTAGTAAGGCTTGAAGATGGTGCGAATGCTTCAAAAGGTTCTCCAGTTTTTGTGTATAAAATAAAAGGACGTGTATTAGCTACTGATGCATTGTTATGTGCACCTAAAAATGGAACTTCGCAACCAGATCCACATGTTGTCGTTGCACATTCTTGTAGTTCATGTATAAAACGAACAACATTCGATACACAGTTGAAATCACACTCATGTTGATGATCTTCATTACAATTGCAGCTCATTATGTTCACTCCTTCTCGTGAGTTCTGACATACACTATTACAATATGAGTGGGATATGGTTGATATTACGTTAATTCTTATGATAAAAACAAGGAATTTATATAGGAGGGATGTACATAACGCATTATAAAAAAAGACATCCTTATTTAGTGGATGTCTTTTCAGGTAAATCTTTTCGCACAGTATATAAAAAACGAGATATATCTAATTTCTTTCCTCTGAAAAATTGCGGAGAAGAAATGTAAAGTTCTTCTTTCGCACGTGTAATGGCGACATAAAGTAATCGGCGTTCTTCTTCTAATGCTTCAGAAGTTTCCGTAACACGATCATTTGCATCTTTTAAAGAAGAAGTATGCGGCAGGATCCCATCACTCGCTCCAAGTAAAAAGACACATGGAAATTCAAGGCCTTTTGCGTTATGAATTGACATAAGTGAAACGGCATCTTTTTGCGGCATTGTTTTTAATGCTTCCATTTCTTTTTGACCTTGAATTGCTTCGTCAATAAATTGTAAATAAGCTGGAATATCGGTGAAACGAGTTGCAGACTCCATTAATTCTTCCAACATTTCTTCTTGTATGTCTTTATGCATCGTAAAGGAAGAACGATCGTTACTTTGTAAGTACTCTAAATATTTTCCTTTACCATGAATGATTTCTTTTAATGCTTTTTTCGGTTCTAATTCTTTAATAAATTTAATAAAATCAATACGCTCATTTACTTTTTTCACTTGAAAAGGTTTTAAGCTCGGATTTAATAATAAGAAATGAAGAAGAGAAGGAAAACGGCCTTCACCATATTTCCATTGTTCACGCTCAATAAATGAAATACAATCATCACGTCCGATATACATCGTCGGCAATATGTTTGAAAGTGATTCTAGTCGAAACGGCTCAATCACGAGTCTTAAATGATCTAATACAGGCTTAATTAAAGAATGTTCATAAAATGATTGGCTCGCCCCGTGTTTAATAAACGGGATTTTATGAATGGTAAGCTGATCAAGTAACGAACGGCTTACAGAATGTGTGCGATACAGTAAACAAAAATCTTTATAGTTTCGTTCACCGCTATCCACTTTTTCTTGAATGAGCTGTAAAATTTGATTTGCTTCATCAAGAGTCGTAGCAGGTCTTGAATAAAAAGGTTGTACACCTTCCTCACGAACGGAGTATAGCTCTTTATCAAAACGTTCTTGATTTAATTTTATAACTTCATTTCCAAGCCCGACGATAAAGGGATTGGATCGATAATTCGTATTTAGTGCAATGATTGTTGTGTTATCAAATTCTTTTGGAAAAGATAAAATAATTTGGTGACTTGCCCCTCGCCAGCCATAGATAGCTTGATCATCATCACCTGCGATGAACAAATTATTTCTTGGTGTGGCTAACAATTTTACAATTTCATATTGTGCATACGATGTATCTTGAAACTCATCTACTTCAATGTAGTGAAAACGTTGTTGTAATTGAGTTAGTAAAGGAGCATTATTTTCTAACATATAATATGTTTCCAATAAGATGTCATCGAAATCAATATAATTGTATCGTTGTTTTACTTCTTCAAAACGTTCATATACTTCTTTAAATTCTTGTTCCACTGGTGTTTTCGCTTTTACATCTTTCGGACGATTTAATTTGTTTTTCTCAAGTGAAATCATCGCGAGTATCGTTTCCGCATCATAATCGTCTTTTAAACGCAATTCTTTTAAGATTTTCTTTATCATAATTTGTTTATGTTTTTCATTTGCTAAAATTTGCTGATTATACCCTTGACTACGAAGCAATTTTAAGAAAACAGAGTGGAATGTACCAGCAACAACATAGCTACTTGCTGCATGATTCATACCCGGTAACTTCGCAACACGACTTCGTATTTCTTCAGCTGCTTTTTGTGTAAATGTAAGTAATAAAATATTTCGTGGATGAACTTGTTTTACATTTACTAAATAGCCAACGCGAGTTGTTAAAACAGATGTTTTCCCGCTTCCAGCACCAGCTAGTGTGAGAACAGGACCTTCTGTTGTGCGCACGGCTTCTAATTGTTTTTCGTTTAAAAAAACATTTTGTTGTTCGAGAGCGCGGAAATAAGCCGCATCTACATCTTCTTCCATAATTAAATGGGTAGATGTTTTCGGAATATGATATGTCGCACGCGGAATATCGGCGTGTGTTAACGATTTTTGTGAAAATTTTTCTTGTGTCATATGTTCACCTTCAAAACTATAGCATCAACATTTAACTTTAGCGGAAGAAAAAGAAAATAGCAATGTAAAAAACAGGAGGGGTCACCTCCTGCTTTCAAATTACAATTCTTTTATCATTACGACGTGCGGGATATTTGCTTCCATAAATACATCAGAACTCGTTACATAGCCAAGTTTTTTATAGAAATCTTCAGCATGTGTTTGAGCATGAAGTTTCAATTTTGGTAGCGAATTTTCTTTTGCATACGCTTCAAGCGCATCCATAACAATTTTTCCGATACCTTTTTTACGATGGGAACCTAGCACGCAAATGCGTTCCATTTTCCCTATACCATCAAGGGTGCGAAAACGTCCAGCACCAACTGGAACATCATTGTCATATATAACAACGTGTGTTGAAGTTTCTTCAAACTCATCGTACTCTTCTTCAGCAGAGACACGTTGTTCATTTACAAACACTTGTTTACGTACAGAGAATGCATCTCTTAGTTGTTCGTCCGTTTGTACAATCTGTGCGTGCAAATTAGTTGTTCCCCTTTCCAAGGTGGAATGTTTCGTGTACAGTCCATGTTCCATTTTCTAATTGATATAGAAGATGGAAACGATCAATTGGTTGTTCATAATAGAAATCTTTCATACGTAATCGACCCAATACATCAGCATGCTCTGCATCTGATAAGCCTTGTCCGATTGTTAAGTGAGGTACGAAAGCATATTCGCGTTCTTGTGTGAATAACCCGCCATGCATTTCTTCATTTAAGAAAGTAAGTTCAGGTGTTTTTTCTACTTTAAAATAAAGGACGTTATTAACAGGTGCGAATGAACCAACTTTCCCAACATGAAGGGTGAAAGGATTCGTTTTACCTGCGATTGTATGTAGCTCGTTTACAATCGATTCTAATTGTTCATCTTGCGTCTCAAAGGGTGTTTTCAATGTAATATGTGGCGGAACTAATGCGTAGTGCGGGTCATAACGCTTACGCAATCCGTTCGCTTTATCTTGAATCATTTTAGATGGAAAAATTACAATGCCTAATTTCATGTTCCAATTCCTCCCTTTGTAAGTCTAGTTAGATTTTGAGATAAATAAATCTCTTTATCTATTATATCAAATTATTCTGAATACTGCTCTCTATTATTTCATTGATAGAATATGAGAGAAGGCTTTCGGTAAATCAGTTTGCCAATATTTCCAAGTATGATTACCTTCAAACTCCTCGTAATGCGTAATGAAATTTCTATCTGTGAGAAGTGTATTTAACTCACGGTTTGGTTCTACGAAATCAGATACTTGTCCATCAGTACGCTTTACAGCCGTTTCTTCTGTACCAATGACGTGATACAGTTCTAATGCTTGTGGATCTTTGAAGTCTTTTGCTAAGTTCATCACTGTCTCATCCACAAATGGTGATTGCATAACGACTTTACCGAATGTATGCGGATACATAAGTGCAGTCATAAAGGAAACTGTTCCGCCAAGAGAATCACCAATTAAAACACGACCTTTTCCCATTTGGTACGTTGGATAATTTTCATCAATATATGGTGCAAGTTCATGAGCAAGGAAACGAATATATGCAGCATTTTTCACTTCACTTGGGAAATATTTTTCTTTACGATCCTGTACATTTTTATATGGAATACCGACAATAATTGTACGGTCAATTTCTTCAGTTTCACGAAGGCGCTCAATTACACGGTGCGCTTTACCAAGCTGAAAATAATCTCTACCATCTTGTGCAATTACAACTGTATGTTTGTGCAGTGGTGTGTAATTTACTGGCAAATAAACGAGAAGCGTAACGTCTTCTTGAAGTGATGCGCTATAAAATGAAATTTCTTCAATTCTCCCTATTGTTTGACTCATGTAGATCCCCCTAAATAAAAATTTACTGTAACGATTGTAAGAGCGACGCTTGTAGTGAAAAAGGAAATAAATATTCACTAATTGGTGCCTTAATTTCTATTTTACCATAATGGTACGAAGAATCTAAAAAATTAGTATTTAAGTTACGAAAGAAAACGGATATAATGAAGTGGGATTTTTGACAGGTGAGAGGGGAGACAGGATTTGAAACAAGAAAAATCAATCGCACTACCATTGGCTATTTCTATAATTGCTATTTCCTTTGCAGCAGTTTTTGTAAAGATGTCCTCAGCACCATCTTCAATATTAAGTATGTACCGCTTATGGATTATCGTACTTATTATGCTGCCTATCGTATGGAAAAAAAGAGAGGAATTTAATAGGATTCAAATGAAAGATTGGGGCTTTTTAATTGGATCTGGTTTCTTTTTAGCACTTCATTTTCTTTTATGGTTTGAATCTTTAAAGCATACAACAGTTGCTAGTTCAACAATTATTTTGGCACTTCAACCGATCGTATCTTTAGTTGGAGGTTTTTTTCTGTTCAAAGAAAGAACAACATATTCAGCCATTGCAACGATGGGAATCGCTATTCTAGGCGTAATGTGCATTGGTTGGGGAGATTTAGGTTTAAGTAAGCAAGCAATTTATGGAGACATATTATCCTTTCTAAGTGTAATAGCAGTTGTCGGTTATTTATTTATCGGGCAAACGACAGTAAAGAAAGTATCACACTGGATTTATAGCTTTACAGTCTTTGCATTCGCAGGTCTTTTTATGGGGATTTATAATGTCATATTGCAAGTCCCCTTTACAGGTTATACGAAGTGGGATTGGACCGTTTTTCTTTTACTTGCGGTTGTGCCGACAGTGTCACATGTAATTAATAACTGGCTATTAAATTATGTAAATGCAACGACAATTTCAATGAGTATTTTAGGAGAACCTGTTGGAGCATCTATACTTGCGTTCTTCTTACTTGGAGAAAAATTAAATGCAATGCAAATTATCGGTAGCATGCTCGTATTGTTTGGTGTATCTGTTTTCTTACTGCAGCAACAAAAGCGAACATCAAAAAATGTCGTAAACGAGCCGGTGTACACACAGGAATTATAGTGTTAGGGGAGAAAAGAGAAGTTATGATACTTCTCTTTTTGTTTTATAGAAATGCGGGCGTAGAAGGGGGAGGAAAATGGAAGAGATATTAAAGAAGTATATGAATAGATTTACAACACTAAGTGAAGAAGAGCAGCAAATGATCCTCAGGGAATTACAAATTGAAGAATATAAAAAAGGAACAGTGCTCCTAAGACAAGGAAATGTTCCGTTAAAATGTTATTTTGTATTAAAAGGATGCGTTAGGCAACATAGTATAGATGAAGCAGGGAAAGAAGTTACATCAAATTTTTATACAGAAGAACAGGCAATTTCGAATTTCAACCATCATAAACAAGATAAATCTTCATCATATACGTTAACGTGTTTAGAAGATTGTACTGTAGTTGTTGGTGATCTACATAGTGAAAAGGACATGTATAATAAGTATTCACAATTAGAAGAAATGACGCGTAAAATGATCGAGTACAATTTCGGTGAAGTACAAGATGAACTTGCTGTATTTATCTCATCGACACCAGAAGAGCGATATAAAACATTGTTACGAAAACGCCCGTATTTAATTCATCGCGTTCCACAATATCAGCTAGCAAGCTATCTTGGCATGACACCAGAATCATTAAGTAGAATTAAGAAACGGCTTAATTAGAGTGTTTACCACCTTTCAATAGTAGCCATATCGCAAGTCCTAATTCACCTGCAATCATAGGTAATTGGAATAGTGATTGTATGAGTGAAATCATTGTATCGTATTGTGTAAACATTGTATTCATGACGTGAATTAGCATATAACCGGTAGCAGCAATGAACAGCAGTATACTAATAAACTTTGGTATCTGTTTAGAGAGAAAAGCTACATAGCCTAAAACGAAAAGATGCAATCCAAAAATGATCAATCCTACAGACCAAATGTATTCGAATGCACTGAGAAACAACATTGTATATGTTTCTGGATTTGCAATTGTATTTTTTGAAAGCAATAATGCCAATATTAGATTGAATATAGCAATCCCAAGTATAGCTGTATACATAAGACGAAGCAAAGCGGCTAGTAATGAGAGGCTAGTATGAATTGGTTTTAGAAAGAAATAAAGAGCCCATGCAGCGACAATATCAGTGATAAAAATGATAATCCACCCAAAAACTTCCGCTTTGAAAAGTGAATTTGAAGTTTGGATATTATGGAATGTTGTACTCGCATCTCCTTGTATAACGAGGTTTCCATGAACAAAACCGTAAGAGAAAAATGCAATGAATGCCATAACAAGAAGAGATGTGCTGGCAAATAAGGCGTACTTTCGTTCAGTCATAATATGTCCTCCTTTTCTAATATTGTTTTCATTGTAATAGGGAAGAGAAGAAGATTCATTGACTTAAATCAAGACGGGGAAAGTTTAGTAGAATTTCCATCAAAAAAAATGTATGGTTATATACAATTTTTTATTAACCTTGTAAAAAGTAAAAACTAAAACATTGAAATCAAGTAAAAGAGTGGCTACAAAGCCACTCTTTTACTTTGGATTTGTCATATAAGGTTGTACATGAATGACACATAGGTCACGGAATTTGCCTTCAGCAGTTGTGACAATTACGACTGCTCTACCTGCGCTTTTTCCAGTAATTGTCACGGTGTCGCCTTTTGGATATATGGTGATGATATCAGAATTCATATTTGACCAAATAAGCTCTTTATGCGTTGCTTGTATTGGCAAAATGGAAGCTGATAACACAATGTTTTGTCCCGTTTTTATTTTTAATTTATGTTTTTCCATATGAACACCGATGACTGAAATAACAGAAGGAGCAATTGAAATTTTAGGCGGGTTAGGTTGCATGTTTAAACAAGACGCAGAAGTATTTGTGATAGGTGAAAATTTTCGTGTTTGTTGTTGCTGGAAAGCTGCTAACATGTTGGAGTCCCCTTTCTGTATAAGTGCTGATACTCATACTATAAAGGAGTAGTGTTATGTTAAATTTAACGAAACATAAAGAATTTGTTAAATTTGATAAGAAGATTGTCGAACTGTAAAAAATCTCTGCTGTTACGATAACAGCAGAGATTCTTTTTATAAATTATGACGATGTTGTTTTTCGAAATCCTCAAATTGCTCTTCAACTTCTTTTGAAGGTTGTGTTAGTAAACTAACAATTACGATGGCTAGTAAACTAATAGCGAAACCTGGAATCATTTCATATAAGAAATCTTTTAAGAATTTGAATTGAGTCCATATAATAACAGTAGCGGCACCAGAAATCATACCAGCAAGCGCGCCCCATTTCGTCATACGTTTCCAATATAAGCTTAATAAAATAGCAGGTCCAAATGAAGAACCAAAACCAGCCCAAGCGTACCCAACAAGAGCTAAAATCGTATCATTTTGTTTAAACGCTAAAGCGCACCCAACTAAGGCAATAACAAGCACAGCCATACGACCGACAAATACAAGTTCTTTATCAGATGCAGAACGTTTGAAGAATGTACGATATAAGTCTTCCGTTACGGCACTAGAAGTAACGAGTAACTGAGATGAGATTGTACTCATGATCGCTGCTAAAATAGCGGCTAATAAAAATCCAGTAATAAGTGGGTGGAATAAAATTTTTCCAAGTTCAAGGAAAATTGTTTCTGGGTTAGATAATGTTAACTCTTGTTGTGAATAGTAAGCAATACCAATAAGACCAGTAAACATAGCTCCAACAACAGAGAAAATCATCCAGCTCATACCAATTCTTCGTGCACTTTTAAGTTCTTTTACAGAAGAAATTGCCATAAAGCGTACGATAATATGAGGTTGTCCGACATAACCAAGGCCCCATGCGAATAGAGAAATCATTCCTAAAGTAGAGGCACCTTTAAAAATATCTAGACGTGTTGGATCTACAGATCGAATTGTATCAAATGCAGGTCCAAGTCCGTTCGAATTCATAATTGTTACGATAGGAACAAGAATAAGAGCGACTACCATAATGATTCCTTGTACGAAGTCTGTCCAACTTACTGCTAAGAAACCACCAAATAATGTGTAAGCGACAACAACGCCTGCAACAATGAATAATCCAACATGATAGTTCATGCCAAATGAATTTTCAAATAATACAGCGCCTGAAACTAATCCTGAAGCTACATAAAAAGTAAAGAAAATCATAATAACAAGTCCGGATACTAAGCGTAGCATATGAGATTTGTCGTGGAAACGGTGTTCCAAAAATTCTGGAATAGTAATAGAGTTGCTTGCAATTTCTGAGTAGGTACGTAAGCGAGGAGCGACATAAAGCCAGTTTGCATATGCGCCTAGTGTTAGGCCGATCGCAATCCAACTACTACTT
Organism: Bacillus sp. GC_Bacil_1; assembly: GCF_026540675.1. Classification (NCBI taxonomy): domain Bacteria; kingdom Bacillati; phylum Bacillota; class Bacilli; order Caryophanales; family Bacillaceae; genus Bacillus; species Bacillus sp. GC_Bacil_1. The sequence goes on from NZ_JALNUG010000017.1 coordinate 43,480, forward strand.
AATCCAACGCTAAACATTGCACCGGGTAATCCCATTAAAAGCCAACCACTCATATCGGATGCTCCAGCACTTAATGCTGTTACTGCGGGGCCTAGTGTACGCCCGCCAAGCATATAATCTGTTAAGTTGGACGTTCGTTTGTAGGCGAAATAGCCGATTACTAACATCCCGAGCATGTAAATAGAGATAGAAGTTAAAGTTAACATCTGCGTACTCATGTAGTTCCCCTTTCTTTTGTCAGGTCTTTTGATGGGTTATGCATATTTTTATCCCGCATTAACGGGCAGCAAAACTCCCACCTTAAAATTGGCTGGGCAAGGAAGTTAGGTGGGAGATCAACTGTCCGTTAATGCCCGATTGGTTCAACTAATAATCAGTGGGGATGAACACCCTCTACTGATTAAAGTTTCACTTTATAATCTATCATGATTATTCTGAAAAATCCATATAGAAATACGAATTTTCAGAAATGTAAGCGTTTTTTGATGTTATTTTACTTTTTTAATATATAATATTCATACAAAAAACCTTATTTTTAATAGAGTATTTATTATATTTACATAAAAAGAGGTTGTTTTGTCAATATAATATTGAAAGGAAAGAAAAATAAAATTTTTAAAAAAGTATTGACTTGTGAAAAAAGTCAGGTCTATAATGAGTGCAACTTAAAAAAATGCAAGCGTTGATGAAGAAGAGTACACATGATGAACATGTCAGAGAGCTGATGGTTGGTGCGAATCAGTATGGAATTGATGTGGAATGGGCTTCGGAGCTTCCAAACCGAAACGAAAGAAGTAGGCTTTGGCGACATGATCTCATCGATACAAGAGACACGTATTGTTTTTGATACGGTAAAGTGCGTTACATTTGTAACGAATTAAGGTGGCACCACGGGAGTACCCGTCCTTTCTATAGGATGAGTACTCCCTTTTTGTGTATAAAAAATTAAATAAATGAAATCGTTTAAGTAAGAAGAGTACGTATATTGGAGACGTTACAGAGAGCCGGGAATAGGTGGGAGCCCGGTACGGTGCCATATACGGAATGGGCTTACGAGAGGTATGCTGAACAATTATTTTTAGTAGGCAACCCGGGTTCCGCCGTTACAAGGATAAGGTATAAAATTTGTACCTGAACAAAGCGGGATGCTTTTGCATCCAACACGAGGTGGTACCGCGGTATATTTATCGTCCTCTACATATTTTCGATATGTAGGGGACTTTTTTATTTTTCAGAGTGAGGTGAAGGACATGATGACGAAAGAAGAATTTATAAAACAAAAAAGAGAGAGAAAGACATTTTTAGTAATTACTGAAGAAGAAGGAGATAGCATTACGCCAATTTCTTTATATAGACGTATGAAAGGAAAGAAGAAATTTTTATTAGAAAGTTCACAGCTTCATCAAGATAAAGGGCGTTATTCTTACTTAGGATATAATCCTTATGGAGAAGTAAAAAGCGTTGGTACGGAAGTAGAACGAACGATTTTCGGCCGGGCAGAAAAGTTACAAGGTAACGTACTACAAGTGTTAGAAGAAATAATCGCACCATCACAAGTAGACAGCCCATTTCCATTTTGCGGAGGAGCAGTTGGTTATATTGGATATGATGTCATTCGGCAGTATGAAAACATTGGAGCGGATTTACACGACCCATTAAATATTCCGGAAGTACACCTCTTACTATATCGTGAGTTTATCGTTTACGATCATTTACGCCAAAGGTTGTCGTTTGTATATGTATGCAGGGAAGATGATTCAGCAGATTATGAGGAAGTATACGAAAGGCTACGAGTATACAAAGAGGAAGTGCTACAAGGAGAAGAAACTGAAGTAAATGCAATACAATCCACATTATCATTCACTTCTTCTATAACGGAAAAAGAGTTTTGTGAGATGGTAGAAATGGCGAAAGAACATATAAGAGCCGGAGACATATTCCAAGTCGTGCTGTCACAGCGTTTACAAAGTGAATGTATTGGTGATCCATTCGCGTTATACCGAAAACTTCGAATTGCAAATCCATCACCATATATGTTCTATATCGATTTTCAAGATTATGTTGTACTCGGTTCTTCACCGGAAAGTTTGCTATCAGTAAGGGAGGATAAAGTAATGACGAATCCAATTGCTGGTACAAGACCGAGAGGGAAAACGAAGAGGGAAGATGAGGAAATCGCAAAAGAACTGTTAGACAATGAGAAAGAGCGAGCAGAGCATATGATGCTTGTAGATCTTGGGCGAAACGATATTGGTAGAGTGAGCGAAATCGGCTCGGTTACGATAGATAAATATATGAAAGTAGAAAAATACTCTCACGTTATGCACATTGTATCTGAAGTTTACGGAACATTGCGAAAACAAATGAGTGGATTTGATGCATTAGCGTATTGTCTACCAGCAGGAACAGTGTCGGGAGCTCCGAAAATTAGAGCGATGGAAATTATAAATGAGCTAGAGAATGAAAAAAGAAATGTATACGCGGGTGCAGTTGGATACGTTAGTTTTTCAGGGAATCTTGATATGGCGCTCGCTATTCGAACGATGGTCGTAAAGGGTGAAAAAGCATACGTTCAGGCAGGAGCGGGAATTGTTTATGATTCAGACCCAGTAGCTGAATATGAAGAAACGTTAAATAAAGCGAGAGCACTATTGGAGGTAATGAAATGATTGTACTAATTGATAATTATGATTCATTTACTTATAACTTGTATCAACTGTTAGGTGAATACGAAGAAGATATTGTAGTCGTAAGAAATGATCAAATAACGATAGAACAGCTAGAAGAGATGAATCCAAGAGGAATTGTACTTTCACCAGGACCAGGAAAACCAGAGGATGCTGGCATTTGTATCGATGTCACCCGCCATTTTTATAAGAACGTTCCCATATTAGGGATTTGTCTAGGCCACCAAGCGATCATAGCTGCATTTGGAGGAGACATTGTTAGAGCAGAACGTATTAAACACGGAAAAACATCGCGTGTGAAACATAACGGAACGTCAATCTTTTCATACGCTACACAGCCGCTAACGGCGATGCGCTATCATTCCCTTGTTGCAGAGCACACGAGCTTGCCAAAGTGTTTTGACATACTAGCGACAGCGATGGACGATGGAGAAATTATGGCAGTTCGTCACAATTATTATCCGCTCTTCGGATTACAGTTTCATCCGGAATCAATCGCAACAGAAGAAGGCGGAAAGTTAATACTTGCCTTTTTAACAGAAGTAAAAGAGGAGGAAAGAGTATGAATAACTATCTTCGTAAATTAGTGGAGGGTCAACATTTAACAGAAGAGGAAATGTATAAAGCAGGACTACTTTTATTAAGTGAAAACATATTAGAAAGTGAAATTGCAGCTTTCTTAGTCTTACTGAAAGCGAAAGGTGAAACTGCAGAAGAAATATACGGCCTTGTTCGAGCTCTTCGCGAAAAGGCATTGCCGTTTTCGAACCATATACAAGGAGCAATGGACAATTGCGGGACGGGTGGTGACGGTGCTCAAACGTTTAATATTAGCACAACTTCAGCATTCGTACTGGCAGGAGCAGGTGTAAAGGTTGCAAAACATGGTAATCGTGCTGTTTCTAGTAAAACAGGAAGTGCGGACTTATTAGAAGAATTAGGTGTAAATATTAGCAGTACGCCAAGCGAAATTGATTATTTACTAGAGCATGTGGGCATTGCATTTTTATTTGCACCAGCGATGCATCCAGCACTAAGGCGCATTATGAAAATAAGAAAAGAGTTAAACGTGCCGACGATCTTTAATTTAATTGGCCCTTTAACAAATCCAGTGAATTTAGAAACACAATTTGTCGGTATTTATAAACGAGATATGTTATTACCAGTTGCGCAAGTATTACAAAAGTTAGGCCGGAAACAAGCACTTGTCGTAAATGGAAGTGGTTTTTTAGATGAAGCATCATTACAAGGGGAAAATCACGTAGTCCTTTTAAAAGATAATGAAATAGTGGAAATGAGTATTGATCCAGAAAAGTATGGTTTTTCAAGAGTGAAAAATGAAGAAATTAGAGGGGGGAATTCAAAAGAAAATGCAAAGATTACAGTCGGCGTATTGAGCGGAGAAAAGAGTGTTTATCGCGATACCGTTTTATTAAATGCAGGTCTAGCTCTTTTCGCAAATGGAAAAACGGAAACGATTGAAGAAGGAATTAAACTCGCGGCACATAGCATTGACTCTGGAAAAGCATTAGCCAAATTAAACTTATTAATTGTAGCAAGCAACGAAAAATTAGAAAGGGTGAACTAAAGTGGGGACGATTTTAGATGAAATTTTAGAACAGAAGAAAAAGGAAGTTGCGGAGTTATATGAAATATATACACCAGTAAAAACAAAAAGAAAGACACATTCACTTGTAGAAGCGTTACAGCAGTTTACTGTCATTGCAGAAGTAAAGCGAGCATCACCATCAAAAGGAGATATCAATTTACACGTTGACGTACGAAAACAAGTGGGAACATATGAGAAATGTGGTGCAGGAGCAGTATCTGTTTTAACAGATGGTCAATTTTTTAAAGGATCGTTTCACGATTTACAAACAGCAAGAGAAGAAAGTAACATTCCGCTTTTATGTAAAGATTTCATAATCGATAAGATTCAAATCGATAGAGCGTATGAAGCGGGAGCAGATATTATTTTACTAATCGTAGCAGTGTTAACGAAAGAGAAGTTAAAAGAGCTGTATAGCTACGTGTTAGAAAAAGGATTAGAAGCGATTGTTGAAGTTCATGATGAACAGGAATTAGAAACTGCGATTGTATTAAATCCGCACGTTATTGGCATTAATAATCGTAATTTAAAAACGTTCGAAGTAGATTTAAGCCAAACTGAAAAGCTTGGAAAAAGATTGAATGAGGAGAAACTACTTTGGATTAGTGAAAGTGGCATTCATTCAAAAGAAGATATTATTCGTGTTAAAAGAGCTGGAGCCGAAGGTGTATTAGTTGGAGAGGCGCTTATGACATCATCTTCTATTAGTAGTTTTTTTGAAGATTGTAAGGTGAATATATGAAAGTGAAAATTTGCGGCATCACTGATGTGGAAACAGCGAAAAGTGCATGCGAATATGGCGCAGATGCACTCGGATTTGTTTTTGCAGAAAGTAAGCGGGAAATCACTCCAAAGAGAGCGGAAGAAATCATTCAGGAGCTTCCAGCCAACGTGTTAAAAATCGGTGTTTTCGTAAATGAATCAGTAGAAGTGATCCAGAAAATTGCAGATGAGTGCGGGTTAACACATGTACAACTACATGGGGATGAAGACAATTATCAAATTAGAAGATTGAATATTCCGTCTATAAAGTCACTAGGAGTAACTTCAGAGAGTGATATGAAAAACGCCCAAGGGTATGAAGCGGATTATATATTATTTGATAGCCCGAAAGAAAAGTTTCATGGAGGAAATGGAAAGACATTTTCATGGGAACTACTTAGAGATATGCCAAAAGAATTGCGAAAGAAAATGATATTAGCTGGTGGATTAAACGCTCTTAATATAGAAGAAGCAATTCGAACTGTTCGGCCATATATGGTCGATGTGAGCAGCGGAGTAGAGACAGAAGGAAAGAAAGATGTAGAGAAAATAAAACAATTTATTATAAAAGCGAAGGAGTGTTCCAAATGAACTACGCATATCCAAATGAAAAAGGACATTACGGTATATACGGAGGACGATACGTTCCAGAAACGTTAATGCAATCTGTACTAGAACTAGAAGAAGCATATAAAGAAGCGATGCAAGATGAAGCATTTCAAAAGGAATTAAATCATTATTTAAAAACGTACGTCGGAAGAGAAACACCGCTATATTATGCTGAAAATATGACGAAGTATTGCGGTGGTGCAAAGATTTATTTAAAACGTGAAGATTTGAATCATACAGGAGCTCATAAAATTAACAATACAATCGGTCAGGCACTACTTGCAGTGCGAATGGGCAAGAAAAAAGTTGTCGCTGAAACAGGAGCTGGACAACACGGAGTTGCAACAGCTACTGTATGTGCTCTTCTCGGATTAGAATGCGTCATTTTTATGGGAGAAGAAGATGTAAGACGTCAAAAATTAAATGTGTTCCGAATGGAATTACTCGGAGCGAAAGTAGAAAGTGTAGCGGCAGGTAGCGGTACATTAAAAGATGCGGTAAACGAGGCGCTTCGTTACTGGGTTTCACATGTGCATGATACGCACTACATTATGGGATCTGTTCTCGGACCACATCCATTCCCGCAAATTGTCCGTGATTTCCAAAGTGTAATTGGAAATGAAACGAAAAAACAATATGAGGCGTTAGAAGGAAAGTTACCAGAAGCAGTCGTTGCTTGTATTGGCGGTGGTAGTAATGCGATGGGGATGTTTTATCCGTTCGTACACGATGAAGAAGTTGCTCTTTACGGCGTAGAAGCAGCTGGAAAAGGCGTTCATACAGAAAAGCATGCAGCAACTTTAACGAAAGGAAGCGTTGGCGTTCTCCACGGATCAATGATGTATCTTCTGCAAAACGAAGAAGGACAAATTCAAGAAGCACACTCTATTTCAGCAGGACTTGATTATCCAGGTGTTGGTCCAGAACATAGCTTGCTAAAAGATATTGGCCGCGTTTCTTATCATTCGATAACAGACGAAGAAGCATTAGAAGCATTTCAATTATTAACGAAAAAAGAAGGCATTATCCCGGCGTTAGAAAGCTCGCATGCTGTCGCATACGCATTAAAATTAGCTCCGAAAATGAAGGAAGATGAAGGACTTGTTATTTGTTTATCTGGCCGTGGTGATAAAGATGTAGAGAGTATAAAACGTTATATGGAAGAGGTGTAAAAAATGGGAGTAGAAAAAATTAAAGCAGCGTTTGAAAATGGTAAGAAAGCATTTATTCCGTACGTAATGGGCGGAGATGGTGGCTTTGAAAAATTAAAAGAAAGAATTCGTTTTTTAGATGAAGCAGGAGCGAGCATCGTTGAAATCGGCATTCCGTTTTCGGATCCAGTCGCAGACGGTCCAACGATTCAAAGAGCAGGGAAACGAGCGCTAGATAGCGGTGTAACAGTAAAAGGTATTTTTCAAGCATTAATAGAGGTAAGGAAAGAAGTGCAAATTCCGTTTGTACTCATGACATATTTAAATCCAGTACTCGCATTCGGAAAAGAACGATTTGTAGAGAAGTGCTTAGAGGCCGGTGTGGATGGTATTATCGTTCCAGACTTACCGTATGAAGAACAAAATATTATTGCGCCGTTACTTCGAGAGGCAAACATTGCGCTTATTCCACTCGTTACCGTAACGAGCCCTATTGAAAGAATTGGAAAAATCACGAGTGAATCAGAAGGGTTCGTTTATGCTGTTACAGTAGCGGGCGTAACGGGAGTACGTCAAAACTTTAAAGAGGAGATTCATAGTTACTTAGAAAAAGTAAAATTACACGTCAACTTACCAGTAGTCGCTGGATTTGGCATTTCAACAAAAGAACATGTAGAAGAAATGGTTACAATATGTGACGGTGTTGTCGTTGGAAGTAAAGTGATTGAGTTATTAGAAAATGAAAAACGAGAAGAAATATGTGAATTAATACAGGCAACAAAACAAAAAGAAGAGGCGTAGTCTCTTCTTTTTGTTTTGCGTAATAAATGTTAAAATATACAGAAAATACATATAATCTAGAGGGTGAGAAGGCATGCTAAGACGTAAACTACTATATCTTCTTTTAACTGTACCGCTATACGCTTGGCTCATTAGCATGACGAAAATAGAGTTGATGGCTCTATTTTTAGGATATGTATTTATCTTTTCCAACTTAAATCGCATTCAAGAACAGTCTATTTTAGAAATATGTCTATTTTCGATTAGTATAGAATTATTTAGTATCGTTTCGATTGTATTATTAAACGAATTATTTCTACGGATTCATTCATTTACATTAATGAAATTTTGGAATATTGCATTGCAAGCAATATGTACTTACATTGTGTTTGTTGTGTTGAAAAAAATAATCGGACAGCAGACAGTTTTTCAGGATAATAGAAAATGGGAGTGAATGAAAAGGGGCCGTTTGGCTCCTTTTTTAAATCTGTCTTAAAAACAATTGAAAATTACAACATCTGTTATATAATAGTTAAAAATTGTATTTTAAACGAAATGAGATGATAACATGGCCATATTGTTGGCACTTATCCCAATTATGATGATTTTCATTTGTTTATTTTTATTTAAACAAACGTCATTAAGGTCTTCGTTAATTTCTTATGCTGTGTCTGTTGGAATCGTTTTACTCTCGCCAATGTTTCAATTAGGGATAAGTGAAACTGTGCACGCAACGATTAAAGGATGGTTAATTTGTTTTATTGTCGGGTACGTTTTATTTTTCGGTATTTTTTTATTTCACCTCATGAACAAAATGGGGTACATCGACCAAGTAGCGCGTTTTTTAGAAGAAGTGACGCAAGATCGTTTATTACAAATGCTTCTTATGTGCTTTGGTATTTGCCCACTAATTGAATCGGTAAGTGGATTCGGAATTGGCTTCATGGTTGCAGCACCTATTTTTCTTTCACTAGGATATAAACCATTTCAAGCTGTACTGCTCTCATTTATCGGCTTACTAGCTAGTTCATGGGGCGCAATGGCAACTGGTACGATTATCGGTTCGCAGCTAATAAATATGCCTCTTACAACACTTGGTACAAATACAGCGCTATTAAGTATTCCGATGTTTGCTTACTTTGTTATTCTTTCTTTACACGTTGTTGGCGGCTGGCAAGCGGTTATAGAAAAGTGGAAAGAAGGAGTAGGATTCTTTCTATTATTTTCTCTCGGAATCTATCTTTCTAATGCGTACGTAAGTGTTGAACTAGCCGGGATATTAAGTTCTATCGTAACGATTACATTTGGCTTTCTTATCATTAAATTAAAAGGAAAAAGTGGGCAAAATCTTATAACAGAACATGCGGCTGCAACGGAGAGAGAAGTATCCATTATAAAAATTATTAGCCCTTATATATTTCTAACAGTTTGTATTTTACTTTCTCGCCTCGTTCCAGCATTACATGATTTGTTCAGATCATATGGGGTTCTTGATTTGAAATCATACTCTTACAAACTAGAGTTACTATATTCACCAGGATTTTGGCTCGGTATGACTTGCTTATTTACTATTATTTTCTTCCGCATCCCGTCTAATATTATTAAAAAATCACTCTCGCAAACAATCAAACAATGGATTCCTTTTGCTATTACTACGACAATGTTTATCGCCATTTCAGAACTAATGGGTGCATCAGGCATGCATTCATTACTCGCAAAGACAGCTGGTGATACATTTGGAACCTTTTTCGTTTTCGTTGCGCCGTTTATTGGCGCTATTGGTGGATTTTTAACAGGTAGTAACGCAGGATCAAATGCAATGTTTATAAAACTACAAATGCAAACCGCACAAAACGTAGCACTCCCGTGGCAATATGTCACAACACTTCAAAACACCGCATCATCAGTAGCGACAATCGCTTGTCCATCACGGATTACACTAGGTGCTTACTTATGTAATATCCCTTACCGTGAAAATGAACTATTAAAGAAGACGACGTTAATGATCTTTGGTGCGGTTTTGCTTGTATTGGTAGAGGTTATTGTTTGGTATATGTTGAGAAATTAAAAATCCTCCTAACATAGGAGGATTTTTTTTATGAATGGATAATGATTTAAATATGAATAGCTTCTACTAGATGAATAGGAGATGAAATGTATGCCCCTAAAAAACTACGGTGTGTTAAAAGGTACAGTTATACAATCAAAGATTGGAAAAGGGAAGACACCTCATTATCAAGTTCATTTACAGGGCGAGACTGGAGTAGATTATCGTATTGCTATTAACGTAAAGTCGCAAAGTTATCCGTCAGAAGTTTTATATTTTGCGAATAACAATATTAGGTCAGAGGCGATTCATATTTTACCGACATTACCATTTGGTTTTACGGAAGTAAAAAATAATGAACCGAAAGTAGCTTTAGATTATGTAAGAGGAAATCTATTTGACTCAAAACAAATGATTCCTTTGCCTCCCGAAAAAGCAGGAGCAGATAATGATTTAAACGAAAAAATAGAACGTTATATAAAGCGAGCGATGGAAGAAAAAGCAATTATTTACGCGTTTGGCGAAAGATGGGGACCAGAAGAAAACACACCAGATTCTTATTTTCATTTCAAACCAGGAAACGGTATACATGATATTCACATGAATCAAGGGAATGTAGAAAAATGGCAAGGTGATGATGGCATCTGGCAAGATGGAGGAATACTTATTCACTTTGAAAAGGAAGAAGAATGGATTGGTATCTTTCTTGCATTCCAATCACAGTCATGGTGTACCGATGAAGAGGGGCATGCTCGTGTGCCTGTTGAGCATTGTGATTATAAGGGGAATAATTAATAAGAAGAGGGCGTTCAAAAAGAACGCCCTCTTCTTATTTTATAAAACGAAAAACTAACGAGTGTAGAAAGACAAGAGAACAGCAGTGCCACACTAGAAAACGCAATGAGATACATATTATATTTCATAACCTGTCCAATTAGCTGATTACTGTCGTATTGAAACAGTCCTGCTATTATGTTGAATAAAAATAACACGATAAACATGACGACAACACCGTCTATTGATCCTTTAATGTCTGGTTTACTTAAAGCGATATGTGCGGAAATGCAAATGGCGATAAATAAAAATAACCAAAAGGAAGGATTCAATAAATTGCCGATTGTAAATAAGCTTTTCAATAATACAAACGTCGACAAGAGCATGTTTTGAATCATTTCTACATTAATAGAAGTAGAAGCAATCGTTTTTTCGAGAGTTGTATTAAATAAAAAATATGATTCTGGTACGAAATAGCGCATTAAAAGGATTAATGCAGTAATACCAGAAATAATAGGCCCAATGCCGATAAAGAAATTCCCAATTCGTTGATACACACTTTTTTGATTGTATTGATGTTGTATATAACCTAAAGCCCCTTGACTTGTATCTGTTGGGAAGAACTGAGTCGCCACAATTTTATGACGGAACAGTACGCACATAATGGCATGTCCAAGTTCGTGAATCGGAACACCGACCCAAGCCGTTAATAGGAATCCTTTTCTTCCAAAAGCTCTCGACCAATACATGCGTGTGAGAGATTCTAAATAGCCTAATAGAAATCCAATTACAATGATAACGCCAATTAAAGATAATAATTGGATTACGCTTGTAAGGAGTATTTGAAAAATTGAGTTTACCAATTCCATTTTCTTTCATCCAATCTGTTAAAAATATTATTTATTCTGTTTCATAATAGCATTTTTTTTCAAGATTGCTAGCACATATATTTTCTTTCGGAAGAAGGATTTCAGAATCTTTTTCTTGTAGTCATGTTTTATGTACAAATTCATATATTGAACTTGTAACACCCTATAAGGTATATGCTTAAGGAGGGATAAGAGAATGAAATGTCCGTCATGTCATACAGAACATGCAGTAGAGGCAAAGTTTTGCGGGAATTGTGGACATTCGTTAACGGAAGAAGTAGTGGCAAGTAGTGGCAAAGAAGAAGGGCCGGAACAAGCGCGCGCGGCACAAGAAAAGGAAACGCGTCCAAATGAAACGGTAGAACAAGCGAAGCGGTTTGCGAGCGGCTATTTTCAATTTTTTAAACATGCATTACAAGCACCGACAGCGATTATGAAAAGCGGCACTATTGAAGTGCGAAATGGAATTTTAAGTCTTGTTCTTATTTGTTTTTTAGGAGCATGTATTTTTTATAGAATGATGAGTGCAGCATCAGCAGTTACGAGAACATTTGCACCAGATATATCTACTCCCACGTTTTTTGGAGAATCTATAACGGTCTTTTTCTTTTTATTAATTTTAACTTTATTTGTTGGATTTATTATTTTTGTAAGTGGTAAGATGATGAAATCATCTTTTTCGTTTCTTGAAGTATTTGGTATATGGGGAACGATAGCGACGCCGGCTATTGTCATATTAGTTCTTTCTTTTCTTTTTAGTTTTTTATTAATCTTTTTCTTACCGATATTATTATCGGTAGTTGCAACTTATATAGGGATTAGTATAACTGTAGCCGTATTAAAACTAGACAATGGTGGATTAGATCTCGTTTACACACTTATTATTGCAAATGTTTTAATTGGAATTGCAACGTTCATTGTACTTTGGTCTTACATTAGCACGATAATTCAAGCCTTAACACAGGGGATAACTGGCTTCTAATGAAAAGGTGGTTGACTGAATGAATGTATGTACAAAGTGCGGAGTTCAGTTTGAAGATGGTGTACAATTTTGTCAAAACTGCGGGATGAAGAGGGGAAGTCCTGTAGTAAAGAAGAACATGAGCAGTGGTACAAAAGTTGGCATTACACTGTTAGCACTATTTGTTATAGCGATTATTGGATTGTATTTGTACGGATCATCGTATTATACACAGGTGGCACAAGTAGACCGGATGATTACGATTTTACAAGAGCGGGACGGAGAGAAATTAGCTGAGATCGTTACGGCAGATGATCCGTCGGTTATGATAACGAGAGAGAGTTTAACGCCTCTATTTTCATATATAAAAGAAAATCCATCTTACGTAAATGAATTAAAAGGATATTTGAGACAAGGTGAAAAACAACGGGACGGAATAGAAAGAGCTGATTTTTCATTAACGAAAGACGGAAAGTATTTCTTTATATTTGATCGGTATAAATTGAAAGCGAAGACGTACTATACAACTTTGCTTACAAATGAAAAAGGCGTATCGTTAAAAATGAACGGAAAAGAAATTGATAAGACAGATGACAAAAAGTTTGAGAAGCAATATGGGCCATTTCTTCCGGGAAATCAAGTGTTTCAATCAGAATATAAAAATGACTATGTAAAACTATCACGTGAGGAAAAGGTTGTACTTATGAAACAAAGCCAAAATAACGTAACGATAGATTTAACGTTGCAAGGTCAATATATTACAGTTCAAACGAACGCGCCTGGTGCAACATTGTACGTAAATCAAAAACCAGTTACAGCGCTCGCAGGAGAAGAAATTACATGGGGGCCTGTAGCGACTGATGGAAGCGCGAAAATTTATTTAGAACGAAATGGAGAAAATGGACGGGAAACGACAAAAGTAGAGACGGTAACGGCACTTTCGTCTTATAATCTTCCATTCCAAACGAAAAGTGCAGAAAAAACAGTTGTTTATAATGTTACTCCAACGCCCGCGACTGGGTATGTATATAATGGTTTCATCTTTCCTGATAGTGATATTCGAAAATTAACGAGCACAGATTTAACCTATTTATCGAAAGAACAGTTGAAAATTGCTAGAAATGAAATATATGCAAGGCATGGACATATTTTTCAAACGAAAGATATGCAAGCGTATTTTGCAACACAGTCTTGGTATAGAGAAAATCCTTATTTTAAAGGAAAGTTAACAGATATCGAAACTTATAATATTGAACTAATCAAATCAAGAGAATAGAGCGCGTGAAAAAGGTACAGTGCATAACTGTACCTTTTTTATGGTTTTTTATCTGAACCAGGATCCCTTGAGAAAAAGATATGAAAGAGGAATGTGACTTTACTTGCTCCTCCTGATGTACTTGCTTGCACGTCAGATAATGCGTTAGATGTTAAAACACCTTCAGAATGAGGGGGTACGACTATTTTGAGAGTATCATCTGATTCTGATGATGCAGTAACTGTTATTGTATCATCAGATAAGTTTAAAATTTTTACAGTACCGATTGGTAAGATGGACTTGCCAGCGTGTGATGCGGAAGCAAAGCGAGAGCCTTTCCAAATCGTTTGTGGAAAAGTTTCATCATTAGATAACCAAGCACGAGCACTATAAATGGTTGCGTTAATAGAAAATTCTTGATCAAGCGACAAGGCGGGTTTTGGTTCTTTCGGTTCCTCTGGAAACTGAGCGAGAAGACCAGCGCACATGTATATTTCACCTACTTTCAATTGGTTACTGTTATAGCATATTAAACATGTTGTTTATAAGACACGACAGTTACCTATTTATACATAAGTTTGTGCACCAAATTTGAAGATGAAATTCTCTTTCTTTACAATGGAAGTAGGTGTTATTTCTATAAAATATGGAAAACGTAAAGAGTATGTAAAAAAGAAGGAGTGGTAAAGTGAACTATGTCATTATTGGCGGAGATGCAGCTGGTATGAGTGCGGCTATGCAAATTGTTAGAAACGATGAAAATGCAAATGTTGTAACTTTAGAAAAAGGTGAAATTTATTCATACGCTCAGTGTGGATTACCGTATGTCATTAGTGGTGCTATCGCTTCAACTGAAAAGTTAATCGCGCGCAACGTAAAGACGTTTCGTGAGAAATATGGAATTGATGCGAAAGTGCGTCATGAAGTAACGAAAGTAGATACGGAAAAGAAAATGGTGTACGCAGAGCATACGAAGACGAAGGATGTCTTTGAATTTCCATATGATCGATTATTAATTGCGACTGGAGTGCGTCCTGTTATGCCAGAATGGGAAGGACGGGAATTACAAGGCGTTCATCTTTTAAAAACAATTCCTGATGCTGAGCGCATATTAAAAACGCTAGAAACGAATAAAGTTGAAGATGTAACGATTATTGGCGGTGGTGCTATTGGACTTGAGATGGCAGAAACATTCGTCGAACTTGGTAAGAAAGTAAGAATGATTGAGCGAAATGATCATATCGGTACGATTTATGATGCAGATATGGCAGAGTACATACATAAAGAAGCAGATAAGCATCATATTGAAATTTTAACGAATGAAAATGTAAAAGCATTTAAAGGAAATGAACGAGTAGAAGCAATCGAAACGGATAAAGGTACGTATAAAGCAGATCTTGTTTTAGTGTCGGTTGGAGTGAAGCCAAATACTGATTTTCTTGAAGGGACAAATATACGTAAGAATCATAAAGGAGCAATCGAAGTAAATGCATATATGCAAACAAATGTGCAAGACGTATATGCAGCCGGTGATTGCGCAACACATTACCACGTTATAAAGGAAATTCATGATCATATCCCGCTCGGAACGACTGCCAATAAGCAAGGGCGACTTGCTGGACTGAATATGCTTGATAAACGAAGAGCTTTTAAAGGTACGTTAGGCACAGGCATTATTAAATTTATGGATTTGACACTCGCAAGAACAGGGTTAAATGAAAAAGAAGCAAAAGGGCTACACATTCCGTATAAAACGGTCAAAGTAGATTCTACAAATATGGCGGGCTATTATCCAAATGCAAAACCACTTTACTTGAAATTACTATATAGCTCCGATACGAAACAATTATTGGGCGGGCAAGTAATTGGAGAAGAAGGCGTAGATAAACGTATTGATGTGATCGCGATGGCACTTTTCAATAAAATGAGCATTCATGATTTAGAAGATGTCGATTTAAGTTATGCACCACCATATAACAGCGTGTGGGACCCAATTCAGCAAGCGGCAAGGAGAGCGGAATAGCACTTTTTAAAGTGCTATTTTTTTTGCAAAGGTAGGTAAACTTTTTTAGCGAATAATAAAGAGGAAGAAACAGTTACATATAGGGAAGGGGATCTTTAAAAATGTTTGTAACACTTCAAATAGTTCAAGAATCAGAAAAAGAAATATTGCGTAATTTGTATGCACTATATCTTCATGACCTCTCTACATTCACTCCTAATATAACGATTGAGGCAAATGGATTTTTCGAATACGAAGATTTGCACATGTTTTGGGAAAATGACGGAATCACTCCGTATTTTATTAAAAGTGATAATGATATTGTAGGATTTTTATTACTACTGGAACGTCCTTTTTTGAAGAAGGAAAACGACTTTGGTATAAATGACATTTTCATATTGAATCAGTACAAAGGGAAAGGAATCGGTAAACAAGTTATTGCGAATGTACTAAAAGAGAAACGAGGGCAGTATTTCGTTATCGAACTTGTGAAAAATATACCAGCAGTTTCTTTTTGGAAGAAAGTATATGGGGAGCTAAACATCGAATTTGATGAGAAAACACAGTTAATTGATGATGAAGAATGTCTCGTTCAAACGTTTGAAATATAATGAAATCGATGCACCTAGTATATTACTTTGAAATTTAACTTTATTTCGAATATACCGTTTACCCTTGAAAACATAGTACTTATCGCTTATATTTTCATATAGTATTTATTTTTAAATAAAGCAATGAACGAACCAGGGGGCGCAGTATGGCAATTAATATGAAAACAATCGAAGAATGGATTGTTGAATCAAATACAAGACATGAAGAAGACTTTGGACACGTTGTGGAAGAAATGAAAGAAGTATGTGTCGGACTTGATAACGCGACATTAATTTATACGAAAAATGTATTTTGTTTCGGTAAAAAAGTAGAAGTATTTTTCTTCTTCCAAGACCATGTCGTGATTGGAAAAGAAAAAGACGAATATATTGAAATTGAAAAATTAAAGTATGATGACATTACAAATAATAATTTAAAAACAAATGACAAAAATACAACGTTAGAATTAAAGTTTGCTAACGGACAATCTATCAATTTAGATAGTTTAAATGATAACTACGGTACGAAAAATTGGTTATTTGCTAGACAAATTAAGAGTATTTTTAAGTTAATCTAGTAAAAAGCAGACCTCAAAGGGTCTGCTTTTTACTTAATTCCTATTACACAAAGGCAACCTCTTTCTTCATAGCATTTCACACTTGTAAATCCTGTTTTATAAAATAGGTTTATTAATTCTTCATTCGTTTTCCATTTCTCCATATGATATTGAATTTTGAAAGTTTCAGCTACTAATAAAAAAGATCCATTCGGTTGTAAGACGCGAAATATTTCTTTTATATCTTGTTCCACATCGGGCCAAAAGTAGTGTGTTTGAAAAGCGGTTATGAGATCGAAGAAGTTTGTATTGTAAGGAATAGAGGAGACACTTGCCTGATGAATGATTACTTTTCCTTTTTTTACGTCCTGTATATTGGCTTTCTTTGAGTTTTCAACAGCTTGATCTGAATAATCAATTCCATATATTTTCCCAAATGGAATTCGTTTTGAAAGAGTATGTATTGTTTTGCCGCCGCCACAACCAATATCTAAAGTAATTGCATCTTTACGTATATGTATTTTTTGTAATCCCCAATTTGTTAGTCTCATATGTGCAGCGTTCATAATACAAAGCATGGAAGAACCAATTGTCCCGCGAGGGTTTTTTGCTTGCTGAATTAATCGTTGTAAAATGTTCAAGTTACATTCTCCTTTTATGTAAGAATATATACTCATTTCGCTTTTTATAAATTAAGTCCTTTAAAAAAAGCACGCCGTCTACCGGCGTGCTTCTAATTATGCAAAGCCCCTTTTAACCAATCCCGCGCCCGATACGCCCCAACAGGAATTTGAATGAGAGACGTTTCATTTCCAGCATCAATTCCGTACAATTGATCACATGAATTTGTATCAAAACTTAGTAAAGGATGCCCGCCCATCCCCATAGCAGTTGCAGCAAAAACGAGTTTATGAACGAGGATACCAGCTTCCATTTGGTGAATACGGTATCCTCTATAGCCTAATGCATTTGTATAGTAATCTTTCTTTCCGACTACATGTAAGCAAAGTGGTACTTGAAAAAGGTTTACGTTATCCATCGTCATACTAGACTGAAGTGGGTAGCGAAGGTCTCCATATCGAATTGGTTGTATGGAATGTGTTTTACTGTTATAAGCGTAAGCCCCGTTTTTAATATTTTTCACGTTATAAAAACATCCATATAAGGAGACGCGTGCATTTTCATTTACATACTTACCATCAAGGTCGCTGTAATAGGGGAAGGAGAGGCTCGCTTCTTGTAGTAAAGTAGCGAGCTCAGCTGCATCCCATTTCGTTAAAATAAAGTCCGCATCAGGAGAATATCGTTTTTTACAAAGTTGTAGGAAATCATACGATAACCGTTCTACTTTCGGTAGCTGTACAGCGTACGTATTATGTTGATAGTGCTCTTCATGATGTAGTGTTTGGAAGTGTTCTGTCGATTCAATCATAGAAGCTTCATTTATTTTTGTTATCATCGGATGTTCATTTACATGTTTTGAGCGAACGAAATGTTCATGTGCTAACGGCGGAATTTGTTGCAACAACTCATGAGAAGTAACTGTTTTATTTTCACGGTAATCATTGTGAAACCAATTAGTTTCTGGCTCTGTACTTAAAGGAATAACGGCATACACACTTTCTTCACCTTCTGACAATCCGAGTAAATGGTTCAGTGCACGATCTAGAAATTGAAAGTATACGCCGTTCGTATAACCGAACTGTTTTGCACATTCTAGTAATTGCCCAATGAGAACCCCGCTATCTAATCCTTGAAGGCGATATGAAAAGTTATTGTATTTAAAGAAGTTTTTCCAAAACATAGTGGATACGAATGCGGCACCGAAACAATCATGTATATTACAGCGATTACCGAGTGCGTCTGCTAAATAAGAATCGAAATTTCCTTCGCGAAGTAAAATAAGTCGATGATGCGCGGCGTCATAATGGTAAATGCCGTCTGGATAATCGTCAATCTTTAAATAGATATACAATTCATTCGGATATAAAGCACCGCCTGAAGGAATGGATCTACGTAATACATTTCTCTCGCTATTTAGCTGACATAATTGTGTTACACCAAATGAATACCAAAGGTAGTGACCAATCTCATTTAGAGTAGGTGTAGTAGAAGAGTTCGATAAAGATAATGGGATTTCTAAGGAGAGCGGGATGGTAGGTACATTTCGATATAATTTATAAGGAAGCGGTGCGTCTTTCCAGTCCACCTCATGATTCGGCATAATTTCATCAATAGAGAAATGGAGATGATGTAAAAAAGTATCTAGCTGCATGAAATCCCTCCTTTACTATGGAAACGGGTGCGGATGTGGATTTAATTGTTCATTTGTTAACGGTTCAGTGCTATATCCAAGTGTCATCGGTACGGTATAGACTCTATCTAATCCTGTAACACGAGTAAGGTGATGGCCGAATGTCATAGGTAACATGCCTGGAATAATGACTTTTACACAGTGTAGTCCGTTCTTTTCTATAAGGGGAACGGTTTGATCTACAACGATTATTTCAAGATTAGATTGATGCAAACGATTTAAAAGTTGGTGGAGATCGGATGTTAAATCCATATCAAATGACTGTGATACATTCATTTCTTGGAACGTTTGCACTGGTGCATCTTCTCGTAAAAGGAAGTGAAGACGTTCTTCCGTTTCTTTCAATCCGTACAGCATACTGTGGTCTTCCATTTTATTAACGAAATAAGGATCTTGTAAGCATTTTTCATAGTATTCTCTTTTGTGCTCGAGTTCATCGTCTGTTATAAGTAACATGCCTGCGATTTCTTGAATGGCACTTTTTAAAGCTCGAATAGGATCTAAATGAGCGCCTCCCGCACAAACAACGTTCATTCCATTTTCACGTGTATTTTTTGCAATTACCCATAAGCTCGGGATGCCGTGTTCCATCGTCGCATTAAAAGCGTGTAATTCATATCCGGTAATCGTACGTAACCGCTGAATCATTAATTGTAATTCTGTATCATTTGCTGAACTCAGATCAAGGCGGGGAAGAGGTAATTCGGCATACCAAGTGAGTAAGAAGGCATCACGCTCTACAATTTCTAAAATGCCGTGAAAAATCGCTTCTTCTAAACTACCGCCAATTGCACATCCATTTGATGTTTCATACACGAAAGCATCTCGATGACCGAGGCTATAATAAGCAATTGATTCAGGAACTAAAAGCGGTCTGTTTTGTGATAAAGAATATCCCCATACCCAGTTTTGCTCATAATCAGGATCAAACGGCTTAAATGGAAAATTATCACGATTGTAATGTTCATTTGTATGTACACCGAGTGTGAGGGGATTTAGTGCATGTTCCTCTAAATCATGAAAACTACCATGCACATTTGTCTTTTTCCCGCGAGGCGACATACCGCAATATCGTTCTAAACCTTCTAAAATAGCAGTTGCTTCACTCACTGCAAATGAATGAGTTCGGCCTGCAACACCTTCATTTCCAAACATTAATGGCATATTTATAATGACGTCAGCAAATGGCAATAAAGAATGCTGCATTTTGCCGTTCAACATACCGATCCGATAATCTAAATAGTCTTTCGTTAAAAATGTGTTTAATTCATGAATGGAACGGCAGCGATACGTTTCGGTGCTTACTTTTAAACTCGGTTGTAAAGAAACTTCCGCCGCATCCGCAGTATCATCAGGTAAATTACTACATACAGGACAGAGAGGATCTGGAAGAAAAGAATGCCGCGTACATTGTAATGTTTGTAAATTTAGTAAAATAAGTTCATTTTCTAAAGAAGAATGGTTATGAGTTAATATTTTTTCTGTCTCTGCGCAAATAAGATGGCACATTTGTAACATTCCATTTTGGGTGGCACGTACATCACGCCTCGTTCCATTTTCGGCTTTAAAGGCATATTTCCGCTGTAGTTCCCACATTTCTTTTTGATCAAAGCCAGCGATAAAACGGCGTCCATCAGAACAATGGGAACATCCGGGCGTAAGAGGATGAATGTAAGGACCGATAATACCTTCGCCAAATGAAGTGAAACCACGAAGCCACGGAATATGATTTGAGCGAAAAATAAGTTCCGCATCATGATGAATAGTAGAAGGAGATCCGTCATGTAATACGAGAGCGAGATGAATATTTTCAGGGAGTTCTTCGGTAAGGGTATGTTGACGAATGATGGAATATTGTTCGCATAATTGATCATGTACATAGTCTGCAAGTAGGCCATCTCCTATAAGCAATATATTTTGAATCATAAACCGTCCTCCTTTGCAATTAATACTCCGTACACACCGTCTAAGTTTTCTTTCAAAAATGGTTCAATCGCTAAATCAAATACGAATGGATAAAAATTATGTTCTTCTAAATGTTGTAAGGCGAGTTGTAAAGATTGTACGCTTGGAATTTCTTCTTCCGCTTGTATTTCCACCCTAAAAGAATCAGTGTCATATAAAATAATAGATGAGTCATACAAAATATTAGCTCTGTAAGGAATTTCTTCATTTTGAACGTGAAAGAGTGATAGTTGTAGTGCGTTTCGTAACGCTAACGTCATATTAATATTAGATGCACCGTACCATCTATCATTTATACCAACCCAAACGGCTGGAAAACTGAGAATCTCTTCACTCATTGCGATTTTAGGTGTTTCATGAATTGTAGAGAGAGCTTCGTAATAAAATCTACAATGTTTATCGTGAATATCAGTTAAATCAATCGTTGTAAGTTCTTCTAGCATATGTGACTGCCGCTCATACAATTTATTGTTTAAATGTTGCTGTAGTGCCCGGTAAAATCCTTCTGTCATCGTTTCTCCAGCACCGATACCGATATCGTTATGTTCAGGAATAAGGCGGTGAATGATTTCTGCTACATATGTTTCAATTCCTGTTAAACCGGCTTCTCGGCGTGCTTCATTATGAGTCAATCCACTGCAAGTCATAAGAGGCAGAAGGTGAGCTGGGCCATCTGATAGTGGAGTGGCTACTTGAATATAGCACTGTGATAACGGTAATTGATATGAATCTTGTTCATCCCATACATGGAATATACCGGCTTCTTTAGAAGTTAATGAGTCAAAAAATCGGAATACATCAGTTGAAGTATGTTGGTTCGACCGATGCTCAAGTTTTTCAGAAAGATTTTCTATCGTATCAATTGTAAAACTTTCATCAGTTGCAAGAGGATGTTTTATAAAAGAATGCCACGTTCCTTCAAGTGTTTCATAGTTTAATAAAAAGAATTGTGCTTCTTTTTCCCGATGTGAATCATCTGCGACATGCTTAAATAATTCAAAAACGATTACATTTGTTAACATTGCAGATGTAATTGGTGAGAAGGAATCAGATGAATTTTCATTTTGTAAATTCGTTTCATGTAGTCGATGCCATGCGGATTCCCAGCATTCATCACGATTTTCCGTTACGACAGGCCCAGCTATACCGAGTATAGATAAACAAATAGCTGGTATGAAATTCTTTTTCGTTTCTCTACAAATAGTGTGAACTGTTTGTAAACCATCAATGTCTCCATTTTGGGAAACATATAAAATCCAATCAAAAGGTTCGAACACTTCATGCAAGGGACGGTCAATTGTAGTATCGATTTCTTGAAGGAGTACACTGTTATCAACTTCATATGCACGTTCTATTAGCTCATGTATTCTGTCATAGTTTGTTTCATCCCGATCTGTAACGAGGTAATGAAATGTAGGTAAACCAGATTCTAATAAAGAAGAAACTAAAGAAGTAAGCATATCCCCAGAACCAAGTACAAGTACATTTGCCCCGCGGTACGTTTCGAATTTTAAAGCACCTGAATGAGAATCAGCTTCTAAAAATTCAATTTGTGAAGCATATCTGTCGAGTAATGTACTGTTTAATTCATGAGGTGCATCTTGATTTGCATCACGAACGAAACCATTTTCATATAAAACCTCTCCAATTTCAAATACACGATTTTGATAGGGGAGAGGGAGTCCATCAGTTATTTCTGCTAAAGAATAATTACCGTTAAACATGGGCATTAATTTTTCAATCCAGTCATAAATTCCATCACCGTCCATGCGAAATGAACTGGCGTTATTTCGAAAATAGACACCCCCGTTTGAATCGGGGAGGAAGAAAGTGTCCTTATTTACTTTAAGTTTTGCATGAATTGGAAGGTTATTCATTTTAATCCTCCTTACGTTTAGGCATACATTAATACTTTATGTCATGAAATTTGTCCCGTATGAACACAATAAAAAAAGGCTGTAGAATGATTCATTCTACAGCCTTTAATAGATTTTAATCTATCAACCTTCTAATAATAATGACTTTGGATCTTCAAGCATATCTTTAACAGCAACAAGGAAGCTAACTGCTTCTTTACCATCAACAATACGGTGATCGTAAGATAAAGCAATGTACATCATTGGGCGGTTTTCCATACGCTCGTTATCAATTGCAACTGGGCGTACTTGGATTTTATGCATTCCTAAAATACCAACTTGAGGGCTATTTAGGATTGGTGTTGACATTAGAGAACCGAATACACCACCGTTTGTAATTGTAAATGTACCACCTTGTAGTTCTTTTAATGAAAGTTTGTTATCGCGTGCTTTCATACCTAAATTACGAATTTCACTTTCGATTTCAGCGAAGTTTAATTGGTTAGCATCGCGTACAACTGGAACAACTAATCCATCTGGAGCTGCTACTGCAATACCGATATCATAGAATTTTTTGATGATAAGCTCGTCACCTTGAATTTCAGCATTTAATAATGGGAATTGTTTTAATGCTGCAACAACTGCTTTTGTGAAGAATGACATGAAGCCAAGACGTACATCATGTTTTTTCTCGAAAGCATCTTTGCGTTCTTTACGTAATTCCATGATCGCGCTCATATCAACTTCGTTAAATGTTGTTAACATTGCAGATGTTTGTTGAACTTCTACAAGACGTTTTGCAATTGTTTGACGGCGGCGGGACATTTTCACGCGCTCAACTGGTTTTTCGAATTCAGTTTTTGCAACTGGAGCAGGAGCTGGGCTCTTTGGAGCAGCTGGTGCTTCTTTTGGTGCTGCAGCATGAGCTTGTACATCATGTGGTCTCACGCGTCCAAGTGGATCTGTGCTACGTACGTCGTTTAAGTCGATTCCTAATTCACGAGCCATTTTTCTAGCAGCTGGTGATGCGATAGGACGGTTCGTATTTGGTAAGCCTTGTAGACCCGTAGTTTGTTCAGCATTTGGAGCCGCAGCTTTCGGTGCTTCAGCTGTTTCTTGTTTTGGTTGCTCAGCAGCTGGAGCAGGTGTACTTACTGCAACTGGTGCTCCATTAGCATCTAAAATTGCGATAGTTGCGCCAACTTCAACTGTATCCCCAGGTTCGCCTAGTAACTTCGATACAATACCTGAATCTTCTGCAATGATTTCTACATTGACTTTATCAGTTTCAAGCTCAACAACGCTGCCACCTTTCTCAACTTTGTCGCCTACGTTGATAAGCCATTGTGAAATAGTTCCTTCGGTAATAGATTCTGCAAGCTCAGGTACTTTAATTTCGATCATTTTAAATGTCCTCCCCTTATTTGCCTAACGGTGTGTTTTTTCTTCTTTTGTCTTCGGTAATCTCCATTTGTTAGCCTGGCCTTGGGCAGATATTCTGCCCAAGGAACAAGCTAGAAACCTTCATTGTTACTTTTTAGTTGCTGTAAACTTCAATTTCTTGTTTATCTTGACGGAAGTTATACTTCACATCTAAAGCATGTGCAACAATTAGTTCTTGCTCAGCTTTGTGAGCGAATGGATCGCCTCCAGATGGACTAGAGCGATCAGGACGTCCAATGTAACCTGTTTTCACTTTATCTCCAGCAAGTTCGAACAGAATTGGAGCCATGTAATGCCATGCGCCCATATTACGAGGTTCTTCTTGAACCCAAATGATTTCTTCTAAGTTTTTAAAGCGTTTAATAATAGATTGAACTTTCTCAGCAGGGAATGGGTACAATTGCTCAATACGAACGACATGAACTTCGTCTAAGTTGTACTCATGTTTACCAGACTCGATTTCTGCTGCTAAGTCAATCGCCATTTTACCTGTACTTAAAACAAGACGTTTTACTTTATTTGGTTTCATACCAAGGTTTTCTTGTTCTAAAGCAGGTTGGAATCGTCCTTCGCTTAACTGACTAGCAGTTGAAAGCGTAAGTGGGTGACGTAATAAACTCTTCGGCGTCATCAGTACTAATGGTCGAACAGCTTCTGTTCCTAAGATAGATGCTTGACGACGCAGGATATGGAAGTATTGTGCCGCGCTCGTTAAGTTTGCAACTGTCCAGTTATTCTCAGCAGCTAACTGTAAGAAACGCTCTGGACGTGCACTAGAGTGCTCTGGTCCTTGACCTTCATAACCGTGTGGTAATAGAAGAACTAAACCAGATTTTTGACCCCATTTTGCTCTTCCAGCTGAAACATATTGATCAAATAATGCTTGCGCAGTATTTGAGAAGTCACCATATTGCGCTTCCCACATAACAAGAGTTTCTGGAGCGAATACGTTATAACCATATTCGTAACCAACAACAGCAGCCTCTGATAACGGACTGTTATGAACAGAGAACGAAGCATTAATGTTTGGTAAACGGTGTAATGGTGAATATGTTTCGTTTGTATCAGTATCGTGTAATACGATATGACGGTGTGCGAATGTACCACGCTGTGAATCTTGACCAGTTAAACGAATTGGCGTACCTTCTTGTAAAATAGAAGCGAATGCTAACGACTCAGCAAGTGCCCATTCAATTTTACCGTTCTCTTCAAGAGCATCTTTACGGCGCTCAAGAATTTTCTTCACTTTTGGATATACGTTAAATCCTTCTGGCCAAGATAGTAGACCTTCATTAATTGCACGAAGTGAGTCAATCTCAACACCAGTATCGATTGGTTGAATACCTTTTGCAACAACATCTGGCACTTTAACGTGAATTGTTGCATCACCCGTATCAGCTGGTGGTACTTGTGCATAGTCGGATTTTAATTGCTCTTGTATAAACTGCGTAATTGTTTCAACTTCATCTGCATTTAGAACATCAGCAGCTTGTAATTGATCTGCATAAATTGCTCTTACAGTTGGGTGATTTTTAATTTTTTTGTACACTTGTGGTTGCGTAACTGCTGGGTCATCCATTTCGTTATGACCGTAGCGGCGGTAACCGATTAAATCGATTAAGAAGTCTTTTTTGAACAACATGCGATATTGAATCGCAAGGTTAGCAGCAGCAAGACAAGCTTCCGGATCATCAGCGTTCACGTGAACAATAGGAATATCGAAACCTTTTGCAAGGTCACTTGAATATTTCGTAGAACGAGAATCATAACTATCAGTCGTAAAACCAACTGCATTGTTTGCGATAACATGAATCGTTCCGCCTGTTTGATACGCGTTCAATCTGCTTAAGTTGAGTGTCTCAGATACAATACCTTGACCAGGGAATGCAGCATCACCATGAACTAAAATTACGAATGATTTTGAAGTATCTTGATCTGGAAGACCAGATTTTTTACGATTCTCTTGAGCAGCACGTGCGAAACCTTCTACTACAGGATTCACGAACTCAAGATGACTCGGGTTATTTGCTAATGTCACGCGAGTGCTAACTTCTTCGTTACTAACGACTTGTTCTCTACCTAGGTGGTATTTTACGTCGCCAGTCCAGCCAGAATTGGCTACTGCGCCTTCTATTTTTGCATGTTTGAACTCAGCAAACATGTGACTATATGGTTTTTCTAATACGTGAGCAAGTACGCTTAGACGACCGCGGTGAGCCATACCAATCATGACATCCTCTACGCCGTTCTTAGCACCTTCTAGAACAATTTCATCTAAAACAGGTACAAGCATATCAACGCCCTCGATAGAGAAACGTTTTTGCCCAACGAATGTTTTATGCAAGAATTGCTCGAAACCTTCAACAGCTGTTAAACGTTTTAAAAGAGCAGTTCGTTTTTTATTTGATAGTGGTTGACGCAATGAATTTGATTCCACCATTTGATGCAACCACGCGCGTTCTTCACTATCTTGTATATGAGAAAATTCATAAGCTAAAGATTTTGTATAAACGTCTTTTAATCTATGAATCACATCAAGTGCAGTGTGAATACCTTCTGGTGCATCTTGCCATACTGTTTTCGCTGGAATCGCTTTCAAGTCAGCATCGCTCAGTTCACTCATTGCTTTCTCAAGAAGTGATTGTCCATTTGCAGCATCTTCCATCGGGTTAATGTGAGCCAACGTGTGCCCGAAAGAACGAATTTGCTCAACAAGTTGAACGACTTTAAGAATTTTTTCAATGTTACCTGTGTTTTGAGGAGAAAAATGTGTTGCTGTGTTGTCCCCTGTTACGACATCATCTTGAAACGAAGGAGCTCCAAAAATTTCAAAAAGCTCTTGTAATTCCGGATCAACAGAACCTGCTCCAGTTACGTAAAGATCATACTGCTCAATAACATAACCAAGGTTCGGACCGTGGAACTTGGCCCAAGGGTTTGTCGTTGTATTCTTCCTCGTCATTTGTTTAAACCTCCCAATGCATATAATCCTTTTCCATACAAAGGTGCATTTTGCTCTTTTTCAATAAGTAATGAATCAATAATCAATGTAAATGTTTTCTTTACTCTTATGTTATTACAATAATTTACATAATACCAAACACTATTACTTATCTGTTTTGTAAAAAAACATTCACAATAACTTATCACCCAAGTTAATCTTTCACTTTATAAAGTAATTTTACAGAAAAATGGGGTGGATATATTTGGTATGCCTATACTAATAGCTATAATTGTTGCATTTAAATATAGGTATAATAGTTAGAATGTCTTGATGAAATTTAGTTTGAATTATGTATATTGAAATAATAAGCGCTTTCATAGATATTATACAACAATATAACGGAATATAGTATAAAAAATAAAAAATTATGAATTTATCGTAAACTTTATTTCGATAGTGTTAAATATCGAAAGGAAAATGAAGGATTTCTACAAAAAAAGTTGCTAAACATAAAAAATGGTTCATAACCCGTTAGTTTCTATAAATATGCCAAAAAACACCGTAAAACCAATAACACATTTCATCTAATAAAGAAGAGAATGAAATATTTTAAAAGGATAAAACAAATATGAAGATATTAAATTTTAAAAAAGGTGAGGAGGAAATATAGTAACGATTACATACAGTGTTCCATGTTTTATTACAAAATAGACGTGCTCAAATCGAACAAGTTTCTTCTATATAAATAGAGTGAAAAATGATTGGAATAAATGTAAAGGAACCTTGACGTAAAGTTTACTTTACATATATACTCGATATATGGAAGGAGGGAGAAATTTCCTTGGAAAATAAAATGGTCGAATACCGAAAAAAATTTGGACTATCTCAAGAAAAGTTGGCTGAGAAACTTGGAGTTTCCAGACAAACCATCATTTCAATTGAAAAGGGGAAATACGATCCATCACTTCCGTTAGCATTTGAAATAGCAAAAACATTTCAAACAACGATAGAACATGTATTTATTTATGAAGGAAAAGAAGAGGGGGAATAGGGATGAATTATTCACAAAAGTACTTTGTAATTATGGGGATTATTTTTCTATTTATGAGTGGATTTATGATATTAACAGGTATAATGACGCATTCTGCACCGCCAGCTATAACGTATCCATTGCTTGGGATGATGATTATGAGTTTCTGTCTAAGCTACTTGCACCCGCAATTTAAAGAAAAAGACGAGCGAATGAAACTTATTCGTTATAAAGGAATGTTTGTAACCTTTTTTGCATTAACAGCATATTATCTTCTTTTCTCTATCGGCTTAAACTTAAAAATACTTACACTATCTGCTACTGAATTATTGAATATACTTATGGCACTTACGATGAGTACCGTTTTTATCTCATTTGTTGTTTTGGCAAAAAGATATTAAGATGGAAGAGAGAAAGGAAGATTAACATATGCAAATGATGTATGCTTTTGGCATTGGGCTTGTATTATTTTTAGCAGTATTCTTATTTATTCGTAAAGACGTTCAAGGCGGGACGTTAACGAAAAGAGGCTTTTATAAAATGATCGGCTGTTTAGTTGTTATGTTTATTGCGATTATTGTAATGATTGTTTTAATAAGTCGGTCACTATAGAATGTAAAAACGGAACCTTACTGCGGTAAGGTTTTTTTATTGTTAAACCTAAAAATTACCACTAAATCCATTTACTATAAATAACTTATATTATATAATCCAATGAAATGATAGATAAGGAGTGTAGTATATGAATAAAAAAACTATCTTCTATTTATTAACTTGTCTACTACTTGTAGCTAGTACTACTTATATAATATGTAACAAACGAGAACAAGTGCCACCTATATTAGTATGGGACGAACAAGAATACTATGTTACGAATGAACCTGCCAAAGTAGAAGAAGTTGGGCAAAAACTTGGTGAAGTAACAAAAAAAATTAAAACAAGTAAAAAACCTATTAAAAATAGAGAATCTAATACATTACAAGAGAAAACAGAAGTATTCACAATGATTGAGGAAGAAAAAGGTCCTCAATCACCTTTAATCATAAAGGAAACTTATAGTGATGAATATAGGGTAGTGAGGCCGATGTTGAAGCAAGTATTATGATGAAAAGGAGATTCATATGCAGACAGTAACTTCATATCCGTGGTCGTTAAGAAAAATATTTGTCTTTTTCCTCCTATCGGTGCCGCTTACATTTTGATGAATAGAGGAGCAATACAAAAGAGAGATTTCATTTTATATTTATTATTTGCTGCTATTAATCTATGGCTTTGGTTATCGCTTATGATCTTTGATCGGAGTATGTGGATGGTAGCAGGGCATTATGTGTTTGGAGCAGTTGTTGTTGTTTCGAATATGAATAAGAGATAAGCCAGCAACATTAAAGTTACTGGTTTTTATTTTGTTATTTATAATGAAGAAACAAATTTTTAATAGAGAGTAGTGGGCGTTATGAGATGGAAAGCAGGAACGTTTGAAAAAATAGAAACGAATGACTCATCTATTGAGAAACTCATACATACATTTAAGGAACAAAACGTAAATGGCGGAGCGGTTATAAGCTGTTTTAAAGTACATAACGAAAATTTTTTCAAAGAAATACCATATTGGAAAGATGGACACGAGCACTTCTTTAGAAGAATCTTTAACTCTTTAGATATAATCAATAGCTTAGAAGAGTTAAAAATACATACGTCAGAAAAATATAAGTTGCATTTTAAAGAGCGATGGGCAGTCATGCTTGATGGTAGCATTGCCGCTCAAATTTTGTCGGGCGGAGCATATGAAGGATTTAAGGAACGACCAGTTATCGCAAAACAATTAGCAGTCAATGTATGTCAATATATGTTCCAAGATCGATACGAAGATATTAAAGTGTTCGAAAGCTATCGCCCTTGGACAGATTGGTTTTACGATGTTGCGTGGGATGTTACTTGGATGGTGCTAGATAGTAGGGAACAGAAAATGTGGTTCATTTGTGCTACGGATACAGATTGATAGAAGAGGGACCTTGTAGGAATGCTGCAAGGTCCTTTATCTTTTGGGAATTAATAGAAAACGAATCATATAAATGCTATACTAAAAAATGTTTGTAATGTCAGTTTCATAATATTGTATGATGCTGACTTACTAGAAAAGATAAGAGGAGAATGAACGTGCAAAAGATAAAGAAATTATTGCTATTAATGATGGTAGTAGGATTAACAGCAGGTGTTTTAGCAGGGTGTGCAAATCCGAAAGATACTACAGAAGAATTTTTAACAGCGATACAAAAAGGTGATGTAGAAAAGGCTCGTACATTTGTTGAGAGTGACAAGGAATTTAATAAACTAAATGAAAAAACAGATGATGCTGAGGCAAAAGCAATGCTAAGTGCAATTACAAAGAACTTTAAATTTGAAAAGATAGAAGAAGTATCGAAAAAGGAGGACAAAGCAGAAGTGAAAGTGAAAATTACATCTGCTGATCTATCCGTTGCTGTAACAAAAGCAGTGGGAGAAGTTATGCCAATGGCTTTCGCTAGCGCATTTAGCGAAGACAAAGAACAATCTGAAAAAGCGATCGAAAAAACAATGACCTCAACTATCATCAAAAACTTAACGGATAAAGATGCAGCAATGGCAACTCGCGAAGTTACCTTGAACTTAAAGAAAAACAAAGATGGCGATTATAAAATCGTTGCAGATGATAACTTGAAAGAAGTATTGTTTGCTAATGCGAAGTCGTTGGAGAAGATGTTTGGTGGAAAGTGATTGAATTAGATAAAAAGAGACACCATATCACGTAGAAGGTTGATATGGTGTCTCTTTTTTATGAACCTGGAGAGGTTTGAACGCACGAAGTTAATTATATAAATTAGATATTATGTTTTTTGAATTCGAGACATAAAGCTAGTTGTAACAGAGGAGGTACTGTATTCTATGTTTTCTTATGCGGATCCTGTAACGTAGAAAGGTAAAATTTCTGGACCAGATTTTAATTAGTG
Organism: Bacillus sp. GC_Bacil_1; assembly: GCF_026540675.1. Lineage (NCBI taxonomy): Bacteria > Bacillati > Bacillota > Bacilli > Caryophanales > Bacillaceae > Bacillus > Bacillus sp. GC_Bacil_1. Next base: position 74,672 of record NZ_JALNUG010000017.1, read on the forward strand.
TTCCTTCAGCTTTAATGAGGAGGTGTACGAAGATGTTGTGACTATGCCTGCTGGATACTATTAATTGTGAAGTTAAATAAGACAACAATTTATTAGAGGAAGATTAGTTAGTTTAAGTATCAGATTTAGGTGTTTAACAGGGGTACTAATTAATTTCAGTTCTTCCATGAAAAATTATAGAAAAAGTATGGATAAACAAATTCTTGTTTTAAGTGAATTTTGTAAATGTGGGGGCTGCTTTAAATAAAGATGGTCAAACACTATGTAAATAATTGAGAGTATTAAAATATGCAGAATTGCATATTAAATATTTAAAATCTTATGCTAACCTTATAATGCGAAATATAACATTTGTTGGTAATGATTCATTTTTGAAAGATAAAAAATGAATCATTACAGTGGTATACAATTCACTGTCCTATAGCATAAACGATAATAACGAAAGCTATTTGAAGTCCATTGAAGGAAATAAGTTATTAAAAAAGATTCCATATAGGGAATTTGTTGAAAATTCAGATTCTACAAATGTCATCTTATTTTTAATGTCTTATAAGAGTGACGCCATTAAAGGGCAAAATATTGTAGTTGACTATGGATATACAATTGTATAAATAAATCATCTTGGGAATTAAGGGTGTGGATAATGAGTTTACTAATTAAAGATTTAACAAAGAAATTTGACGAGCATGTTGCAGTGAATAATTTGAATATCGAGATACCGAAAGGTGAAATATTTGGATTCTTGGGCGGGAATGGAGCAGGTAAAACGACTACATTTCGAATGATACTTGGACTTTTATCGAAATCAAGTGGGACCATTTCATGGAATGGTAAACCTATAAATTATGGTGTTACAGATAAAATTGGGTATTTACCAGAAGAACGTGGTCTTTATGCGAAAATGACTGTCAAAGAACAAGTTGACTTTTTTGCAAAACTAAAGAACATGAAAAGTAAAGATGCAGAAAAAGAACTTCACTATTGGTTGGAGCGTTTTAATATTACTGAGCATCTGAACAAAAAGGTAGGAGAACTTTCTAAAGGGAATCAGCAAAAAATCCAGCTGATAACAGCGATTATACATAAGCCTGAACTCTTAATTTTAGATGAACCATTTAGTGGTTTAGACCCAGTAAATGTTGAAATGTTAAAAGACGCTGTTCTTGATATGCAAAAACAAGGGTCGTCAATTCTTTTTAGTTCACATCGTATGGAACATGTGGAAGAGTTATGCCAACACATTTGTATTATGCACAAAGGTGTACCTGTTGTTCAGGGTGACATTGCCAAAATTAAAAGTGATTTTGGTAAAAAGAACGTTGTAATCGTTGGCGATCATGACTTTGACCATTTGAAAGAAATAAAAGGTGTAGAAAGTATGAAGAAACGTAAAAATGCAGTTACTCTTAAAATTTCATATGAAGAAGTGTCACATGTTTTATTTAAAGAGATAACAAAATTAGGGTATGTTAAAAAGTTTGCAGTAGAAGAGCCTACATTAAATGATATCTTTATTGCGAAAGTAGGTGCACAAAATGAGTAGTTTCTGGACAATTTTTTTACAAAACTATAAATCTAAAGTGAAATCAAAATCATATTTTGCTATTACAATAATAGTTTCTATGTTAATTATAGGATTGATGAATTTTGACAAGATTTATAACTTGTTTGCAGGTAACGAGGACGATCAAGTTGTTGTTGTTACAGAAAAAGAAGAATTATATTCAACCATTCATCAAGTGTTTAAAAATGTCGATAGTAAGATACAAGTTAAACGTAGCACGGATAAACAAAAAGCAGAATCAGGTGTTAAAAATGGTGATTATACATATGCAATCGTTGTAGAGGAATTGAATAATAAACAATTAAAGGCTACGTATATAACTGAGACGGATGTAAATCAGCAAGATGTTAGCAAGGTTCAAACGATTTTATCTCAAATACAATCTTCTAACTTCGCCCAGCAATTGAATCTATCGCAAGATGAATTAAAGGTGTTAACAACGCCAGTAGAAATTCATACCAAAACGGTTTCAGATAAGGTTAAAGATGGAGAACATACTGAGGGTGTAGGGATTTTAATTAATGTCTTTATCATGCTAAATTATCTAATGATATTAATGTATGCTGCACAATTAGCAACAGATGTTGCAACAGAGAAATCTTCTCGTGTTATGGAGTTAGTTGTTTCAAGTATTTCGCCTACCAAACATTTATATGCGAAGCTATTCTCAACATTATTGGCTGGTATTACGCAAATCATAATTTGGGGCTTGGTCGCAACTGTTGGATATAAAACAGCAATTAATGATTCGAAAAATGATATTTTAAATAGTATTGATTTAAATTCTGTTGCTCCAACTCTAGTGTTTTATGGGATTCTATTCTTCACATTAGGATTCTTATTATATGGCTCATTATCTTGTCTATTTGGCTCTATCATTACGCGTATAGAGGAATCTTCTCAAGCTGTTATGCCGCTGATGTTTATGTTACTTGCTGCTTTGTATATAGCGATTTATGGAATGTCAAACCCAAGCAGCATGGTTGTTACCATTACTAGTTATGTACCTTTCTTCACTCCTATTGTTATGCTTGTACGAATTGGATTCCTCAATATCCCAGTATGGGAGATTGCGCTAGCATTAGCAATTCTAATTGCAACAATATGTATGATGATTGGTTTAACGAGTCGTGTTTACCGCGGTGGCGTATTAATATATGGTAAAGGTGCATTTAGTAATATCAAAAAGGCAATCAAGTTAGGGCAAAAATAGGATTCGTCTATTCATTTTTAAACTTAAATTTACAAAGATCTGCATAGTTAAACTGTGTAGATCTTTTTTGTTGAGAAATTTATATAAATAAATATAAAAATTGCCGTATTAGGCTATTTTTCAAAGAGAATTTTAAAAAGCTCCCAAAAGAGAGTAAAGAATCGAGTTCTAGCGAACAACGTAGAGCGATGATTAATATAATTTATGTCTTTCTCCAAAATGGAGAAAAGAAGTAGGGAAAAATTTAGTTTTAATAATAATCATTTATTTGCTACATAAAGAAACCCCCTTGACTATCAAGGGGGTTTTCATATGACCCCGGAGAGGCTCGAACTCACGACCTCCACCCTGTCAAGGTGGCGCTCTCCCTGCTGAGCTACGGGATCCCAACTATAAATGTTACCATCAGCAATGTGTTTTCATTTCATTCGTGTAATCGGAGGATTTGTATAATCTGTTGAATATTGTAACATTTGATGTATTCCTATAATAGCAACAAACTTTAATAGTGTAAAGATGTAATTTTCTGAATGTTATCATTCCAATTTGTATATAAAAAATAAGCCCCGAAGAGCTTATTTCAATAATAATAATAATATCACTGCAATTATCAATGATATCATCAAAAATACAAGTATAAATAATGGAGCTCGTTCATGAGCTATCTTCCTGTAAGTGTCATTGAAGCTGTATAAATTGTATCTACAGAACCGTCAGCATTTGTAATTTTAACTTTGTAACGATATTCCCCGTTTTCTGGAAGTTGTCCACCCCAACCAGTTGTATTGTAAAATTCTTCGTTTGTTCCAGCTGGTAATTCGGAGCCGAAATTGAAGTCAGTTTCATAGTAACCCCAGCCACTTGCCCATTTCTTTTCAATAGTTACACGATAGCGCACATCTTCAGCTCTATCATTTGTGATTTTTGCAATCATATTTTGGCCGTAGCTGTACTCTGTAGCGTGTAATTGAATTGTGAATCCATTCAACGTTTTGCTAGGACCACAAATATAACGACAGAACTCGCTTGCTCCGTCAGCATGTGCCTTCGGTGTATCAATGTTCATAGCTGTTAAACCGCCTAAAGCTAAAGCTCCTGTTAATAATACTTTACCAAATGTTTTCACTTGAAATTCCCCCTAAGTATATTCTCAATTCGTTCCATAGATATCACATTAAGTAGTTTTATAACATTAATCTAATCTAACACTTTTTTCCTCGAGTGCATTCGCTATGAATCTTTCATCTTGTAGTAATCTAATCTCTACATAAAATTTCATAGTTTTGATTCCATATATGTATCATGATTTACATAGAACAAATCTGTTAATACGTTTTGGTTATTTGCTTATCCCACCACTCTTTATTACCTTTTATTGGTAAAACGTTGGTTTTATTATATACCATTATTATCTATTTACAAGAGAAAATCATACTGTATGCAAAAATGCATAATAAAAAACACTGCTTGTATTCTGAATTACAGAATACAAGCAGTGTTGAGTTTCAATTAATATTTGATTGGAACCTAATGCTTATACATATATCATCGTTTATTAAAGTCATAATTGATAAACCTTGTCCAGGGGACGCCCTTTCTGCTGAGCTACGGGATTTTCATAAGGGAAAGTATAAGCGATTATGAGAGTAATGTATGAAGGAATAATGATGAGAAGCGAATTTAGTAGAAAGTAGTCTTTAGATGTAGAGGTTATATTATTTCCGATACCAATCTAAAGGACCTTCATCACTCAAATCAACAAGAAAAGGGAACAAGAAGTGTAAAGGTAAGCTTATAAGTTCTGGCATAGCGTTCACTGTTTTTTTTGATAGATATTGCCTCCCAAAACAATACGGACAATCTTTTTCAAATGTCACGAGTATTGACCATACATCTTTTACTTTCCATTTCGTTTTACAATACGTACAATGCGCCATTGAGTTCCTCCTCAGTTTAAGGTGTTTTCTAATATATTCTACTTTATTGTACGAAAGTCATTTGAATTTGATGTGGTAAAATGCAAAACAAGCCTAACCTCTTTCTACATTCAGGAAGGGGTTAGACTTGTTTTAATTCCGTTCAAAGTCTCTGTGTATCAGGCTGTTTATACATTGCCTAGATAGCTTCGTGTTAAATTAGGGAGGATAATTTTTCCATTTTTACTGTATTTTTCGAATAGCTCTGATAGGAGAAAAATAAAATTTTTATACTGTTCGTCATTTTCTTTCGGAGCATAAGATGCTGATAAATTCCTTCCCAAAAACCCTTCATAATCAAAAAGTAAATCATTTTGATATTCTTTAAAATCATACTTTCCATCTTTAAAAAAGTTGTTAAATACTTCTGGAGTTTCATCTATTCCACCGCTAAAGCCTTTAAAGTTTGGACAGGTTTTCTGGAAAATTTCTGCATTCTCTTTAATAAGTGGACTAGTTAAACCTCTACTATTCCAAACAAGTGCAACATTTGCTTTTTGTTTTAAAATTCGCTGGCATTCGATTTTGAAAGCCTCTTTATCAAACCAATGAAATGCTTGGGCAACAGTTACTAAATCTACACTATTTTCTTTTAAAGTGGTATTTTCAGCAGTTGCTTTTATGGATTGAAAACGAGAATATAGTTTTAACGATTGCTCAGCCATCTTTCTCATATCATCATTTGGCTCAACTCCAATAACATGTAAACCACTTTCAAGCAGCTGGTGGCTAAATATCCCCGTACCTGAACCAATATCAGCCACAATCCGATTTCCTTTCAGTTGGTTAGCTGAAAGCAAGTAATCAATATATTCATTAGGATAACTAGGGCGATATTTTGCATATATATCGGCCCTGTCAGTAAAATTTTCTGTTGTTTTCACAGTACTACCTTCTTTCTTACGATATTATGTACAGAAATAGAAATTAAATATGAATTCCGGCATCAGTCTCTAAGTCTACAACTTAAGAGCCCAGCTAAATAGAAAGCCTCAGTTTCTTTATTCAAATATCCTTTATCCGTTTAGTATACTATTTTAGATAATATCTTCCAAAAGACTAGAATGGCTTATTCAATTATGTTTTAAAGTGTATATTTTTATGGATTTATTTAATAATTTATGAGCGATTGTATGTCGTATTACGTTTACGTAGGTAAGAGATTTTCATTTTTGCTATTTAAATTGGCCAATATATCCTTTTTACAATTTACTGAAAATCATGTATAACAGAGATACATGATTATTTTATCTCGCTATTTGCGGGCAGTAAGATCCCTTACCTCGAAATTTAGCAAAAGTAAAGAAGTTAGGTTGGGGTCGGGATGGCCGTAAAAGTCCGATTGGTGAGGGTTGATGAAAGTTTCACTTTATAAATATTCAGAAGTAGAGGGAGAAAAGTTGTAATGGTAAGAAAAACGTTCAAGATGCGCGTGTCTAAAAATAGAACGATTTCGATTAATGGCTCGATTCTTGATGTGGATGTTACACATGATGAATTTTTACAAGAGTTTGTTGAGTGGGTCGATTCTAAAGGTTGGTCGTTTATGGGGATAACCGATGAGATTACGCCCGAGGAAGCTAGTCAAAAGTTAATAGATTCGTTGATAGATGAGAAGGATAAGAAAGAGTAATTCCTTCTTATTTTTATTGTATATTTATGTTCTTTATCGTAAAAATATGATATAGTAAAAAATAGTGAAAATTCTTCCAGTTTAATACAAATTACATATGATTGGTAGATTTCTTATTTTGTTAGAGGAGTAAATGGAAAAGGGAGAGTCATATGTTAAATTTTAAGAAAATTTTGGTTTTTATTACAGTTATTTGTTTGTTTTTATTGACACCTATGACATTGCGTGCTGAGACGAATATTGGAGTAAATCCAGAACAAGTTGCACCACCACCTGCAGAAGGACCGAATGTTTTTAGTCAGTTTGCAACGACAATTGATGCGAAAACAGGAGATGTTATGTATGACAAAAACGCATATCACCGAGCATATCCTGCTAGTACGACGAAGGTGTTAACAGCGATTTTACTCATGGAGCATACAAAGCCAGAGGATCAATTTACATTTTCACAATTAGCATTAGATCAAGAGAAGAGTAATTATCAAATTGAGTTTCAACCTGGAGAGACAATTAATAGAAATACTGCGCTTATGATTTTAATGGTGCTGAGTGCGAATGATGTGTCGTATGCGATTGCGGAGCGGATTGGCGGGAGTGTTGAGAATTTCGCTAATATGATGAATGAGAAAGCGAAGCAATTAGGGGCGAAAGATAGCCACTTTGTAACACCGAATGGACTGCATGATCCGAACCATTATACGACGCCGTATGATATGGCTATGATTACGAAGGGTGTGCAAAAGTATCCTGAAATTTTACAAGCGATGAATACGAAAAGAACGACAGTTACGACGTCTAGGCAGACGGTGTCTATTTTTAATAAATCTAATTTTTTTGAAAATCCATATAGCATTGGCGGTAAGACAGGGTTTACGAATGAAGCGCGTAATACACTTGTTTTAGTAAATGAGAAAGATGGAAACCGTATTATAAGCGTAGTAATGGCTTCTCAAAGACCTGAAATTTATGAAGATTTGAAGCAGATGGCGGAATATTCTTTCGGTCAATTTACGAAGCAAACAGTGCTCGATAAACATAATTGGCATCAAAAAACAACATATTTAAATAAAGATGTTAATTCTGAGTTGGAACAAAGTGCGGAGCTTATGCTTAAGAAAGATGAAGGGAAAAATGTGAAAACTATTTTCCGGGCGGCTTCATTAGATAAAGAATCTTTATATCATAAAGGAATACATCGTGGTGAGGTAGTTGGTGCAGTTGATATTACGAAAAATAATCAAACAATTGCGACGGTAAATGTTCTTTCAACAGAAGATGTCACTTTTGCGATGCCTAAAAAAGATACAACTATGCCTGCAGTAAAAGACTCAAATGTTAAAGTAATAAGTGTTGGGATAGGTGCGATTGTATTATTTGGAGCAATTTTATATGTAGTGTTGCGCCGAAATACAAAAGGAATGAAATCAGAAGGTAAATAAATTACTAATAAAAAGATTGTGTAAAATTTTGGCACAGTCTTTTTTTTATACTTTAAATAACTAATAATTGTAAATTTTCTTATTGCAATAACTTAAAGTTCGTTATATCATTTACTTGTGTTCTTGTTAAAGAACGTAATGGATATTGCATACTTCAAATAATATAAAACAACGGAGAGGGAGAGAGACGATGAAATTAATTTGGAAGGTAATTAGCAACGCGATCTCATTTGTTTTATTTGCATTGATGGTTTTTTTAGCTTTTGTAGTTATTTCTTCAAAAGCGAGCGGTGGTGATCCGACAGTGATGGGATATCAATTTAAGAGCGTTCTTTCAGGATCAATGGAGCCGACGTTTTTAACAGGATCAATCATTGCAATAGAACCAAACAAAGATGGTTCTAAATATCAAAAAGGTGATGTTATTACCTTTAAAGAGAAAGATCAAAAAATTATCACTCACCGTATTATCGGTGTGAAAGATACAAATGGAAAAGTAATGTATGAAACAAAAGGGGATAACAACAACGGACCAGATTTAGAGCCAGTACTTGCAGAAAATGTAGTTGGAAAGTATGCAGATATTACAGTTCCGTACGTTGGTTATTTACTGAATTATGCGAATTCAAAAGCGGGAGCAGCATTACTTCTTATTATTCCAGGAGTCTTTTTACTTGGATATTCCGCGATTTCTATTTTTGGGGCTATTCGTAGCATTGACGGAGAAAAGAAAGATAAAAAAGTAGAACAATCCGTCTAGTTCGTTTGGTTATACTTTCCGTTTAGGAAGTTAACAAATATATATATTAAGGGGATATGGACATGACTTTAAAGAAAAAATTAGGAATGGGTATTACATCAGCAGTACTAGGAGCAGCGTTAGTTGGTGGAGGAACATTTGCATTTTTCAGTGATAAAGAAGTGTCAAACAATACATTTGCGGCTGGGACACTGGATTTAGCATTAAATCCATCAACAGTTGTTAACGTATCGAATTTAAAACCTGGGGATACAATTGAAAAAGAATTTAAACTAGAAAATAAAGGCTCTTTAGATATTAAAAAGGTTTTACTGAAAACAGATTATAATGTAGAAGATGTAAAGAAAGATAATAAAGATGATTTTGGTAAACATATTAAAGTAACATTCTTAAAAAATGTAGATAAGCATGAGACAATTGTGAAACAAACTACTTTAGATAAATTAAAAGGTGACACACTTACAGCTGTAGATAATGATTTATCGGCTTGGTTCTGGGATGAAAAAGGTATTTCAGCAGGTAAATCTGATAAATTCAAAGTGAAATTTGAGTTCGTTGATAATGGAAAAGATCAAAATCAATTCCAAGGCGATAAGTTACAATTAAATTGGACGTTTGATGCACAACAAACAGCAGGTGAAGAAAGATAATAACAAAAAGGGCTATCACATGGATAGCCCTTTTTCTATTTTTCTAGTATTTGTCTATCAATTTTAATAGTTCTTTACTATAATATAGATAATGTTCTGTATAAAGAACGTAATGTTCGATGGGAGAGATTAAGATGCTGAAAAGACCGCGTAATTTTAAAAAGATGCTTATATTGCCGTGTATGTGTTCTATTACGTTTTATTTAGGATCTCAAATTATGACGCATACAGAAGCGGCGTTCATTCATGAAACGAAAGTAGAAGCGACGTTTTCTACAGCAATTATATTTCCGAAAACAGTTAATACGTTAAAAGAGCAATCTGAGAAACATAAACAGTTTATTGAGCGTGAGTATGGAACGATGAAGGGAAAATCGAAAGCAACTTCTATTGAAGAAATAAAACAGGCGATTTCTGTATGGCAACAAGGGCGTGAGAAAATTGTTGCTGAGAAGGAAGCCCTGCAAAATGTATATACTGAAATAGAAGCTCCTTACAATCAAATACAAGAAGAATTAAAGGTAAATAAAGATGAGTCGATGCAGCAAGTGTCCATATATGTAAATGAAGGCTTCCGCAGTATCAAAGAGAAGCGTGACTATATTGAGAAAGAAATTAGCTTGAAAGCTATTGATGAGCAAATTCAGGCTCTTCAGCAACAATTAAACATTGCAATTGAAGCGGAAGGACAAAAGAAAGCCGAAGAACAAAAGAAAGTAGAAGAACAGAAGAAAGCCGAAGAACAAAAGAAAGTAGAAGAACAAAAGAAAGCCGAAGAACAAAAGAAAGTAGAAGAACAGAAGAAAGTAGAAGAACAAAAGAAAGCCGAAGAACAGAAGAAAGTAGAAGAACAGAAAAAAGTAGAAGAGCAAAAGAAAGCGGAAGAACAGAAAAAGCTAGAAGAGCAGAAGAAAGCGGAGTAACTGCTTTAGTGAAACAGTCAGAAAACAAGAATGTGGTGTAAGAGAGAGTGAACGAATAAGTAAGACTAGTAATATTTATACGAGTGTGAGGGAACGTTAGCCCTCACTTCTTTATTTTTCTTTTTTCTTATAGTATTAAATGATTTGAGTGTGAAAAAATAAATAAATTATCATTCTTTTTTCTGAAAAGTCTAAATAATATTGAGAAATAAAAATAACTGAAAATATTAATAAATATGTGTTGTGTTTATATAGGTTTGTTCGTTATAATGAACATAAGGTTTTTAAAAAAGAACACATATTAGCTAAGCTAATATAGTTTTCTTTACATCTCTTATTGAAAAATAAGTGATAAAAATATAAAAAAAAGCTAGGGGGAATTGATTGTGAGTCTGAAAAAGAAATTAGGTATGGGAGTTGCATCAGCAGCATTGGGGTTAGCTTTAATTGGTGGAGGAACATTTGCATTCTTTAGCGATAAAGAAGTATCAAACAATACATTTGCAGCTGGGACGTTAGACCTTACATTAAACCCTAAGACGCTTGTAGATATTAAAGATTTAAAACCAGGGGATTCTGTTAAGAAAGAGTTCTTATTACAAAACAGCGGTTCGTTAACTATTAAAGACGTTAAATTAGCAACAAAGTATACTGTTAAAGATGCAAAAGGTGATAATGCTGGTGAAGACTTTGGTAAGCACGTTAAAGTAAAATTCCTTTGGAACTGGGATAAACAAAGTGAGCCTGTATACGAAACAACTTTAGCAGACTTACAAAATGTGGATCCAGATCTTTTAGCTAAAGACATCTTTGCTCCTGAGTGGGGAGAAAAGGGTGGATTAGCAGCTGGTACAGAGGATTATCTATGGGTGCAATTTGAATTTGTAGATGACGGAAAAGACCAAAATATCTTCCAAGGTGATACATTGAATTTAGAATGGACATTCAATGCTAACCAAGAAGCTGGGGAAGAAAAATAATAAAAAAGCGGGTATTCCCGCTTTTTTTTATAAAGAAAAAGAAGTGCTGGTTGTAAGCACTTCTTTCTATTATTATTTTTGATTTTGCTTCCACTTTGTAAATTCAAGAAATTCACGAAATTGTTCTTTGGAGACACCAGAGTTCATTGCATCTTTAACGAGTTGTGTCCATTCGGAGTCTAGGTTAGTTTCCTTTGTTGTTTCATCATGAAGTAAAGTATCAACTGGAATTTGTAGAACTGCTGCGATTTTTTCAAGAAACTGAATGGAAGGGTTTTTTTGTAAATTTCGTTCTATAGAACTAATGTAAGATTTAGCAACGCCAGCTTTTTCGGCAAGTTCAGTTAATGAAATACCTTTTTGTAAACGAAGGCGTTTTATACGTTCTCCAATCATATTTGCGCACCTTTCTATCAATATGTAGTTGTCTTATGATGTCATTATTATAACATAAACTTCGTTAAAAAGAACAAACCTATTGAGCCTGACTGGATGGCTTCATACGTTGGAAAAATTGCTCAATGTCTTGCATGGCGATACCGGCATCTAGAGCTTCAAGTATTAAATCAACCCATTCTTGATCCAGTGCGTCTGTCTTATCTTTGTACAAATGTAATTCCTCCCTAATTATCGGTCATAATTGCTGCTACAGAATACATGATAATGCAATCGGATTTTGTGTTTTATATAGTGAATTATCAAATATTTTGTAGATGAAACAAAGATAAAATCCCCATTAAACTCCCTCTATGGAAATTATAAATTGTTCGATAAAAACTTTCAATATTTTCAGAAAACATTGTTGAATTGTGATATATTCGTATGCTAACTATGAAATTTTTACAAATATATTAAAAACATTACATAATATGACTAAATATTGAAAAAATATTGAATTTTTAATAAAATTCAATTTGTAATACATATTATTTATTAGGGGAGGAAATATGGGATGAACAAGAAACCGTTCAAAGTTTTGTCATCAATCGCTTTAACAGCTGTATTAGGCCTTTCATTCGGAGCTGGCACTCAATCTGCATATGCTGAAACACCTGTGAATAAGACAGCTACGAGCCCAGTCGATGATCATTTAATTCCAGAAGAACGTTTAGCAGATGCACTGAAAAAACGTGGGGTAATTGATTCTTCAGCTTCAGAGAAAGAAACAAAGAAAGCTGTTGAAAAGTATGTAGAGAACAAAAAGGGTGAAAATCCTGGGAAAGAAGCAACAAATGGGGATCAACTTACGAAAGAAGCATCTGACTTTTTAAAGAAAGTGAAAGATGCGAAAGCAGACACGAAAGAAAAACTAAATCAGCCAGCAACAGGGACACCTGCAGCGACAGGCCCAGTTAAGGGTGGTCTAAATGGTAAAGTACCAACTTCTCCAGCAAAGGGAAAAGAATATAACGGTGAAGTTCGTAAAGATAAAGTACTCGTTTTACTTGTAGAGTACGCTGACTTTAAACATAACAATATTGATAAAGAACCTGGTTATATGTATACTGACGATTTTAACAAAGAACATTATGAAAAAATGTTATTTGGTAATGAGCCATTCGCATTAGAGGATGGTAGCAAAATCGAAACGTTTAAACAATATTACGAAGAGCAATCTGGCGGTAGTTATACAGTAGACGGAACAGTTACAAAATGGTTAACAGTTCCTGGTAAAGCTGCTGATTACGGTGCAGATGCTGCTACAGGTCATGATAATAAAGGACCAAAAGGACCACGTGATCTAGTAAAAGATGCATTAAAGGCAGCTGTAGATAGCGGTCTTGATTTATCACAGTTTGATCAGTTCGATCAATACGATGTAAATGGTGATGGAAATCAAAATCAACCTGACGGTTTAATCGATCATTTAATGATTATTCATGCGGGTGTTGGACAAGAAGCTGGCGGTGGTAAATTAGGTGATGATGCAATTTGGTCACATCGTTGGACAGTTGGACCAAAACCATTCGCAATTGAAGGTACACAAGCGAAAGTTCCATATTGGGGCGGAAAGATGGCAGCATTCGACTACACAATTGAACCAGAAGATGGCGCAGTTGGTGTATTCGCGCATGAATATGGTCATGATTTAGGTCTTCCAGATGAGTATGATACAGACTATACGGGTCATGGTGAGCCAATTCAAGCTTGGTCTGTTATGAGTGGCGGCAGCTGGGCGGGTAAAATCGCTGGAACAACACCGACGAGTTTCTCACCACAAAATAAAGAGTTTTTCCAAAAAACAATCGGTGGTAACTGGGCAAATATCGTAGAAGTAGATTACGAGAAATTAAATAAAGGTATCGGTCTAGCAACATATTTAGATCAAAGTGTTACGAAATCTAACCGTCCAGGTATGATTCGTGTTAACTTACCAGATAAAGATGTAAAAACAATTGCACCAGCATTTGGTAAACAGTATTACTACAGTACAAAAGGTGACAATCTTCATACAACGTTAGAAACACCACTGTTCGATTTAACGAATGCAACGAATGCGAAATTTGATTTCAAATCGTTATATGAGATTGAAGCTGAGTATGATTTCCTTGAAGTACATGCTGTAACAGAAGATGGTCAAAAAACGTTAATTGAAAGACTTGGCGAGAAAGCAAATAATGGAAATGCAGATTCGACAAATGGAAAATGGATTGACAAATCATATGATTTAAGTCAATTCAAAGGTAAAAAAGTAAAATTAACGTTTGAGTACATTACGGATGGTGGTTTAGCATTAAATGGTTTCCTACTTGATAATGCTTCATTAACAGTGGATGGTAAAGTAGTATTCTCTGATGATGCAGAAGGTACACCACAATTAAAATTAGATGGTTTCGTTGTATCTAGCGGAACAGAGAAGAAAAAACATAATTACTACGTAGAGTGGAGAAACCATACTGGATCAGATAGCGCATTGAAATTTGCTCGCGGTCCAGAATATAACTCAGGTATGGTTGTATGGTATGCAGACTCAGCTTATGCAGATAACTGGGTTGGTTTACATCCAGGACATGGTTTCCTTGGTGTAGTTGATTCTCATCCAGAAGCAATTGTAGGGACTTTAAATGGTAAACCGACAATTGAAAGTAGTACACGATTCCAAATCGCTGATGCTGCATTCTCATTCGATAAAACGCCAGCTTGGAAAGTTGTATCTCCAACGCGTGGAACGTATACGTATGATGGCTTAGCGGGTGTACCGAAATTTGATGATTCGAAAACGTATATTAATCAACAGATTCCAGATGCAGGACGTATTTTACCGAAGCTTGGTCTGAAGTTTGAAGTAGTAGGACAAGCTGATGATAATTCTGCAGGTGCTGTTCGTTTATATCGTTAATACTGTGAAACTACCGAGAGATTTTCTTTCGGTAGTTTTTTTGTGAGCAATGAATTTTATATAGCTGAAAAAGTCATATATAATGTAACTTTAAGAATAGAAATTTGTTATATATGAAGTCTATATAAATAATGAAAGAATTGGATAAAAATAGTGGGAGAAGGTGAGTGAATGAGTATTACCTCTATTGTAAGTAGGCAAAAGGAATATTTTTTAAAAGGGCATACGAGAAGCATCGAAATGAGAAAGAATAATTTGAAGAAGCTTTATGAAGGCATTCAGCGTTTTGAAGAAGAAATATTTCAGGCATTGAAATTAGATTTAAATAAGTCAGTTCACGAGTCGTTTACAACGGAAGTTGGATATGTATTAAAAGAAATTTCCTTTCAATTGAAACATATGTCATCGTGGAGTAAACCGAAGCGAGTTCGAACAGCACTCACTCATTTTGGATCAAAAGGAAAAGTAGTGCCAGAGCCGTATGGTGTGACGCTTATTATTGCACCGTGGAACTATCCTTTTCAATTAGCAATTGCACCACTTGTAGGAGCACTTGCAGCTGGAAATACAATCGTTTTAAAGCCGTCAGAGTTAACGCCAAGCGTTTCAAAAGTGCTTAAGAGAATGTTAGGTGAATTATTCCCAGAAGAGCTTGTAGCGGTAGTAGAAGGTGGCATTGAAGAGAGTACATCTTTGCTGAGGGAACCAATTGATTATATTTTCTTTACTGGTAGTGTTGGCGTTGGAAAAGTTGTAATGGAAGCAGCAGCGAAACAGTTGACGCCGCTTACGTTAGAACTTGGCGGGAAAAGTCCTTGTATTGTACATAAAGATGCAAAGATAGAGATGACAGCAAGAAGAATTGTTTGGGGTAAGTTTTTAAATGCAGGGCAGACATGTGTAGCGCCTGATTATATGTACGTGCATTCTTCCGTGAAAGAACAGCTAGTTGAGGCACTGCGACATGAAATCACAGAGCAGTATAGTAAAGAACCTTTGCAAAATGAAAATTACGTGCGTATTGTAAGTGAGCGTCATTTTGAACGATTATGTGGATTTTTACAAGATGGTCAAGTCGTAATTGGTGGAAACTATAAGAAAGATACATTACATATTGAACCGACAGTGCTAGCGGATATTACATGGCAAGATGCTGTTATGGAAGATGAAATTTTTGGTCCGATTTTACCAATCATAGAGTACGACAATATAGAAGATGTAATTGGCACAATCCAGCAACATCCGAAGCCGTTAGCGTTATATGTATTTTCGGAAGATAAAGAAGTACAAAAGAAAGTGACGAGTAATATTTCATATGGTGGAGGCTGTATTAATGATGTTGTCTACCATCTTGCCACGCCATATTTACCTTTTGGGGGTGTTGGAAGTAGTGGATTAGGGGGTTATCATGGGAAAGAAAGTTTTCGGACTTTTTCACATTATAAAAGCATTTTAGCCCAATCTACAGCATTCGACATGAAAATTCGTTACTCTTCTACAAAAAGTGCTTTAAAATTCATACGAAAGTTGTTAAAATGATGATGGTGTTTATCAGTAGGCGTAGCCGTATGATAATAGCCCCTTCGCGATGGAAGGGGTTTTTCTGTTCGACGTTATGTATCATGCGAAAATGAATCAAACATACTACATAAAGAATAGAAACGAACGCTTGCTAAATAACCATTTTTGTTTGGATCGAAACAAAAAATAGTCTATAGAACATAAATATTTATTCATGAATATAAAAATTTAAAATTTAAGGTAGATAGGACGGGAAAATGAAAAAGATTATTAAAGTTGAAGCAGTTGAAAAACATTTTGGAAATCAAGTGATTATCCCACCTCTTTCTTTAGATATTAAAGAGGGAGAGTTTTTAACAATTTTAGGGCCGAGTGGCTGCGGGAAAACGACTTTACTTCGTATGATCGCAGGATTTGAAACTCCAACTAAAGGGAATCTTTTATTAGATGATGAAAGAATTAACGATTTGCCGCCATATAAGCGTCATATGAACCTAGTGTTCCAACATTACGCACTATTCCCACATATGACAGTAGAGAAGAATATTTGTTTTGGTATGAAAATGCAGAAAGTATCAGCAGCAGAGCAGAAAGAGCGTGCTGAAGAGGCAATGCGTTTAACGCAGTTACTTGAGTTCCGTAATCGTAAACCTGCTAAGCTTTCTGGTGGACAACAGCAGCGTGTTGCAATTGCAAGAGCGATTGTAAATAATCCGCGTGTATTACTATTAGATGAGCCACTTGGAGCGCTTGACTTTAAGTTACGAAAAGACTTGCAACGTGAATTGAAAAACTTACAACGTAATTTAGGAATTACGTTTATATACGTAACGCACGATCAAGAAGAAGCAATGAGCATGAGCGATCGTATCGTCGTTATGAATAAAGGACATATCGAACAAATTGGAACGCCGAAAGAAATTTATAATAAGCCGAAAACATTGTTCGTTGCGACATTCATCGGTGAAAATAATATTGTGAAAAATGGGGAAGGCTATGTAGCAATTCGCCCTGAAAATGTGAAAGTACGTTCGGTTGAAGAACCAATTTTAAAAGAATACCACCTTGGACATATTGAAGATATCGAGTTTGTCGGAAATATGGAGAAGCTTTATGTACGTGATGAGAAAACATCAGAATTACTAATGACATATCAAACTGCTGAAGAGGCAGCGCAGTGGAGCATTGGAGATAATGTATATGTAGGCTGGGAGCAAGAGGACGAGGTGACCTTAAATTGAAAAAAGGGAAATTACTCGCACTACCTACAGTCGCGTGGCTGTTAATTTTCTTCCTAATCCCGCTCGTATTCGTATTAGGATTCGCCTTCATGCAGCGCGGAGCTTACGGGACAGTAGAAATGCAATTTACGCTGGAGAATATATCCCGTGTGTTTGATCCATTGTACTTAGGAACGTTATGGGAAACTGTTAAGATTGCAGTTATTACTACAGTAATATGTTTATTAATTGGTTATCCATTTGCGTATACAATTACAATTGTTGACCGCAAATATCGTTCTATTCTTTTATTATTGGCAACGATCCCGTTTTGGATTAACTTTCTTGTTCGTTCATACGCATGGATTGTTATTTTACGTTCACAAGGTCTTGTGAATACGTTGTTATTAAAACTCGGCATTATTAGTGAACCGTTAAATTTATTATATAATACGCCTTCTGTAATACTCGGAATGGTCTATTCTTTATTACCATTTATGATTTTACCAGTGTATGCAGCAATTGAGCAGCTGGATAAGCGTAAGCTAGAAGCGGCTTATGATTTAGGAGCAACACCAATAAAGGCATTTTGGAATATAACAGTGCCGATGACAATGTCAGGAATTGCGACTGGTTCTATTTTAGTATTCGTTTCTTCTATCGGAATGTTTGTTGTATCAGACGTGATGGGCGGATCGAAAGTAGCATTAATCGGAAACGTTATTCAAAACCAATTCTTAGGTGCACGTGACTGGCCGTTTGGATCTGCGTTATCGATTATCGTTGTTCTATTCTCTGTTCTGTTAATTTACTTATATTATCGTGCAACGAAAGTATATAAATATAATGAGAACGGAGGGGAATAGGCAAAGATGAAGAAGTTTTTAGTTTCTTATTCTTGGTTAATTTTGTTATTCTTGTATTTTCCAATGATGGTTTTAATGGTCTATTCTTTCAACGACTCTCGCATTAATGCGGAGTGGGAAGGTTTTACATTCCATTGGTATACAGATTTATTTCAAAAACAAGATGTTATTGATGCATTTGTAAATAGTATTACGATTGCAGTTATAACAACGATTGTGACAACGGTACTTGGTGTATTCTTTGCGATTGCTTTACATCGTTATAAATATCGTTTCGAAGGGGCTATTAATGGCCTTGTATATTTACCAATTTTAATTCCTGATATTTTAATGGGATTATCTTTACTAATTCTTTTCAGTCAGCTAGGAATGGAACTTGGACAAACAACGATTATTATTGCACATATTACATTTAGTATTTCGTTTGTTGTTGTTATTTTAGCTGCGCGTCTTTCAAGTATGGGACGTGACTTAGAAGAAGCTGCAAATGATTTAGGAGCAACGCCTTGGCAAACGTTTCGTTTTGTAACGTTCCCAGCAATTGCACCGGGAGTTATTTCAGCAGCATTATTAACATTCACATTATCAATTGATGATTTTGTAATTAGTTTCTTCGTATCAGGACCAGGATCAACAACATTGCCATTATACATTTACAGTATGGTTAAGCGCGGAGTATCACCAGAAATTAATGCTCTTTCTACAATTTTAATTGTTGCTATCGTAGGATTAATGGTTCTATCTGAAATCTTCCGTAACAAAGGTGCAGATGGTGAAGAAAACTCTGGAGGACACCTTCCTTTATAATACGAACGATATAGAAAGTACGAGGGGGTAATAAACCGATGAAATTAATGAAAAGAATAGCTGGCGCAGCAATTAGCTTTAGCCTTGTTGCTGGTGTGCTTGCTGGTTGTGGTGAAAAGAAAGAAGAATTAAATATTTATAGCTGGGCTGACAATTTTGATGAGCAAGTGCTAAGAGATTTTGAAAAGAAGTATAATGTGAAAATTAACTATGATAAGTACGCAAGTAACGAAGAAATGCTTGCGAAATTACAAGCTGGTGGCGCAAAGTATGATTTAATTCAACCATCTGATTACATGGTTAAAACAATGGCAAAAATGGATTTATTAGCGCCGTTAGATAAAAAGAATATCCCAAATATCGAAAACATGGTTTCTAATTTCAAAACACCTGCGTTTGATCCAGAGAATAAATATTCTTTAGTGTACACTTGGGGTGTAACAGGGATTGCATACAATAAAAAGTATGTGAAAGAAGCACCTACAAGCTGGGCTGACTTATGGAATGAGAAATATAAAGGACATGTAACGTTATTAAACGATTCTCGTGAAGTATTAGGAGTGGGTCTTAAGAAGCACGGGTTCTCAAACAGTACAAAAGAAGATGCAGAGTTAAAGACAGCAGCGGATGATTTAAAGAAGCTGCTTCCAAACTTATTAGCATTTGATACAGATAACATTAAACAAAAATTCATTACAGAAGATGCTTGGATCGGAACAGTTTGGTCTGGAGATGCAGCATTTATCGCAAAAGATAATAAAGATGTAGAATACGTTGTACCAAAAGAAGGTGGCACAATTTGGGCTGATACGTTAGCAATTCCAAAAGGTGCAAAACATAAAGAGCTTGCTGAGAAGTTTATGAACTACTTACTTGATGAAAAAGTAAGTGTGAAAAACTACGAGTCAATTGGTTACAGTAATCCAAATGAAAAAGCTCATCCTCTTCATAGTAAAGAATACCGTGATAATCACATGATTTTCTTAACGAAAGAAGAGTTAGATCGTACAGAATGGCTTGTTGATGTAGACGATAAGTTAAAAGACTATGATCGTTACTGGACAGAGCTAAAAACAAAAGGTAAATAAGTAAGAAAATGCGGTTTCTAAAGTAGAAATCGCATTTTTTCATAGTAGGAGGAAATCGTTTGAAGAAGAAGTTACATCAGTATGAGGTAATATGTATCGGTTTATTATTTGCTGTATTTAGTATTGTTGCTTGGCGCGTACATGCAGGTGGCGTTACAGTAATGGATACATATGTCCGCGGATTAGTAAAAGGGCTACAAACGGAAAGTTCCCTTACATTTTTCTCGTACTTTACAAAATTGGGGTCAGCAATTGGGATAGCTGCTACGCTCGTTATAAGTTTGCTTGTTTTTTGGAAGCAGCGTTATTATGCTGCGATGATTGTGTATCCAATGGGAATTTTAATAACACATCTTGTGAATAAAGGGATAAAAGAGATTGTAAAGAGAGAACGTCCATCATTAAATGAAGCGTTAGATGCACTTGGATATAGTTTTCCTAGTGGACATGCAATGCTATCGATTATGACATTTGGATTTCTTGCTTATATCATTGCTGCTAATTTGAAAAGCATAGCTGGGAAATGTGTCATAACGATTTTGATGGGTATAGTAATCCTATCGATTGGATTAAGTAGAGTCATTTTAAATGTACATTACCCAACTGATATTTTAGCTGGTTACTGCGTAGGTGGTATTTTGTTAGTTATCGCTATTTACTATCATCGTTTACTTACTGAGAGATTGGGGCTTAATAAAGAGAGATAGAAAAAACGCCTGGAAAAACTATCATTATAGTGTTCCTAGGCGTTTTTTGTTTGTATAAAGATATGATACAGTATAAGTGACAATTGAATTATTTAAAGTAGGTGAAAATGTGTGAAGACAAATGTTCATAAAGTTGATAAGTGGGGGAAGTTAGGAGCTTTTTTGTATCAATTTCGTTATACAGTAATTGTAGCGTTACTGTTGCTTGCAATCGCACTTGGGATTTTTGCTCCAAAGCTACCGGGAGTATTAGGTGGTGACGGTTTCCAAACGGAAGGAGACTATCAAAAAACAAAAGAAATTTTAGATAAAGATTTTAAGAAGTCTCAAGATACGCTTCTGCTCGTTTTTGAGAAAAATAAAGATGCTTCGCATGAGGAATTTAAAAAGCGAATAGATGAAATTGTAAAGAATGTTCAAGAGAAAGAGAACTATGAATCTTTCCATCACCCAATCCAAAATAAAGAAATGCTACAAGATGACATCGGTTATGCGACAATTTTATTTTCCGGGAAAACAAATAAAGAAAGAATGGAAAAGACATTACAATTTGCTAATGAGATTGAGAAAGAAAGTAATGTAGCATTAAAAGTAACACCTACAGGATTTCCGAAAATTAATCAAGAGATTAATGAAAGAACGCAAAATGATTTAAAAGTAGCAGAAATGATTGGATTACCAATTGCGTTTCTTGTATTACTATTTTCGTTTGGTAGCCTTTTGGCATCAATTTTACCGATTTTGAATGGAGCGCTTAGTGTTATTAGCACGATGGGTATATTGTATTTCATCGGTGTGGATAAAGAACTATCTATTTTCGTGTTAAACGTTGCACCGATGATTGGACTTGCACTATCTATTGATTTTGCGCTATTATTTGTGAACCGTTTTCGAGAGGAAGTTGCTAAACGAACGGTAAAAGAAGCGATAGCAATTACATATCAGACGGCAGGACGTGCAATTGTATTTTCAGGATTATGCGTATTTGTTGGGTTATCCGGTTTGTTTTTCTTTAAGATAGATTATATTCAATCTGTCGCAATTAGCGGAATGATTGTTGTGATTATGAGTATTTTATTCTCACTCACACTTCTTCCAGCGTTATTATCGTTAATCGGTAAAAAAATATTAAAAAAGAATCAAGTAGCACATACGCCGGCAAAAGCATGGCGTAAATTTGCACAATTTGTGATGAAACATCCAATTGCAATGATTGTTGTTGTTACAACATTTATTGTTATTTGCTTATTACCGTTACGTACAGCTAATCTGCAGTTCCCTAGTGTTGAAGCTTTACCTGAAAAGAGTGATACAAGGATTGCATATGAAAAGTATGAAGAAGCATTTAATAAAACTGTCAAAACACACGCTGATGTTACGTTAGTTGTAGAGACGAAAAAAGATATGAAAGAAAAAGAAAGTCTACAAAAGATAGAAGAAGTCGTTCAAAAGTTAAAAGATGATAAAAAAGTACATGAAGTAAGAAGTTTATACGACGGGTTAACTGGAATGAAAGCAGATCAAGTTGCTGGAATATTGCAGTCGCCAGAAGCAGCAAAACTAACTCCTGTATTTGAAGCATACACAAAAGGGAATAAGACGACGATAGAAGTTTTTTTGAAAACAAAACCACGTACAGAGACTGCAAAACAGTGGGTGCGTGACTTTAAAAAGAACTATAAAGAAACGAATGTTACGTATTATCTAGGCGGAATGACGACGTTTCAACAAGAATTAGAAGATGAAATTAAAGATAAAGTTGTAATTGGTATGTCTGTTATATTTGGATCGACCTTTGTTATATTATTATTTGCATTCCGATCTATACTCATTCCAATTAAGGCAATTATTATGAATATACTTAGTTTGAGTGCAACCATTGGAATTGTTGTTTGGTTATTTGAAGGTGGTCATTTCGGTTTAGAAGCGAGTCCGGTTCTGTTTGTCTTACCAATCTTCATTTTTGGCCTCGTATTTGGGCTTAGTATGGATTATGAAGTATTTCTTATTTCACGTATTCACGAGCTCTATGAAGAAACAGGAGATAACGATCAAGCAACGTTAGAAGGGCTCGTTTCAACAAGTAGAATCATTACATCAGCTGCATTAATTATGATTGTTGTAACGGGTGCATTCGCATTTACTGATATTTTACCAGTAAAGCAGATGGGGCTTGGCGTGGCATTAGCAATATTTCTTGATGCAACAATTATTCGTCTTATGCTCGTTCCAAGCTTAATGAAGTTATTTGGAGACTGGAATTGGTGGTTACCATTTCGAAAAAAACGAGAAAAATCATCGTAAAAAAATGCTCATCATATTGATGAGCATTTTTTTATGAATAGCAAGACCTACATTTTGCAAATAGTATGTGATAAGAACATTACATACAAGTAGGTGAAGGCAATGTTTCGTTATTTTAAGTTTAAGTTAAATGATACAGTACAGTTTGCAGAAAACGATGGGCATATGTATCGCATTGTCGGTTATCGGTTAGAAAAGGGATTTTATCCAAAAGATGAATGGACTCATATCATTTATGAACTACTTAGAGAATTTGACGGGTATACGATGGATGCAGAGGAGGAAGAACTTGTAAAGGTCGTTCAAGTAGAGGATGAGTATTACAAAATACAAGAAGTATCAGGTTATCGTTATCCAGTAAAAATGAAACAAAAACAACAAGTGATGAAAATAGAAAGGATGGACGATTTATTAGATGCTTACAATGACTATAAAAGGTTGGCGGATTTCTTTAAAGATTTATCGTATGAACAAAAAGCTGAAGAAGTATTGTTAGAAATGAAAAGACTTAGAGCTTGAGGGGCAGTCTATTATAAGACTGTCCTCTATTTTTGACGGTGCACCAAAGTGTGTTTTCCGTTACAATGAGAGAATCAATAGAAATAAGGTGATAAACAGTATGGAAACAAAGAAAAAGGGCGAATGGTGTGAAATTACCGTTCCAGCTAAATGGAATGGTATAAGTATTGAATCGGTATTAAAAGTAGAATGGGAAATACCGAAAAAGCTATTACATCAGCTTCGTATGGGAAAAGGTGTTACGGTTAACGGAGAACAAAGAAGATGGAACGAGCTTTTAAAAGAGAACGATAAGTTACAAGTTCATATGTTTGCGGAGGAAGAGTACGGTGTGGATCCAGAATATGGTGAATTGCATGTAGTATACGAAGATGATCACGTACTCATCGTAAATAAACCAGAGAAAATGGACACACATCCTGCTGAAAAAGGTGGAACCGGGACGCTTGCAAATCTTGTTGCTTTTCATTTTCAAATGCAAGGTTTAGAGACGAAGGTGCGTCATATTCATCGTTTAGATAAAGATACGACAGGTGGTGTCGTATTTGCTAAGCATAGAATTGCTGGTGCAATTATGGATCGTTTATTAATGGAACGAAAAATTAAAAGGACGTACGCAGCGCTCGTTGAAGGGAAAGTAAAGAAGAAACAAGGAACGATTGATGCTGCTATTGGAAGGGATCGCCATCATGCTACAAGGCGTCGTATTTCTCCAAAAGGTGACCAAGCTATCACATATTATAAAGTAGAAAAGTATTTTAAGAAGCAAAACACGACTTTCGTAACGTTACAATTAGAAACGGGTAGAACGCATCAAATTCGTGTTCATATGAGCCATAATGGTAATCCACTAGTTGGGGATGTATTATATGGTGGACAAACAAAATATATGTCTAGTCAAGCATTGCATGCGATGAAGATAAATTTCTTGCATCCAATTACGAAAGAAGCGATTGAAGTTGATGTGCCGTTTCCTACAAAGTTAGATAATAAAATAAGAGAATTTCAAAAAGAAAATGCGTAAAGTATAAGTTTTAATTTGAAAAAAGTAGATTTTTGCAGGGATTTCTCTAAAAGGAGCGAAGCCGTTAAGAGAAAAGAGAGGTGAGAATCACTTGATCAAATATAAGTATGTACTTGGAATATTTTTCGCTTGTCTTTTAGTTACTCTATGTCTCTATCCCTATTTACCAACTCGTATGGCAGTACATTGGAATGTAAATGGTGAGCCAAACGAGTTTATGAGTAAACAAGTTGTTGTAGCATTTATTCCTTGTTTTATTATTTTTTCATATGGATTTTTGTATATTATTTCACATAATATATTTAAGTTTAATGAAAGAGAGCATGGTATTATAGACGGATTTATAAAGAAAATTACGTTATTTATGTTGTTTATTCATATGCTTATCCTCTTTATTAATTTTGAGGATTTGATATCCTTTCAAACAGGATTAACGATTGGGATTAGTATGTTTCTTTTTATGCTAAGTAAAGAATTTAAGAAAATAAAAGGCAAAGAAAAAGACCCAATTAAATTACAAAAAATTCGTTTAGTAAGTAGACGGATTTTTCAAGTGATGGCATGTGGCATATTGTTTTCATTGTTTTTGAACTTAGAGTGGGGATTTTATGTATTGCTTAGTGTAATAAGCTGTGGATCTATGCTATTTATGTTATATATTTTCTATTCATACATAATAGAAAGTTATGAAACTTAAAAAAGAGTCTTCTCATTATGAGAAGACTCTTTTAATCTATTTACTTTGTAATAAATTGTTGTGTCCAGTAGTTGCCGCTTTCTACATAACCAACACCGATGTGAGTGAAGCCGTTATTTAAGATGTTTGCACGGTGTCCAGCGCTGTTCATCCAAGCTTGTACCACTTCTTCAGGTGTACGTTGGCCTTGAGCGATGTTTTCACCTGCAGATGTATAAGAAATACCAAATTTCTTCATCATGTCAAACGGAGACCCGTATGTAGGGCTGTTATGATCAAAGTAGTTGTTTTTTTGCATGTCTTCAGACTTAATACGTGCTACTTTGCTTAATTCAGTATCGATTTTTAGTGCTGGTAAACCTTGTTTTGCACGCTCAGCGTTTGTTAATTCAACAACACGTTGTTCGAACTCGCTTAAAGATTTTGCTTCTTCAGCAGGCTTTTGCTCAGCAGGTTTTTGTTCAGCAGGTTTTTGCGTATTGTTGTTTTCAGCAGGCTTTTGAGCTTCTGGTTTTTGAACTTCTTCAGCAGGCTTTTGCTCGGCAGGTTTTTGCTCAGCAGGCTTTTGAGTTTCTGGCTTAGCTGTTGGTTGCTCAGTTACAACATTTTCAGTAGGTTGTTGACCAGGAATGAAGCAGTTTGGTTGGAAGTTTCCTTGTTGCCATTGTGCTAATGATTCAACTCCCATAGATTGTAAGAATGCTTGTAGTTCTTGTTGGCTCATTTGCTTCATCATCACTTTTGAATGCTGAATATTTTGAACCTTTATGTTAGATGGTTGTACTGTTGCAGCTTGTGCATCTAGAGAAGATACTCCTAAAGTAAGAGCTGTTGCAGCAGCTACAGATAATAAAACACGCTTTTTCATGATGTGTGTCCCCCTATATAAAGTTTTAATTTGTTTTCACACGATTTGTTTTTGACAGCCTGTCTGACTGACAAATTCATCGTAGCATACAATTTGCGAGAAAAAAGATGGAAAAAAATTCATAGACTTTAAAATTACCTAATTTATCCTAAGAGAAGAAGGGAGCAAAAATAAGAGAAATATAGAGTATAAAAGGAATTTATAGTGTTTTTATACTTGGTTTTAAGAGGGGGTTTTTGGATAAATTTACCTAAATAGAAAATAAAGAATCCTATTGTATCAATGGTTTGAGCGATTTTTTGAGGAATATAATGGATTGATTTTTACAAAACTGTAATGTTTCTGTTGTTCTTTTTTATAATAAAGTAACATATTTTTAATGTTGTAGCAGACAAAAAAGCGGCTATCTCTTTACATAGACGAAGGAGATAGCCGTTTTCCTAATATTACGTATGTTACGAGTTATTACGAGTTAGTTTCAATTGCTTCTAATAATAAATCCACAATGTGAATTCCTCTCATTTTATGAGAAAGCTCTTCTCGCTCAATACCCAATTTCATTTGTAATAAACAACCTGGATTTGCAGTAACAATGGTTGCTGCGTCTGTTTCATGCACACGGTCCATTTTGTAATCTAGAAATTCCATTGATAACTCTGAATGAACAATATTGTAAATACCAGCAGAGCCACAGCAGCGGTCCGCATCTTTCATTTCTCGATATGTTGCACCTTGGATAGCCTCTAGTAACATACGAGGTTCAGAAGATGTGCGCATAACATTGCGTAAATGACAAGAGTCTTGATACGTAATAACCTGCGGCGTGAGTCGTAAGTCAGTTCGCTTATGGAAGTCTAGTTCTACTAGTATAGCAGTAACATCTTTAATCTTAGAAACAAACTGCTTAGCACGTTCAGCCCAATTCGGATCATCTTTTAAAAGATAATCATAGTCTACGAGGTAAGCTCCGCAACCCCCTGCATTCGTAATAATATAGTCGATGTTTAAATCTTCGAATGCTTTTATATTTCGCTTTGCTAATTCTTTTGCTCCACTCTTTTCACCAGCATGTCCATGCAATGCACCGCAGCAACTTTGTGTTTTCGGAATAACAATATCACAACCAGCTAATTGAAGAAGTTTCAGCGTTGCGTTATTTGTTTCTAAAAACATCGTATCCATTAAGCAGCCTGTGAAGAATGCAACTTGTTTTTTCTTTGTACTTTCTGCAGGTAAAAATGAAGGACGATCTTTCATTGCTTTCATTTTAGGGACTTTTGGTAAAACGAGATCCATCGTTGTAAGTGTTTCAGGGAATAACTTCATAATACCTGTTTTATGTGTTAGCGTTTGTAAACCAGAACGTTGATAAAATCCGATTAGTCCGGTTAATGTTCGCATTCGATTTTGATGGGGGAATAATCCTTCAAAAACGACTTTTCGAACAGCTTTCACTGGCATTGAGAATTTTTTATTTTGATTAATAATATCTCGAGCCTCTTCTAATAAATGTCCATAATTTACACCAGATGGACAAACAGGCTCACAAGCACGGCAACCAAGACAAACGTTTAATGTATTTTCAACATCTTCATCTGGTTCGATTAAACCATCAACGACTGCTTTCATTAATGCGATACGTCCGCGCGGTGAATGTGACTCTTTATATCCGGATTGAATGTAGGTAGGACAAGTAGGTAAACAAAAACCGCATCGCATACAGTTAAGTAGCTCATCTTCACTTAATCGTTCTTTAAATTCTTTTTGAATATTTTCTTTATTTAATGTGGTCATCGCTCAACCACCACCCTTTTTCGAGTGTCTTTCGCGAACATTTTTCCAGGGTTCATAATGTTGTTTGGATCGAAAGCTTGCTTTATTCCTTGCATAGCTGCAATACCTTCTTTACCTAATTTCATTTCTAAATATGGAGCTTTCATTGCACCAACACCATGTTCACCAGTAATTGTGCCACCAAGTTCAATTGCTTTCGCAAATATTTCAGCAAAAGCTTGTTCAGCTCGGTGCATTTCTTCTGCATTACGAGCATCTGTCATACAAGTTGGATGTAAGTTACCATCACCAGCGTGTCCAAACGTACAAATAGGAATATTATATTTTTTTGCAATGGCATTAATAGCTTCAACCATTGGAGCGATTTGTGAACGTGGTACAGTCGCATCTTCTAATATTGTAGTAGGTTTTAATCGTGCGAGCGCTGATAGAGCACTACGGCGAGCAGTACGAAGCGCATCTGCTTCTGTTTCATCTTTTGCAATGCGAACATCAACTGCATTCATAGAGCGGCAAACGTTAGCCATGTTTTCAATATCTCGATTGACTACTTCGGGTGGGCCGTCTTGTTCGATTAATAAAATTGCTTTTACGTCAGTTGGTAAACCGATTTGTGCAAACTCTTCTACAACTTCAATTGTCGGTTGGTCTAAAAACTCAAGTGTTGCTGGAATAATTTTATTTGCAATAATAGAAGAAACAGCACGTGCAGCTTCATTAATATCTTCATATAATGCAAGCATTGTTTTCTTTGTTTCAGGCATAGGAACAAGTTTTAATATAGCTTCTGTTACCACGCCAAGTGTTCCTTCAGAACCGATAAATAAACGAGTTAAATCGTAACCAGCTACATCTTTTGCTAATTTACCACCAGTGCGAATAATATCGCCATTTGGTAAGACAAGTTCAAGCCCCATTACATAATCACGTGTTACGCCATATTTCAAACCGCGTAATCCACCTGAGTTTTCATTAATATTGCCGCCGATTGTAGAAATTTTCATCGAGCTTGGATCTGGTGGATAAAATAAACCTTTTTCTTCTACCGCTTTAATAATATCAAGTGTAATGACTCCAGCTTGTACAGTAATTGTTAAGTTTTCTTCATCAATTTCTAAAATATTGTTCATATGGCGGAAAATAAGGACGATACCGCCTTCAAGTGGACATGTACCTGCGCAAAGGTTTGTTCCAGACCCGCGCACATATACAGGGATTTTGTGAGTGTTACATACTTTTAACACTTCAGCTACTTCATTTGTATTACGAGGAGCAATGACTGCATCAGGCATTGCTTGGAAGTTTGGAGTGGCATCATAACTATAAGTTAAACGCCCCATATTGGATGTATCTACATTATCTTCGCCAACAATAGATACGAATGAATGAATAATTTGCTTTTCTAACATTGGAAATCCCCCTCAAACTGTTAACGTGTTTAGTTATAATAAACAACGTGGTAACAGTGCTTTCATTATAATGATAAAAAAGTCGAGGGATTCTTTCTATGTATAATCATCTAAAGATTAATCTGTTTTATCGTTCTTTTTTGTATGATCATCTAATAGGAGGAGTGCGAAGTATAAAACGTTTAAGTCTTTGAATTGTTTTGGATCAAGTCCTGTATGTTCTTCAATCTTTTTTAGCCTGTAATGTAATGTGTTAATGTGTATATGTAATTGTTTAGCCGTCTGTTTATAAGATTGGTTATAATCGATAAATAAGCGCAAAGTATGCATAAGCTCAGGAAATGATAATAAGTTTTCGATGGTACGCTCTAGAAATTGTTCACGCGTTTCGGCAGAAATATCTTGTAAACACATTTCTAAACGTAAATCTTCATTAAATACAATTTTTTTCGTTTCCAATGATACAGAAAGAGCGCGTAATGCTTGTTCGTAACATATGTTCATATTGTTTGAGGTAACTGTTTGTCCAATCCCGATATATAAAGGAATAGAAAATAAAGTTTCGCAGTCTTGTTTTAACCGTTTTAAAAATTGATAAGTTTGCTCTTTGGAGCTCGTTGCTGTAAATAAAATAAAACGATCATTTCCCCAACGAACAAATAGATGCTCTTTTGTTAAAATATTACGTATGTGTTGCCATATTTTACGCTGGAGCATCGTGTCATTTTTGCCAATAGAAAACAAAATAAGTTGTTTTTTCTTATATAAATCAATGCCAAGTGTTTTGGCGCGATCAAGAAAACTCGGGGACCACTCTGTATTTTGAAGCCAATCAAAGACGAAAGCTTCATAAGAACGGTGCTCAAGTTCTAGTTGCTCTAAAAAGTAGTTTTCATGAATTAATAATTCGGTCATCTTACGCAATATTTCGCCGTAGCGTGAAATATTTTCAGGTTCTCCTGTAATTCCAATGACACCAATTACTTCATCATGAAATAATAAAGGAAGATTCATCCCAGCCTTTACACCTTGCAATCGCCTTTCATCTTCTTTTGTAATGATGACGGTTTTCTTTTGTTTGGCGCAGCGGAGTGCACCTTCATGAAATTGACCAATTCTTTCTGTATCTGTACTTGCGATAATAACGCCTTCTATATTAATGATAATAATATTTTCTGTAATTAGTCTGCGTACTTCTCGTACAATTTTATTCGCTAAATCAGGAAATAGCATAATTGACACACCTCAAATTCTATTTGTTGTACATTATATATGTAAATTGAGTAAGAAAGGAAAATTTCACACTTTCCACACATTTATTTGTTATTTTACAATTATAACGAAATCATCCGAAGATGGAGGGAATCTTTTGAGAAAGTATGTTTTTCTTCTCTGTTTTTTATTTCTATTAGTAGGGTGTCAAGGAAGTTCGTATACACCAATTGCTAAAGATAAAAATGTTATTATAACAACGAATATAAAAGAAGGCAGTATTAGTTTTATTGATAAAAAAGATAAAAAGTTAATCACGACATGGGAACTAAATGAGCCAATGGCCGGAATCACACTGCTTCCAAATGGTGAGGAAATACTTGTATACGGTAAGCAATTAGAATATATGTATGTATATTCACTAGCGGAAGGAAGGCAAGTGGGAAAATATAAAACTGGAAAGGGCATTGTAAATGTGGTCGTATCAGAAGATAAAAAACAATTATTTGCTGCCGATCAAAATGTTCAAAAGGTAAGGTTCTTTACGATAAATGGGAAAGAGACAGGAAATGTTTCAACAGGCAAAGGACCTATAACGATGGTAGAGTATCATAATCGGTTATCTGTATTAAACTTTTATGATACGAAACTAACGACAATTGATACGAAGAAAAAAGAGGTTGTTCAATCCTTTATGATTCCACCAGCATCAACAGGAGCAACGATTAGTCCTGATGGGAAAGAAATATGGATTGGCGGACATGGTGATGGAAATCAAGTAAATGAGAAAGTGTTAGTATATTCTTTGCAGGATGGAGAAATGGTACGTTCTTTACATGCTCCATTTATGCCTGTGAATATAACGAAGGATAGTAAGTACGTATATGCATTAAGTCATGGGTCGAATACACTTAGAAAGTTTGATATTAGCACATATAAAGAAATAGCTTCTGTAGAAGTAGGATCAAATCCATTTGCATTTTTGGAGAGCGGAGCAGAAGGATATGTAGCAAGTTATGATAGTGATGAAGTGTGCGTTATGGATATGAAGAATTTGAAAATAAAACAAACAATTAAAGTCGGAAAAGGACCGTTTCAACTCATAGAGAGGGAAGGGAAGGACAATGAATAAATATAGAGTACTAGTTGTAGATGATGAAAGTGATATGAGGCAGCTTGTTGGAATGTATTTGGATAACTTTGGATATGAGTGGGGAGAAGCTGAGAATGGAAAAGAGGCTCTTAAAAAACTAGAAACGGATCATTATGATTTCGTTGTATTAGATATAATGATGCCAGAAATGGATGGACTTTCAGTTTGTAAAGAAATTAGAAAAACGTCAGATGTGCCGATTATATTTTTAACCGCAAAAGGTGAAGAGTGGAATAGGGTGAACGGCTTACGTATGGGAGCAGATGATTATATTGTAAAACCGTTTAGTCCGGGTGAATTAGTTGCCCGTATGGAAGCTGTGCTAAGAAGATATACAAAACAAGAACAGCAAGAAGAGATTCAATTTGGACCAATTCTTATCAATGAAAAAAGTAGAAGAATCGAGGCGGATGGTGAGTCGATTTCTCTTACTGTAAAAGAGTTTGATTTACTATATTTTCTTTGCCAGCATACAGGACAAGTATTTAGCCGGGAGCAATTACTTGAAAAGGTATGGGGATATGATTATGCCGGAAGTACAAGAACAGTAGATACGCACGTGAAAACGATGCGCTTGAAGCTTGGAGAAAGTGGAAACTACATTCAAACTGTTTGGGGTGTAGGCTATAAATTCGAGGTGTAACGTATGTTTACAATGGTACAAAAACTTTGGCTTACAGTAGTATGTGCAGTATGTGTAACAGTGTCCTTTCTTTATTTCGTATCTTTATACTCGTATGAAAAACTATACGTTGATAATTTAAAAGGCTCATTAGTAATGGAAGGAAAAAATCTTGCTGCCCAATATGATAAGCACGAAGGAATATCAACTTTTGAAGAGAAAGTAAGATCGTTTGATCAAATATCTAGTTCAGACGTTATTTTCGTGTCTAATCCGCGTGATTTAAGTGCATGTTTGCCTTTTGATGTGCATCATCATTCCCTTATAAGTGAAGGAGATAGGCAAACGCTATTAGATGGGAAAACTGTGACAAAAATAGGATATGAAGAACATTTTGACCGTAATATTATGGGGGTTGTCATCCCTGTATTGGAAAATAAAAAATTAGTCGGAATTGTCTATTCGTATATTCCTTTAAAAAGTATAAAAGATTTAATCTATGATATGGGTCTTATTTTAGCACCGTTAGCAATTGCTATGATTTTAATTACTATATGGGTTGGAAGAAAAATTATAATTGCAATTACGAAGCCACTTTCGCAAATGGAACGGGTTGCAAATCATTTGGCTACGGGAGATTTCTCGGAGCGGATTACAGTTTCTTCAGAGGATGAAATTGGACGGTTAGGAAAAGCATTTAATAAAATGGCCAATTCATTAGAAACAGAAGATGTAAAGCGTAAGGAATTTTTAGCAAATGTTTCGCATGAACTTAGAACACCACTTAGTTATATAAAAGGGTATAGCGAGGCTATTTTAGATGGCGTTGCCAAGGGACCGCAGCAGGAAAAAGTAACGCAGCTAATTCATAAAGAAGCAGGTCGTATGCAGCGTCTCGTTCATGACTTGTTAGACTTAGCACAATTAGAAGGTGAGCACTTTCCGTTAAAGAAGCAACCTATCGTTTTTTCACAGCTGATTGAAGACGTATTAGATACGTATGAGATTAAGTTTATAGAAAAGGAACTTCATATTTCAACCAATTTAAATCCAGAGATCATTGTCATGATTGATGAGGATCGTATGCAACAAGTGCTTCATAATGTGTTAGATAATGCGATACGGTATACAAATCAAAACGGAAATATCGTTATAACTTTAGAGCAAATCGATGATTACTGTGAATTGAAAATAAAAGATACAGGAATTGGCATTGATATAGAGCATTTGGAGAATCTTGGGGAACGCTTTTACCGAGTTGATAAAGCGAGAAGTCGTCAACACGGTGGAACAGGTTTAGGCCTTGCTATTGTGAAACAAATTGTTCATATACATGGTGGACATTGGAAAATTGAAAGTGAAAAAGATAAGGGAACAACAGTTATTATTAAACTGAATGTACAGGATGAGGGGGGCATGTTCTAATTTTTAGGACATGTTCTTTATATTGAAGAAAATATTTATCCCGCTATTTGCCGGACAGTAAGACCCTCACCTCAAAATTCAACGGAAGCAAAGAAGTTAGGTGGAGGCCCTGCTGTCCGTAAAAGCCCGATTGGTGAGGGCTAATAATCAGTGGGGGATGAACAAAACCCCTACTGATTAAAGTTTCACTTTATACGTAAAAATATAAATTAATATGTAATAAATATCGAAAATTTGACTATTTTATGAACAAAACATTTGTACTTCTTATCAATTCGGTCTAAAATAGTTATGATGCAAAGTTCTTATAAATCGTTTCAATTGTTGTTTGGAAGATACTGAGGTGATTTAACTGGAGTACAAATCTATTAAACCGAAAAAAATTTACGAAGAAGTATCTGAAGCTATTTTAACAATGATTAAAAATGGTACGTTAAAACCTGGTGACAAACTACTCCCTGTGCATCAATTAGCTGAGCAGTTTCAAGTTGGTAGATCTGCTGTTCGTGAAGCGCTAAGTGCGCTAAGAGCGATGGGCTTAATTGAGATGAAACAAGGAGAAGGTACATATGTGAAGAACTTCGATTCTTCTTCATTAACGAAATCATTAAACAATAGATTATTAATGAAGAAAGAAGATATTTTGAATTTATTAGAAGTACGAAAGGTGCTTGAAGTGGGGGCAGTTCGAGTAGCGGCGGCAAAACGTACGGAAGATAATTTACAAAATATGAAACATTGGTTAGATGAAATGGCAAAGAGCATTGGAGATGAAAAGGCTGGCGAAAAAGCCGATTTTCAATTCCATATGGGAATTGCAGAGTCTTCGCATAATAACATTTTGCTTGAACTCATGAATCATGTTTCAGAGATGATTGCTGAAACGATTGGTGAATCAAGACGCATTATTTTATATGGTGAACAAACGACATCAGAACGACTTATAGAAGAGCATCAAGTTATATATGATGCGGTGTTAAAACAAGATGTAGAATTAGCGCAGCAAGCAATGCTAGATCATTTAACAAATGTAGAACATATTGTCACAGGTAAAAACGATATAAATTCGTAATTTAATCTTTTAAAAATTTAATTTTCTGATAAAATAGAGAAAGATTAAGTAAGCGTTTTCTTTAGAAGAGGGAGAGGATAGGCTATGGTTGAGCCTATTTCTTCTCTACTCATTCATCTGATGACCATATGTTTGTTGGCGGAGTTGTAAAAAGGGGGAGTAATAGTTATGAAAGTTACTTTATTTGTTACTTGTTTAGTCGATATGTTCGAAACAAATGTCGGCAAAGCAACAGTTGAAGTGTTGGAGCGTTTAGGTTGTGAAATTGAATTTCCAGAAGCACAAGTTTGTTGTGGCCAGCCTGCTTATAATAGTGGCCATGTAGAAGCAGCAAAAGAAGCGATGAAACATATGATTGAAACTTTCGAAGATGCAGAATATATCGTTACGCCATCTGGTTCGTGTGCGACAATGTTTCATGAGTATCCGCATGTTTTCAAAGATGATCCAAAGTGGGCTAAACGTGCACAAAAAGTTGCTGATAAAACCTATGAATTTACACAGTTTATTGTAGATGTTTTAAAAGTTACAGATGTTGGTGCAAGTTTACCAGGGATAGCTACTATTCATAAATCATGTCATATGACACGTATGCTCGGAATAAAAGAAGCACCAGGAATTTTATTATCAAATGTAAAAGGATTAACTGTGAGAGATTTACCAAACGTGCAAAATTGTTGCGGGTTTGGGGGAACGTTTTCAGTTAAGATGACTCCAATTTCTGAGCAAATGGTAGACGAAAAAGTAGATAGTGTAATGGAAACAGGTGCAGATTATTTAATCGGTGCAGATTGTGGGTGTTTGTTAAACATTGGCGGACGTATTGAGCGTTTAGGAAAAGAAGTAAAAGTAATGCATATTGCTGAGGTACTGAATAGTCGCTCATGAAGGGGGAACATAAGCTATGTCTATGAAAATCAGTGAGAAAAAATTTAATGATCGCGTTGGTGATGGAATTCAAGATTCGTTTATGCGCGGAGCAGTTTCTTCTGCACAAACGCGTTTATATACGAATCGCTTAAAAGCCGCAGATGAATTAGGAAACTGGGAAGAGTGGCGAGAACTAGGTGAACAAATTCGTCAACATACGTTAGAAAATCTTGATTATTATTTAATGCAGTTAAGTGAAAATGTATCAAAAAGAGGCGGACACGTGTACTTTGCGAAGACGAAAGAGGAAGCAGCAAAGTATATTCAAGACGTTGCCAAAAAGAAACAAGCGAAAAAAGTAGTAAAATCAAAGTCGATGGTAACAGAAGAAATCAGTATGAATCATGCGCTTGAAGAGATTGGCTGTGAAGTGTTAGAGAGTGACTTAGGAGAGTATATCTTGCAAGTAGATAACGATCCACCTTCACATATTATTGCACCTGCACTTCATAAAAATAGAACGCAAATTCGCGATGTATTTAAAGAAAAGCTAGGCTATGAAAATTCTGATGACCCGTATGAAATGACAAAGTTTGTTCGTAAACAACTTCGTGAGAAATTTATGGATGCAGAAATTGGTGTAACTGGTTGTAATTTTGCTGTTGCAAATACTGGCTCTCTTTGTCTAGTAACGAATGAAGGTAATGCAGATCTTGTTATGTCAATTCCGAAAACACAAATTGCGGTAATGGGTATGGAACGTATGGTTCCGACAATGGAAGAATTAGATGTTTTAGTTGGTTTACTATGTCGTAGTGCAGTAGGTCAAAAATTAACAAGTTATGTAACGGTAGCAGGACCAATTCAAGAAGAGGAAGTTGATGGACCTGAAGAATTCCATTTAGTTGTTGTTGATAATGGTCGCTCTCAAATTCTGGGATCTGAATTCCGTTCAGTATTACAATGTATTCGTTGCGCTGCTTGTGTTAATGTATGTCCTGTATATCGTCACGTTGGTGGACATTCATATGGATCGATTTACTCAGGACCAATCGGTGCGGTATTAACACCGCTTCTAGGTGGATATGATGATTACAAAGAGCTTCCTTATGCATCTAGTTTATGCGGAGCATGTACAGAAGCTTGTCCAGTAAAAATTCCATTGCATGATTTATTATTAAAACATCGTCAAGTTATTGTTGAGCAAGAAGGTCGTGCACCACTTGCAGAAAAACTAGCGATGAAAATGTTTAGTATGGGTGCTTCTTCAGCTGCTTTATATAAAATGGGGTCAAAAATGGCACCAGCGGCAATGAGTCCATTTACATCTGGTAATCGTGTATCAAAAGGTGTTGGACCACTTAAAAACTGGACGGATATTCGGGAATTCCCAGCTCCAAGTAAAGAGCGATTCCGTGATTGGTATAAAGATCATAAGAAAGGCGGGGATAAATAATGACAGGATTAATTCAAAACCGTGATGCCTTTCTAGATAACATTGCAAAAGAACTTGGGCGCGCGCGTAAAACAGAAGATGTAGAGCGACCAGTATGGAAAAGTAATGTGAATATAGAAACGTTAAAAGATTGTTCACAAGAAGAATTACTAGAAGTGTTTAAAAAGCAATGTACAAACATTCATACAACTGTAGTAGAAACGACAAATGACCGATTAGGTGAAGACCTTCAAAAAGTAATCATGGAAAACGGCGGTGGACCTATTTTATTATCAGCAGATGATCGTTTTGATGCATATGGTTTAACATCTTTATTTAAAGAAGAACTTCCAAAGCGAGACGTTGAAGTAAACGTATGGGATCCAGAGAGAAAAGACGAAAATATGTGTTTAGCTGAAAAAGCGAATATTGGTATTGCATTTAGTGATTATACATTAGCTGAATCTGGTACAATTGTTGTACAAAGTCATAAAGGGCAAGGACGTTCTTTACACTTTTTACCGACTGTATATTTTGCTATTATTCCACGTGAAACACTTGTGCCTCGTATTACACAAGCAGTTCAGGATATGAACTTACGCGTAGAAAATGGGGAGACAGCGGCATCTTGTATTAACTTTATTACAGGGCCAAGTAACTCGGCTGACATTGAGATGAATCTTGTTGTCGGAGTACATGGACCATTAAAAGCAGTATATTTCATCGTATAAAAGAGGGGAAAGCAGGCCAGAAAATGGCCTGCTTTTTAGTAGAATAAAGGATAATATGAAGTAGAAGTTCTCTCCTTTTTTTGCTATGTTTTTTGGGAAAGGAGAGGAAGGGATGTTCACTTATTTATATGCACTGTTAGCAGGGATGGTGTTTGGTTCTTTTTTTATGCTAGTTGCGATGAGGGTTCCATTAGGTGCGTCTATTATTACCCCGCGTTCACATTGTTATTATTGCAAATATGTGCTAAGGCCAAAAGAACTAATCCCCATCATTTCATTTTATATACAAAGAGGCTGTTGTACGGAATTGTAAGAGGAAAATTCCAATTATGTATGTAGCATTTGAATGTATAACAGGAAGTATATTTCTTCTTACCGTGTATATGATTGGAATAGAACGAGAGCTTATTATCATTTTATCCCTTTTTTCGCTACTTCTTATTATTTCAGTTACAGATTACTTATATATGTTAATTCCTGATTGTATTTTAATTTCGTTTGCCGTTTTACTCATTCTTGAAAGTGTTTTTGTACAATTAGTTACTTGGACAGATAGTATAGTTGGTAGTGGTGTTATATTCATTTTGTTATATTGCATGCAAAAGATATATCCAGAAGGGCTTGGCGGAGGTGATATAAAACTACTTTCGTTACTTGGGTTTATAGTAGGAGTGAAAGGCGTTTTTATCATTTTATTTTTAGCATCTTGTTTCAGTCTTTGTTTCTTTGGGGTGGGTATCGTATTAAAATGTATAGAAGTACGAAAACCAATTCCATTTGGTCCTTTTATTAGTCTTGGGGCAATATGTTATGTATTGGCCGCATATTCAAATTAGAGAGGGAATAGAAAATGAACGTATATATGGATGATCGAAGAAGTTGCCCGTTCGGGTATGTGCCCGCAACTACAGTAGAATGTGCTTTGCAAATGGTTCGGGATTATGATGTGAATATTCTTTCCCTTGATTTTAATATGGGGTGGGGAGCAAAAAATGGACTGGATTTTGTAGAAGCTTTTTGTACAGAGGGGTTATATGTAAATGAAATTCACCTTCATACGAATGATGTCATCGGTATGCACAAGATGAAACAGAGAATGGATAAGGGAAAGGAAGAAGGAGAAATTAATCCTCACCTTGTTGTTAAATACGTGGGAAGCTAAAAACTCCAAAGTAAAACTTTGGA
>NZ_JALNUG010000018.1:0-113581 GCF_026540675.1 Bacillus sp. GC_Bacil_1
GAAAAGCTAGCTCACGCTAGCTTTTTTTATTTTCCTCTCTCAATGTAAAACTTCGTTTGGTTGTCATATCTGAGTCCTTTTTCTCATACGTATGAACTAGTAATTGTTCCACACTTCATCTAGAAATAAACCTCTTTCCAAAAGGTATTACAAAAAGAGAGGTGACACATAATGGGTGTTATTGCTTATAACGAAGCAGATGTAAAGTTGTTAGCTAGACTGATGCGTGCTGAAGCCGAAGGAGAAGGGCAACAAGGAATGTTAATGGTCGGAAACGTTGGGGTAAATCGTGTCCGCGGAAATTGTTTAGACTTTAAAAGTATTCGTAATTTACGTCAAATGGTGTATCAAAATCCTGGTGGTTTTGAGGCAACACAAAAAGGATATTTTTATCAAAGAGCCCGTGAACAAGATATCGCCTTAGCAAGGCGAACTATTCAAGGACAACGTTTTTGGCCCGCTAACTTTGCCTTATGGTTCTTTAGACCTGAAGGTCCTTGTCCACCAACTTGGTATAACCAACAAAACTCTGGTCGCTTCAAAAAGCACTGCTTCTTCCAACCATCTGGTGAAGACTGTCCTAGCGTATATTAAGAGATGAAAATGAGGAGGGATTTTTGAATGGCACAGCAACAAAATCCGTACTATGGAACAGGTTTTTATCAACCATCTGGAACTTATGTCCAACCACAACAAATGACTCAACAACAACAGCAAGCAATGCAACAACAAACAGCTCAAGCTGCGCAAGCTCAATATGCAATTTCTCAAGGCATGTTACCTCTAGAGCAATCCTATATTGAAAATATCCTTCGTTTAAACAAAGGTAAGCAAGCTACAGTTGTAATGACTTATGAACGTGGCAGTTCCCTTGGTACACAATCTTATACAGGTATTATTGAAGCAGCCGGCCGTGACCATATCGTTATTAGTGAACCGCAATCAGGAAAACGCTATTTACTATTAATGATCTACTTAGATTACGTAGAATTTCCAGAAGAAATTACGTATTTACCTAGTCAACAAGCAACTTATACTCCAAGACCATAAAAAAAGCTGGCAAATGCCAGCTTTTGTTTTTTATAATCCTTTTACAACTGCAGTCCCTACTAGAATCCACGCCACAATAAACGCTACACCACCAAGAGGTGTAATTGGGCCAAAGAACTTAATGCCTGTCGTACTTAATGCATACAAACTACCTGAGAACATAATAATCCCAGCTACCATTAGCCAACCAGCAGTAGTTAAAAGTGATGATTGAACCTTATCCATCAATAAAGCAACTACGAATAATCCACCTGCATGAAACATCTGATATGTAACGCCTGTTTTCCAAACTTCTAACATTTTCGCAGAAATTTTATTTTCTAAACCGTGTGCTCCAAAGGCCCCTAACGCAACAGATAGCCCCGCTGCAATACAACCTAGTAAAAAGAAAATTTTCATCTTAATTCCCCTTTTTTACCTTTATCATAAGCAATTTTTTCATATAAGCCAAACGATTTAATTCTTAAAAATCAAATAAAGAATTACCATTTGCACCTTCTTCTTTTATATACACAGGTTCTCCAGAAACTGGTATAACTGGTTGAACTGTTGTTATAGGCTGTGATCCAATTACTTGCGATTGAATTTGCGGCTCCCTATACGTAGAAGATTCAACCTGTTCATCTAATAGTAAATCGCATAAAGCACGCACAACTAATAAATGTTCTTTTGACTTTTGTCCTTCGCTACTTTTTGCCTTCGCAATTTCATTCGCCATTTTATTTAAAATCTTGTCACTAGATATTTGCATTCCTTATCACCTCGTACTTTGTAATTCTTTCTCAAATTGTCCCAGTTTCTCTACTGAACCAAATACTATTATCATATCATGTTCTTGTAGTTTTTCCTGCCCTGTTGGATTATGTATAATATTCCCATTTCTTGAAATCGCTAATATCGTTACATCAAACTGATTCCTTACATTACTCTCTAGTAACGATTTACCGACTAGTATTGAATCTTTGCCAACTAGAATTTCTTCAATGACAAATGACTGTTCTACTCCATACAACACTGTATCAATATAATGAACGGTTAATGGATTTGCAATACCTTTTGCTATATGAATACCTGCCATACTAGATGGATTAATAACCTTATTTGCACCAGCACGCC
The DNA here is from genome assembly GCF_026540675.1 of Bacillus sp. GC_Bacil_1. Lineage (NCBI taxonomy): Bacteria > Bacillati > Bacillota > Bacilli > Caryophanales > Bacillaceae > Bacillus > Bacillus sp. GC_Bacil_1. The sequence goes on from NZ_JALNUG010000018.1 coordinate 2,167, forward strand.
TTAATTTCTCTTCAGTTTCTGGCTTTTCAGATCTCGCCACAATTTTAATCGTATCGTTTAATCCTCTTGCTGTTAATGTAATAAATACATTTTCGGCATCATTTGCAACAATAGCAACTAAACCAGCTGCTTTTAAAATTCCGGCATTATGTAATACTTGATCTTCCGTTGCATCTCCATGTACAAATAAAAGCTTTTCCTGCTCCAATATACTTTCATCTTTATCAACAACGACAAATGGAATGTTCTTTTCTTGCAATTCATGTACAACTTGAAGCCCCACTCTACCGCAACCACATACTATAATATGATTTTTCAACTGCGCTATTTGTTTATCCATCTTCTTCCTCCGTACTGCATGAAATAAATTCCCTTCAATAATCATAGCTGCCACTACCCCAATTGCATACGTAACAATACCTACACCAACAGGAATAATAAGGAGCGCAAATACTTTCCCTGCTTGCGTTACAGGAACAGCATCTCCGTATCCAACAGTCAATACAGTAATCATCGTCATCCAAAATGCTTGAAACAAACTAATCTCTTCAATTGTCATAAATCCTATCGTTCCTAGAATTACAACAAAAGTCATACATATAACTGCTATCCATAATTGCTTACGTGCATTCATACCGTGTTTCAACTCTTTTCTCTATCTACAATCTTTGCCAGTGGAAATAAAATACGTATATACTAGATACGGAATCTATGAAAGAGGTTGATATAATGAAGACATTTCTTTCCGCCTTACAATGGGCACTATTTATTTTAGCTGGAAGCCTTATTGTACCAATTAGTGTCGCAACTAGTTATGGTCTTGATGGCGCTGAAGCCATTGCATTCGTACAAAGAACATTATTTGTTCTAGGCTTTGCAGGTCTCTTGCAAGCTATATTTGGGCATAAACTTCCTATTCAAGAAGGTCCTGCTGGCCTTTGGTGGGGAATTTTCTCCCTTTACGCAAGTTTAGGCGTCGTATTATTTGGATCAAGCAATGAGACACTTAAAGTTCTTCAATATGCTTTCTTATTAAGCGGTATTATTTGTATTATTCTTAGCGTTTTTGGACTTATTGATAAACTCGTTCGCTATTTTACACCGACAGTCATTGGAACGTATTTATTTCTTCTTGTCGCGCAACTCAGTGGCTCCTTCTTAAAGGGAATGTTTGGCCTTGATGGAAAACATACAGAAGTACAACCTAACGTATTTATTCTTTCACTCATTGTTATTTTACTATCCTTTTTCATCATGAAGCTACCTATTATTGGACAATATTCCGTTCTTTTCAGTATCATATGCGGCTGGATATTATTCGCATGCTTCGGATTATCTAATCCAATAACACCAGTGACAGACATAATTCGTTTTCCGTCCTTATTTGTTTTCGGCATGCCTCGTGTTGAATGGAACATGGTAATTACGGTCATATTTGTTACACTCTTACTTCTAACAAATATGTTAGCAAGTATTCGCGTTGTACAAAAGGTTGTCTCTAAATATGAAGAAAATGCTGCATCAGATCGTTTTAAACAAGCCGGCATTATAACAGGAATCAACCAATTGCTAGGCGGCCTGTTTTCAGCTATTGGGCCTGTCGCTATTTCTGGATCAGCAGGTTTTATTGCAACGACTAATATTTATAAACGTCTCCCTTTTATATTAGGGTCAAGCTTTATTATTGTCGTTAGTATATTCCCAAAGATTACTTCATTCTTTGCAGCGATCCCTGTTGCAGTTGGTTATGCCGCTATTTATCCTGTATTCGCAAGCATGATTGGCCTCGCCTTTCGAGAATACGAAACTGTCCAGGATAAAGAACAATTATTTAAAGTAGCCGGTCTTTCAATCTTCACAGGAGTCGGAGTTATGTTTGTTCCAGCAGGAGCATATTCCACACTTCCACCATTTCTAGCATCGTTTTTAAGTAACGGTCTCGTTCTTGGATCTGTAATAGCCATTTTGCTAGAAATACTATTTTCTCGTTCCACAGCAAAACAAATATCGTAAATTGGAAAACTTCCATTATTGCACTCTACCTTTAGAGTTGTTACGATAAAATCAAACTTGAATCATTGGGGTTTTATCCATCCCCAATGATTATTAACCGATATTATGAGCAACACACTCATAATGATTTATCTACTTCTTTTCAAAGAGGTTTGATGTCTTACTATTATTCCTCAACATCTTCATGAACATGTATTTTGATTTCAATTAAAGAAAGGAATTTTCTATATGACTTATAAAATGATTGTTTTAGATTTAGATGATACTTTATTACGTGATGACCATACTATTTCACCTCGTACGAAAGAAGCGTTAATGACTGCACAAGAGCAAGGGGTAAAGGTTGTACTTGCTTCTGGACGTCCAACATTCGCAATGCGTACAATTGCAAAAGAATTACATTTAGAAGAGTACGGTAGCTTCATTCTTTCCTTTAATGGCGCAAAAATTATTAACTGTAAAACAGATGAAGAGTTATTCAGTAGTACGTTACCCCCTGAAATCGTTCACAGTCTATATGATATTAGTAAAGAAGAAAATGTATGGATTCACACATACATTGGCGACGATATTATCACTGAAAAAAACAACTCTTATACTGAAATTGAAGGTCAAATTACGGGTATGCCAATCGTAGAAGTAAATAACCTGAAAGAATCTGTACAACAACCAGTTGTAAAAGTATTGATGGTAGAAAATCCAGAGCATTTACAAACGGTAGAAGCAAAACTGCAAAAACAACTAGAAGGCCAATTAAGCGTGATGCGTTCGAAACCATTCTTCTTAGAATTTACTGAAGCCGGTGTTACAAAAGGAACGAGCTTAAACAAACTGATTCAAAAGCTTGGCATTAAGCGTGAAGAAGTTATCGCAATGGGCGATAGCTATAACGACCAAGCAATGATTGAATTTGCTGGTCTTGGTGTTGCAATGGGCAATGCACCTGATGATATTAAAGAAATTGCAAACTACGTAACAGATACAAATATGAATGATGGTGTCGCAAAAGTTGTAGAGAAATTCGTTTTAAAAACGGATGTACTTGTTTAATATTTTCATTCACAAAACCTATTTGAAGTCAAATACTTCAAATAGGTTTTTATTTAAATTCTCATGCTTTTGTGACTATATTTTGAACTTTGCACTATTCTCGTAGTGTAAACTTTCTTTTTGTATATAATGAAACAAAATAGACTATTTTATTTTGAAAAAGAATACAAATTTACTATATACAAGCATACGTTAAAGGAGGCTACTTTATGTTATCTACACCAATCGGACGATTAAGAGCAATTGGACTAGTTGAGGGTATTTCTTTCCTATTACTATTATTTGTAGCAATGCCATTGAAATATTTCGCAGGATTTGCAACAGCTGTTAAAATTACAGGTATGGCTCATGGTGTTCTGTTTATTCTATTCATCTTTGCAGTAATTCAAGTAACAATCGTACACCGTAAATCAATTTTATGGGCACTTGGAGCATTTGTTTCATCAGTTATCCCATTTGGTACTTTTGTACTAGATGCAAAATTAAAGAACGAACAACAATAATAAAAAGGTAGTTAACGACTGTTAACTACCTTTTCTATTTATAAATTTGGAATTTCCCAATCAATTTCTCTTTCTCCCATATTAGCTAAAATCGTATTTACTTTAGAGTATGGCTTACTACCAAAGAAACCACGTCTTGCCGATAATGGGCTTGGATGTACAGATTCGATAATATGATGATTCGGATTCGTAATTAACTTCTTCTTCGCCTGCGCATGGCGCCCCCACAATATGAAAACAACTGGCTTTGCACGTTCGTTCAACAGTTCAATCACACGATCTGTGAAGTGCTCCCATCCTTTTCCCTTATGAGAATTTGCTTCGCCTTGACGAACTGTTAATACAGTATTTAGTAGTAATACTCCTTGTTCTGCCCATTTTACTAAATAACCGTTATTCGGGATTTCATAACCATATTCATCTCGAAGTTCTTTATACATATTTAACAATGATGGTGGTGTTTTAACATCAGGTTGTACAGAAAAACTTAAACCATGCGCTTGATTCGGTCCATGATATGGATCTTGTCCTAAAATAACAACCTTTGTATTTTCATAACTTGTATACTGAAGAGCGTTAAAAATATCTTCTACCTTCGGATAAACAATATGCGTGCTGTACTCTTCTGTCAAAAAACTGGATAGAGTACGATAATACTCTTTCTCAAATTCTGGTGCCAATAATGGTCCCCAATCATTCTTTAAAACATTTTCCATACTGTCACTTCCTGTCTAATTAATTCAACATATCCTGTTTTGTAAATACTAAGAACGAAATAATAAGGGAAACAACTGCCCAAACAGTTAAATTCATCAAAGAAAATCCCATTGATAAGCCTTGTAATGCAGGTAATTTTCCTGATAAATAATCCGTTAATGATAAATTCACGCTAAAAATATATTTCGCACCTTCCCAAGATGTTGCGAACGAGCTTAAGATACCGCCTGCAATTAATGCAGCTAGCATAACGCCCATACCAGCTGGTGTATTACGAATTAAAACAGAGACCATAAATGATATAGTTCCGACAACGATAGCAACAAACCAGGCTAGTCCATACGCCATTAAGATGTATTGCCACTGCGGAATAAGATGCACAAAGTTCGTATTTAACGTTTCCTTATCAATGACGAATCCTGTTAAAACAGGTAAATTCCATCCCGAGTATCCAAATACAAGCCCTGATAATATGTAAGCAAACAAACCTACAAGAAACAGTATGAGCGAAATGAAAAATAACATCGTCACGTATTTACTAAGGAGTATTTTCCAGCGCCGAATCGGCCGCGTAAGTAACATCTTCATTGTCCCATCACTTCGTTCTCCTGAAACGATATCAATAGCGACAATCATTACGAGAAGCGGAATAAACAATGTAATTCCTTGTTCAATAAATGCTCTGACAAAAGTCGGTGCACCCGGTGCCATTGGGTTAATATCATGATCTAAATAATATTGTTGTTGCTCAACTCTTACCTTTAACCAATCACGCCATTCTTCTGGCAACCTAGAATTGTTCAACCGGTTCTGAGAATCAACAATTTGCTGTTGCAATGAAACCTTCCAATCAGTTGTACCGAGTCTTTTTTGTGTCGTTTCTATTTCACGATACTGCGCGTACACAAAAAGCGGGATCAAGATTGCTAAAATAAGCATGACAACAAAAATACGTTTCTTACGGTAAATCTTTTCTGATTCATTTAAAACTAGATTCGCAAATTCACGCATGCTGCTCACCCCTTGTGAGTTCAATAAATAAATCTTCTAGCGTAAATACAAGCTCCTTAACGCTATGTACATCTATTTCATTTTCTACAAATTTTTTATTCCAACTACTTATAGATGCAATATCCATGCGGCATAGTAATCGCTCGCCTTTTACACTCACTTCTCTTATTTCCTCGGCCGCTTCTAGCATATCTTTCGCCTTAGAAATTGGTGTAACAATCCATTCTACACGATCACTTGCTGTTTTAATTAATTCTTCAACCTTGGCAACTGTTATCATCTTTCCTTTATGAATAATAGCAACGCGATCGCATATCATTTGCACTTCACTTAGCAAGTGACTTGAAATAAACACGCTCATATTTTCTTCTTTCACAAGCTTATGTATAAATTCCCTAAGTTCTCTAATCCCTGCTGGATCTAAACCATTCGTTGGCTCATCTAATATAAGCAATTTAGGATTCCCAAGGAGCGCCTGTGCAATTCCAAGGCGTTGTTTCATACCAAGTGAGTACGTTTTTACCTTGTCATGAATTCTTTCATCTAAATGAACCATTTCAGCAATTTCAATAATACGTTCATCTGATATATCACCTAACATACGAGCAAATTGCTTTAAATTTTCCCATCCTGTTAAATATGTATACAACTCTGGGTTTTCAACGATACTCCCAATTTGACGCATCGCTTCTCTGAAATTTTCCTTAATCGAATAACCACCGATAGAAATCTTACCTTCTGTCGCCTTAATCAATCCGACTAACATTCGAATAGTAGTCGTCTTTCCAGCACCGTTTGGTCCTAGGAACCCGAACACTTCTCCTTGCTTTACATCAAAGGAAATATTCTCTACAAGAGTCTTGTTTCCAATTACCTTCTTCAAGTCTCGTACGGAAAGTATCGTCGTCATTTTACCCCTCCTTGTTCTAGTTTTAATTTACTTACAACATTTTGAACTAAACGTTCTGCCATATACGTATAACCTACTTCATTCGGATGAAAATGATCAGAGTATAATAAATCTTTCCCGCGGTTTTGGAATAAATCAAATGTCGGTGTAATATACACATTTTTATCGTTTAGCGCTAACTTCTCTAAAGATGCATTCCAGTCCACAACAATGTTTGAAGACCCTTTTAAATCTTCTACATCTTCAAAAGGATTGTATAAACCAAGCCAAAAAATCGGACTATCTGTATTTAATTTACGAATTTCTTCTATAATTTTCTTTGCTTCATTTTGAAACGTTTCTGTGTCAGGACGATACGTCTCTAAATCTATTTTCCCAAGCGATTCCCAGCCCGGGAACAAATCATTCCCACCAATCGTTAACACGATTACATCTGCTTGCTTAATTGAATATTGAGCGCCACTACTTTCAATTTGTTTTAATAAATCGGGCATTTTTGCACCACTAACTGCTAAATTTGTTAATGCAATTTTTTGCTTATAATCTTTTTGTAAATCCTCTTTCATTCGCCCAACATAGCCAATTCCTTCTTTATCACCAACGCCACGCGTTAATGAATCACCTAAACTAACGATTTGTAACGTTCCCGTTTTCTTTTTCTCTTTTGCCACTACATCGGTCTTTTTAATTAAATTTGAAGCTTTCGGATTTAATACATCATTTACACCTGAAACAAAGCCATATGCAAATAAACAGAAAGATGCAATTGTAATGAGTAGAATTACTTTTACTACTTTTGATCTCATATCAAAACCCCTTTTAGCCCTCATAGATTGTCCATAATTATACCAAACGAAATTTTGAAAAGCGATTTTCACACCTTCTCAATTATGTCGTTTCTCTATCTACTAACTCTGGTAATAACTCTATATGCTTCACATCTAATTTCTCTTCATTAATCTTTTCATATAATAATTCAAACGCTTTCATTCCAACGTTTTTACTAGAATGCGAAATCGTCGTTATACCCAATATATCTGCCACCTCTTGATCATCACACCCGATAATCGTAATATCCTCTGGAATACGAAATCCTTGTTTTTTTGCTTCTGTAACCATCCCCGCTGCAATATGGTTACAAGATACAAGGAACGCCGTCGGTTTTACTGACATATGAGCCCATTCTCTAATTACATTGCGTCCATCTTCCACTGTAAAACATCCCTCAAATTTCCAGGTCTCTAACGATGTTACGATACTCTGTTGAAGCGAATCTTCGTACGCCTTCTTTCGTCTTTGGCTATTAACGCTATTACTTCTTCCAATACAATATCCAATACGTGTATGACCGGCATCTATTAAACTTTTCATCCCACGTGAAAATACTTTGTAGTAATCGATATGGACACTTGAAATATACTTCGAATCTATTTCTTCACACATAACAATCGGGCCGAATTTCGTATATTCTTCAAGCTTCTCCTTACTATTTGTCCGAGAACAAATAATAACCCCATCAAGCTTTTTCATTTTTAACATATTTAAAATTTCTAGTTCTCTTTCTTCGCTATAATTTGTCTGGCAAAGCATCATATTATAATTATTCTTTGCTGTTTCTTTTGATATCCCCTCGATAATAGCACTATAATATTGATCATTTACGTGTGGCAATAAAACGCCAATTACATTCGTTTTTCCTTTCACTAAATGAATTGCATTCACGTTTTGCGTGTAATTTAATTCTTCTATAATTGCTAAAATTTCTTTTCGTTTCTGTTCATTTACGTACGGATGATTATTTAGTACACGTGAAACAGTTGAAACAGATACTCCAGCAAGTTCAGCAATCTTTCTTATATTTGTCATCTCATTTTCCCCTTCTCACAAAAATTCTCCCTTGACCTGGTAAGCTTTCCACAATATATCCTTTCCTAGCAAATACATGTAGAAAGGATATACAACTATGCTTCGATTCAAATTAGAATATATATTTTTCATTGGCGGTTTACTCATTCTTGCCATCGGTATTAATATGATGACAACAATTACTTCCTTTGGACTTAGTCCTTATGATTCCTTCTTTATTGCACTATATCAAAATTTTGGGATAAGCATTGGTTTTTGGATTTTCATGATTAACTTTGCCTTTACACTTATCGTACTCTTTTGGAATAAAAAACAAATTACAATCGGTACAATTGTAACGATGGTTCTTATTTCTCTTTTTGTTGATTGGATTGGTTCCATTACAACTATTATGGACGCTATCCGCTCTCTTCCAAAATATATAACACTTATTTGCGGAAATCTATTCGTTGGAGCTGGAATTGGTCTTTACGTCTCTACAAACCTTTGCGCGGCGCCTCAAGAAGCTTTCGTTTTAACGGTTGCTGAAAAGAAAAAATGGACGTTTAGAAGAACAGAGATTTCATTAGCCTTTTTATTTTTAACGTTAAGCTTTTTATTAGATGGACCTATCTATTTTGGAACAATCATCTTATCCTTTACAACAGGCTGGATTATCCAAGCATTTATTCAAGTTGGTACGCAGATTTTAAATAGAAAAGAGCCTATTAAGCAAGCTGCTTAATAGGCTCTTTCTGTTTTATGGTAAGAGATACTACTTAGCATCCCCTTCAATTCGATAGTTCGCTTTCAAACAATCGATTTCTTCATACCCTTGCAACGTATGTAGAATATAATCATAATCAGCAAGAGACGCACGATGCGTTACAATTACAATTTCAGCCTTTCCTTTCTCTTCAAGCGGCATTTGAATAATCTTTTCAAAGCTAACGCCACGCTCAGAGAACAATGAAGTAATTTTTGCAAATACACCAATTTCGTCTTTTACATGCAGTCTTAAAAACTTTTTCACGACAATTTCGTCTGGCTCTTTTAATACTTTTTGATATTGTGGGACTACAGCACTATTTCCTGTTACCCCTAATCTAATATTTTGCATTACAGCAACTAAATCCGAAACAACAGCTGTCGCTGTCGGTAAACTTCCTGCGCCTGGTCCATAAAACATCGTTTCTCCAACTGCTTCACCGTACACATACACAGCGTTATATTCATTTTGTACTGCCGCAAGAGGATGTGTATTTGGAAGTAAAGTTGGTTCAACTGTAACCTCCAATTTTTCACCATCTCGTTTTGCAAGACCGATTAATTTAATTGTATAACCTAAGCTCTTACTGTATTCAATATCTTCCTCTGTAATAGAGGTAATCCCTTTTACTTTCACATCTCCAAGCTCTACATTTGTAGAGAAACCGAGAGTAGCTAAAATCGTCATTTTTCTTGCTGCATCTAAACCTTCTACGTCTGATGTTGGATCTGCTTCTGCAAATCCAAGTTGTTGGGCTTCTTTTAACACGTCGTTATATGCTCTCCCTTCGTCTGACATTTTCGTCAAAATAAAATTTGTCGTTCCATTTACAATTCCCATTACTTTCGTAATAAGATCTGAAGAAAGTCCTTCTACGATACTGCGTAAAATTGGAATTCCCCCTGCCACACTCGCCTCATAGAATAAATCAGCCTTATTATCTTTTGCTGTCGCTAATAATTCAGCTCCATGTAATGCCATTAAGTCTTTATTTGCAGTTACAACATGCTTTCCACTTTTTAAAGCTCGTAAAATATATGATTTTGCATCATCAATGCCACCCATCACTTCGATGACAACATCAATATTTGGATTATCTAAAATTTCATTTGCATCTTGTGTTAATAGAGTAGAAGGTACCTCTACCTCTCTCTCTTTCTCAATGTTTTGCACTAATACTTTCGTTACCTTAACTGGACAACCTACTTGGTGTATGAGTCGTTCTTGATGATCCGTAATAATACGAACCACACCACTGCCAACTGTCCCAAGACCTAATAACCCAACTTGAATTTCTTTCATAGTACTGTCCACCCCTCAAAAATTGTGTTTAGATGAAATTATATGAGTAAAAAATCTGAAAAACAATGTATTTTGAACATTCGGAAAAATATAAGTTAATCTTTACAAGGAAAACGTTGCCACGTGTTACACAATCTTTCTTTACAATATATAAGGGGTTTCTTGATACACGTAATAATTCAACCAATTAGAAAACAATAAATTACCATGACTCCTCCACCTAACAAGCGGCTTTTCATCTGGATTATTATGTTTAAAATAGTTTTTTGGCACATCAATATTTAATCCCTTGTCACGATCTCGTTCGTATTCTTGTTTTAACGTCTCACAACTATATTCGCTATGTCCAAGGGCAAAAACTTGCCTTCCTTCTGGCCCAATAACAAGGTGAACACCTGCTTCTTCAGAGTTTGCTAACAATGTTAATTCTTTCACTTCTCTAATATCATTCTCTCGTACTTCTGTATGACGAGAATGCGGAGCAAAAAACAATTCATCAAATCCTTGTAACAATTTCACATGTTGCTCGCAAACCTCATGTTCAAATACACCGAACATTTTTTCCTTAAGGGGATACTTTGGAACACCATAATGATAGTACAAACCAGCCTGTGCCCCCCAGCAAATATGGAGCGTAGATGTTACATTCGTTTTTGAATACTCCATAATACGTTTAAGCTCTTCCCAATAATCTACTTCTTCAAAAGAAAGAGTTTCAACTGGTGCTCCTGTAATAATGAGCCCATCAAATTTTTCATTTTCAATATCACGAAACGTTTTATAAAAGCTCGTTAAATGGTCCTGCGCTACATTACGAGACAGATGTGATTCCATATGAAGTAAATGAACATCTAATTGCAACGGTGTGTTTCCAATTAAGCGAAGTAATTGTGCCTCTGTGTCTTGCTTCGTTGGCATTAAATTTAATATAGCAATTTTCAAAGCGCGTATATCTTGTGTTTCTGCTCGCTCCTTCGTCATTACAAAAATATTTTCTTTTTGCAACACTTTGCGAGCCGGTAAATCTTTATCAATTATGATCGGCATGTGTTTTGCCTCCAACTAGAGCTGCTTCCAAATCTGCAATAATATCAGAAACATCTTCTATACCAACCGATAAACGAATTAAATCAGATGTAACACCAGCTAAACGCTGATCTTCAGCATTTAATTGTCTATGCGTCGTACTAGCGGGATGTATAACGCAAGTTCGTGCATCAGCTACGTGCGTTACAAGAGTTGCTAGTTTTACATTTGCGATAAATTCTTTTGCTGCTTCTAATCCCCCTTTAATACCAAATGTTAAAACCCCACTAGCACCTTTTTTCAAATACTTTTGTGCTAACGAGTAATTTTCATTACTATCTAATCCCGGATAATTCACCCATTCAATACGTTCATGATTAGCAAGCCACTTAGCAACTGCCAGAGCATTTTCGCTATGACGCTCCATTCGTAAATGCAAAGTCTCTAAGCCAATATTGCTAATATATGCATTGAATGGGCTCATACAATTTCCATAATCTCTTAATAGTTGAACACGTGCTTTCACAATATATGCTGCTGCACCAAAGTTTTGAACGTAACTTACACCGTGATAACTTGGATCTGGTTCAACAAGCTCAGGATATTTTCCATTTGTCCAATCAAAGTTTCCACCGTCAATTACAATACCGCCTAAAGAGCTCGCATGCCCATCGATATATTTAGTCGTAGAATGAACAATAATATTTGCCCCATATTCAAACGCTTGGCATAAATAAGGAGTTGCTAATGTATTATCAACGATAAAAGGTACCTCTAATTCTTTAGCGGCAGCTGAAAATTCTTTGAAATTTAAAACATTCATCGCTGGATTTCCTAATGATTCTGCATAGATAAGTTTCGTCTTATCGTTAGCAAGTGCCGTAATTTCATCTGCCGTTAAATTTGGATTAAAGAACGTAACATCAATGCCAAGCTTACGTAAACTCACCCCAAATAAATTAAACGTTCCCCCGTAAACAGTTGAAGAGCAAAGTAAATGATCCCCACTACTACAAATATTTAAAACTGCGAGCATAATAGCTGCTTGCCCAGAAGCCGTTGCAACAGCTCCTACACCGCCTTCTAAATCTGATAACTTCTGCTCAAATGCGGCTAGAGTAGGGTTTCCAATACGCGTATAAATATATCCTTCTGCCTCTAAGTTAAATAGAGCTGCTAAATCATCCGAAGTATCGTATTTATACGTTGTGCTTTGATAAAGTGGTAAAACACGTGGTTCACCATTCTTTGGCGTATAGCCACCTTGCACACAAATCGTTCCTTTTCCCCATGATTCTCCCATCTCTCATTCTCCTTTCTTTTATACAAAATAAAAAACTGCCCCTTTCCTGAAAACAAGAAAGGAGCAGTTTGAAAACACGCTCTAAAGGCTCTTTCTTATCTCTCAGGATTACTACCTGCAGGATTTGGCACAATTCCGTTATACGGCTGTTGCCAAGGTTTCATCGGGCCTGTCCCTCCACCTTTTCTTGATAAGACTATGCAATTACCGTTGATTTTATAGCAATAATTTCCTAATGTCAAACAGTTTTTTCTGAATGTTCTAAAATAAATGTTAACAGTTTCATATAAAGCAACAAAAGAAATATATTCTAGTCTATTTCAAAAAAGACCTTTAAAAAACTCAAATCAGTCTATAAAATTAAATAAGTAATTTAACCTATAAATTCAAATTCTCTAAAATTCAGCCTATATGTTGAATAGGCGGTCCTCTCAAAAAGATACTATATATATTCAATCCATTTTCCACTAGTATATTTCACTTTTTCCCTACTGAGATTTACATAACGGAGGTATAACATGACAAATAAAAAAGATATGCAGTACATACTTGCTCTATATGGCATTCTTCTAGGATCTATAGTAGGAGCTACAGTCTGGTTATTTTTAGTCACAATAAATATTGGAATCCACTTTATTTGGAGATACTTGCCTGAAGTTCTCTCTTATCCCTCTTATTACACCCTTTGCGTAACAATAATTGGCGGGGTCCTCGTTGGTCTATCACAAAAATATTTCGGTATATATCCACGCCTTATGCCTGAAGTGATGACTGAATATAAAAAAACTGGTCGAATCGAATATCGCTTTGTCCATCAGGCTACTTTAACAGCGATTATTGTTTTGATTTTCGGAGCTAGTCTTGGTCCAGAAGCCGCACTAGTTGGAATTATAGGCGGACTGTGCACATGGGTAGGGGATCGCTTTAAATTTGCCTTAAAGGGTATGAATGAGCTAACCGAGATTGGAATTGGCGCTACTTTAAGTGTCATTTTTAACGCACCATTATTCGGTTATTTAGCACCGAATGAAAATGAGGGGGAACAAATTGCTGCTTTTTCTAAAGGAAAAAAGGCAATTGTATACTTAGCTACTACTTTCGCAGGTTTTTCTGTTTATTTACTACTGAGTAAACTCGATAATCGTGGATCCTTTATTGTTGATTTCGGGGAAGGTGCACTTTCTTTCAATGAATGGATCGCATTTCTTCCACTTGCTAGTATCGGTGCTATAGTTGGTTTCTTTTATTTCAAGTTAGAATTCACATTAGAGAAGTTAATTCACCCTTTTAGGGAATACAAGCTGACACTCGGAATTATCGGTGGCATTTTATTAGGAATTGCAGGAACTTTTCTTCCGTACACATTATTTTCAGGGGAACATCAATTAAAAGAGTTAGTTGTTGAATGGAGCCATTTATCTTTTTGGATACTAATTCTTTCAGGGATTTTAAAGTTGTGTATTACTGCCGTTTGTTTGAACACAGGGTGGCGGGGTGGACATATATTCCCAATTATATTTTCCGGATCAAGTATTGGATACGCTATAGCATCTATTCTTCCTATAGATCCAGTAGCATCCGTTGCTATCGTAACGACAGCAATTTCGAGCTATGCGTTACGAAAGCCAATAGCTATAACATTACTATTACTTATGTTTTTCCCGCTTAATTTACTATTGCCAATGCTTGGTGCAGCTGCTATCGGGAATGCCTTTCCACTCCCAAAACATAACGAAAATACAAATTAACAAAAATAGACATTGGAGACGCAAGCTCCACTGTCTATTTTTTTATTACACATGCTGCTTTAATAACGCTTCTAACTCCTCAAAATTATGCACTTCATATGTCGGTATAATCCCACTATCATTTAACTTCCTTTCTGGATTAAACCAACAAGTATCAATTCCCGCTACATATCCACCTTTAATATCCGCGCTTAACGAATCCCCAATAATCAGCCCTTCTTCAGGTGCAAAGTTAGGAATCCGTTCAAAAACATAATCAAAATACTCTTTCATCGGCTTTTGAAAACCTGTATCTTCCGAAACAAAAACATCTTTAAACAATGAATGTAACCCTGCATTACGCAAACGTTTATCTTGCGTCTTAGAAACACCATTTGTCACTATATACAACTCATACTCCCCTTGAATTTGATTTATAAATTCAAACGCACCTTGCATGAGTTGATTTCCTTCTTCTAAGTAGTTACGGTAATTATTTTCGAATAATATTCCATCTACTTCTTCTCCATACTCTTTAAACAACAGAGAGAATCGTGTATTTACAACTTCATTGCGTGATAGTTCCCCTTTTTCAAAAGCATCCCAAAGACCTTTATTTATTTTTTTATAACGAGCCTCTATCTCGTCTGTTAAAGGGATTCCCTTCTCTTCAAAAAGCACCCGTAAAGCCACTTTTTCAGCCTTTTGGAAATCTAATAATGTATCATCTACATCAAATAGCAATGTTTTATATTTTTTCATAAACTCATCACACTCTCTTTTCTACAAAAACAAATTTACATAAATCGTATCATTCCTTCTTGTAAAGATAATAGGAGATATCTCATACTATAAATAGGGGTGAAAATATGAAAATCAGCAAAAATGAGGAAGAAATTTATCAATACATGCAAATCCATCAATTCCATACCCTATTTTCATTTCATGTCTTGCCATATGTAGAGCTACATTCTTTTCAAACGAAAGAGATGATATGTAGCGAAGGAAATACTCTCCCTTATCTCTATTACTTAATTTCTGGGAAGGCAAAAATATATATGAGTCATAAAAACGGGAAGGTTTCATTAATTAATTTTATTCAAGCACCATCTTTTATCGGGGAATTAGGATTAATAGGAGTAGAAAATATTACTAAGTCCGTTGAAGTACTAGAAGATTGTGTTTGTTTGGCACTTCCTCTTAAAGATTGTCAGCAACTTTTATTACAAGATGCAACGTTTTTACAGCACTTATGCAAATTTATTGGAGAAAAGACAATTACTCGCACTGAAAATTACGCAAAAAACTATAGTTATCCTTTTGAAAATCGATTAGCTGCTTTTATTTTATTAACAGAACAAAATAATTGTTATATAGAAAAGCATACTGAGGCCTCGGAATATTTAAATGTCAGCTACCGTCATCTTTTATATGTATTAAATCAGTTTTGCCAACAAAATTACTTAAAAAAAGACGGAAGAACCTATTACATACGAGATCGAATTCAATTAAAAAAACTTGCTGATGAACTAAAAATATAAAAAAAGCAGCATTAACGTTTACATGTTAATGCTGCTTTTTCGAGTGACGATTATAATTTTAATTAAAATTTACTTGCTACTTTAGCTGCTTCTTCAAGACCTGTAGCAATGATTTCTTCCGCTTTATCTGGGAATTGGTTATGTCCTTCAATAATTACTGTTTCCATGTTTATTGCGCCGAAGAAGCCCATCATACTTGCTACATATTTAACAGCCATTTCTACCTCAGCTGCTGGACCTTCTGAATATACGCCGCCTCGTGCATTTAATAATGCAATCTTCTTATCACCGATTAGGCCAACTGGACCCTCTGGCGTGTATTTGAACGTTTTACCAGCACGGTTTAAATAATCAATATATGTGTGTAGCACTGCTGGAATCGTTAAGTTCCATAATGGGAAGCCGAAAACAACTTTATCAGCTTCTAGGAATTGATTTAAATACTTATCAGCAACTGCTACTGCTTTTGCCTCTTCTTCTGTTAAATCAAATCCTTTACCTGCCTTGAATGTACCATTGATCATGTCTACACCTACATATGGTAATTCTTCTTTATATAAATCCAGTTCTACTACTGTATCATTTGGGTGTGCTTCTTTATAGTTTGCTAAAAATGCCTCATATAATTTTACACTAACTGCTTGTTCCGCTGGACGGTTGTTTGCTTTAACGAATAAAACTGTTTCCATTATTTCTTCCTCCTAGTACTCACTCTTATGTTGTTATATGCTTTCAAAAAAGGTATCCCTTGTAATTGTTGTTTTGTTGCTTACAAATATATTTTATCTTTATATCAAGACAATTTCGTCCTCACATAGACGTATTTTTCCATAAAAAAAGTCCACCTTCTAAAGGCGAACTAGGTCTTACGACTTTTGTCTTATACAATTCCATTTTTCACTGCATATAACGCCGCTTGTGTACGATCGGATAAATTTAATTTACTCAAAATGCTACTTACATGCGCCTTAACTGTCTTTTCTGTAATAACTAACACAGATGCAATTTCCTTATTGCTCATCCCTTTTGCTAATAGTTGCAACACCTCATTTTCTCTCGCTGTTAGCACATCTACTTGAATAGAAGGTTCTTCTTCCTTTTCTTCTACAGGTAATGTTTGAGAGAGAAGAGCATTTGCTATATCCGGATGTAATTGAATATTACCTTTATATGCACTTCGAATAGCCTCAACAAGCTGATCCGGTTCTACATCTTTTAAAATATACCCACTTGCTCCAGCCCTTAATGCAGGTAACACATGCGCCTGATCAGAAAAGCTAGTTAACACAATTACTTTCACATTTGGATACTCTTTTTTAATATATGCCGTTGCCTCAACACCATCCATTTCAGGCATATATAAATCCATTAATATAACATCAGGATTTGTTTCTCCTACTTTCACTAACGCTTCTTTCCCATTATTCGCTTCTCCAACTAAATCTAAATCTTCCTGTGTGCTTAAGAAAAACGCTAATCCTTTTAAAACGACTGTATGATCATCAACTAACAATACTTTTATTTTCACAAACTTCCCTCATTTTCACATCATAATGGTACATTTACTTTTACGCTCGTTCGTTTATTACTACTTACAATTTTAATTGTTCCACCAACTAATTCTACTCTTTCACGCATCGTAGTCATACCTAGTGATTTCTTTTCTTTTATATTCTTTTCCACAAAGCCCTTTCCTTGATCAACTATTTCTAATGATACATTTTTCTCATTCACTGTAAAATAAATCGTCGCTTCTTTTACACCTGCATGCTTACTTACATTGTTCAGTGCTTCTTGGCCAATGCGCCATAAAGCTTCTTCTACTACACGATGTAAATCACGAACACCCGTAACTTGCTCCCTAATTTTCAGTCCCAAATTTTCACCGTACTGCTTTAGAGCTGGCAATAATCCTTTTTCTAATCCTGCTGGACGAAGCTGCCAAATTAATGTCCTCATTTCTTTCAAAGCTCCTTGTGCAAGTTCACGCATCTCATACAAAGATTGATCTACCTTTTCATTTTTACCTTTTAAAACTGCCTCGGCGCCTTTTGTCATAAAGGTTAATGAAAATAATTTTTGCGAAACAGAATCATGTAAATCTCTTGCTAATCGGTTTCTTTCTTCCATTCGTACAAGTTCACGGCGCTGCTCGTTTAACCTCAAATTCTCTATTATTAACGAAACATGGTTTGATAGCGCTTGAATTACATCTATTGTATTAGCATCAAACTCTCCATTATTCAAGCTAACACATAAAACACCAAATATATGGTTTTGAATATGTATTGGCGTAGCAATAACAGTTTGATTTAGATGCACATTATGCCCTATTTGATGTTTTATTAGAACTGGTTCATCTTGCTCTAACGCCTTGTTGGCCGCCTCTTTTACATCCTCTTGTAACTCTTCCTGAACGTAAGACGCTCGCAGAGATAATTCTTTTTCCTCCCTAATAAAAAGCGCTACTTGATTCCATTGAAATACTTCACCTACGTGATTTACCACCTTTTCAGGTAATACATTAAACTTATGAATCGTTTTTAAATCTTGAATGAAACGCTCTAATTTCACATAATAATGTGCTCTTCTTTTTTCATTTTCATATAATTTTGTTCGCTTTAAAGCCGTACCAATTTGGAAAGCAACCGATTGGAGTAATACTAATTCTTCTTCCGAAAAATGTGTTTTACCTGGACTTGCAACATTTAACAACCCAAATTTTTCTCCTCCAGCTTTTAAAGGAACCGTAGCATGATGAAGAATGCCCTCCGTATCTCCCCAATTATATTCAATTGCATTATTAATTCTTTTACATTCAATAATATTAACGGCTCTCTCTAATTTCCCATCTACAAAACCTCGTAAACACCAACACTCACCTTCGCACATCGGGCGTTTATTTTCATATGTAAGTGCCTCTGGTAATTGGTAATCAATCAACTTCGTATACTTCCCATTTTCATCTGCAAGAAAAATCCATCCTGTCGTTAAGCCTGTCACACTTAGTAATTTCTCTAGGACAGCTTGCAATACATGATACGTATCATTTGATGTATTTAATGTTTCTGCAATTTCCTTTAATATAACTAATTCATTTGTACGATTATCTCGAAACATACTCATTCTCCTGCATACAAGATTTTAAATAGCTCTTAAAATAAATCATCTACTTTTCACTTTGTACTTATTCGTAACATTGATATAATGGTGAAAACATAGTTTTCATTATATCACTTGAGGGGGCTTTCATAATGACATTAAATAAAGCACTTACTATCGCTGGTTCTGACACAAGTGGCGGTGCTGGTATACAAGCAGATTTAAAAACATTCCAAGAACTTGGCGTATACGGAATGACATCTCTTACAACAATCGTAACGATGGATCCACATAACGGTTGGGCACATAACGTATTTCCAATCCCAGCTTCTACATTAAAACCACAATTAGAAACAACAATTGAAGGTGTTGGCGTAGATGCTTTAAAAACAGGTATGCTTGGATCGGTAGAAATTATTGAAATGGTTGCAGAAACAATCGAAAAGCACAATTTCAAAAATGTAGTAGTTGACCCTGTTATGGTATGTAAAGGTGCAGATGAAGCATTACATCCTGAAACGAACGATTGCTTACGTGACGTTCTTGTGCCAAAGGCATTAGTTGTAACGCCAAACTTATTTGAAGCTTACCAATTAAGCGGTGTGAAAATTAATTCTCTTGAGGACATGAAAGAAGCAGCGAAGAAAATCCACGCTTTAGGTGCCAAATACGTACTAATTAAAGGCGGAAGCAAACTTGGTACGGAAACTGCAATCGACGTCCTATATGATGGAGAAACATTCGAACTTCTAGAATCAGAAAAAATCGATACAACCAATACACACGGTGCAGGTTGTACATATTCTGCTGCAATTACAGCAGAACTTGCAAAAGGAAAACCTGTGAAAGAAGCAGTAAAAACTGCTAAAGAATTCATCACAGCTGCTATTCGTTACTCATTCAAAATTAACGAATACGTAGGTCCAACTCACCATGGTGCATATCGTAAATTCGTTGTATCAAAAGAACTTGTCTAATATGTAAATAAAAAACACTCACAAGGTTCATACATTGACTCTGTGAGTGTTTTTTATAAGCTTTATGTCTTCTGGTCATCTTATCTTTAAGATGCAGAGCTGACCTTATTTCTACCATTTCGTTTCGAGTAGTATAACGCATCATCCACCGCTTGAATAAATTGCTCCGATGACCCTTCATACTCTGAAACCCCTACCGAAACCGTAATTTTTATTTTTGTTCCATCTAACAATTGAAATGGGTGACTTTCAACAGCTGTACGAATTTGCTCGCCCATACAAATTCCGTAAGCTAATCCCTTATTCGGTATCAAAAGCGCAAACTCCTCTCCACCCTTTCGAAAAGCCAAATCTGGAAATTGTGAAGTTTCTCGTAAAATACATCCTACTTGTTTTAACACTTCGTCCCCTGCAGGATGCCCGTACGTATCATTTACATACTTAAAGTGATCAATATCTATAAGTAGTAAACAAAGCGAATCATTTTTCATGTTCTTATTACTAATATGACGATTCATCTCTAAATCAAACTGTCTTACGTTTCCTAAACCTGTCAATGCATCTATCGTTGCGTATTGTTTCATCTTTTGAAATAACTCATTGGATTGTAAAACATAGTTTGTACTTACGAATGTTATGTAACCTGTAGTAATACTTGAAATTAAATATAGTACAACTACAGATATATCATTAAATAATATATACATCGGTACTATCAAAATAGAAAGGCAGTATACGTGTAACCATACTAACTTTAACGTAATCGAAGTTTGTATTCTTGCAATAAAGATAACACCAATTCCACTTAGTAAAATTGTATAGCAAGCCAATTCAGAAGCTAAAGAGTACTCAGTAAAAATTAGCCGAGTAATTAAAATTATAGTAACTGTTATACTACTAGCTACCGGACCTCCAACTATAATTGCCAAAATAACGGCTAAATAACGTAAATCCAACATAATATCTTCAATGTGTACACCAAAATGCATTAACAGTACACCTAATATTCCAGTAAAAATACCGATTACACACTTCTGCAAAAAAGAGAATCCTTCTTTTAACGGCTTATCTCTTAAAAGCTGACCTCCAACAAAAATAAAGGAAATAATAATTGTTGTATTTACAAATAAGTCCCTTAACATAAAATAATCTCCCTACTTTTCCATCTATCCCCTTCCTCACTTTATTGTATACGAAATCCCTATAATTCCCAAAGTTTTTGTTTATTTTTTTTGCTGTTCCACGTGAAACAGCAAAAAAAATAAAAAGGGCGAAAACCCGCCCTTTTTCATTAACAACAGCGTGATATTTTTCCACCCTTTGCGTTAAATCTTGCTTCTTGTGCCTCAGCAAAAAACTGCTTTTGACATACAATCTCTTCTTCTGGATGATGCTTTTTCATATGCTCTACGTATATTTCATAACTTGGTACCCCAACGAGCAAACTAATAAAGCGCTTCCTTTCCCCCCATACTTGCCACAGCTTTTTAAGCATAGTTCCTCGACTCACTTTCATCTCTAGGAATATATGGTGCCTCTTTTAACGGCATTGGCTTATTTCTTAATACTTGTATCCAAATTCGAAGTGCTGAAATTAACACAGCGATTACAACTATCATAAAAATCCCACAAAGCGCTGCATCGATATAATCATTAAAAATAATTTGCTTCATTTGAGCAACATTTTTAGCTGGTGCTAACACTTTCCCTTCATCTAGCGCTCCCTGAAACACCTTCGCGTGAGATAGAAATCCGATTTTAGGATTTTCATGAAATAGCTTTTGATAACCCGCTGTCATTGTTACAATAAGCAATCCCACAGTTGGAATAAGTGTTACCCAAACGTACGCCTTTTTCCCCATTTTGAACAAAATTGTCGTTCCAAGTAATAATGCGATACCCGCTAACATTTGATTTGCAATACCGAAAAGTGGCCATAATGTATTAATTCCACCGAGCGGATCTATTACCCCTTGGTATAGGAAATATCCCCACCCTAATACACATAACGTTGTAGCTATTACATTCGCTAATGTAGAATCTGTTTTCGCAAAAGGCTTATATACATGCCCTAAAATATCTTGAATCATAAATCGTCCTACACGAGTTCCTGCGTCAATCGTTGTTAAAATAAATAGGGCTTCAAAAAGAATGGCAAAATGATACCAGAATGCCATCATCGCCGTTCCACCTATTACTTGCGAGAAAATATATGCCATACCTATTGCTAACGTCGGTGCGCCACCTGTACGTGATAAAATTGTTTGCTCTCCAACATTTACAGCAAGTTCTTTTAATTCATTTGGTGTAATAGCAAATCCCCATGAAGAAATAACTTGAGCTGCCTGCGATACATCCGTACCAATAAGTGCCGCCGGACTATTAATCGCAAAATAAGTTCCTGGCGTTAATACACAAGCTGCAATCATTGCCATCGCTGCTACAAACGACTCCATTAACATTGCTCCGTAACCAATTGGCTGTGCATGTCCCTCTTGCTCAATCATTTTTGGAGTTGTACCAGATGAAACGAGAGCATGGAATCCAGAGACCGCACCACAGGCAATCGTAATAAATAAGAACGGGAATAAATTACCAGAGAAAACAGGACCAGTTCCATCAATAAATTGCGAAACTGCTGGCATTTGTAAATTGGGTGCTACAATTAAAATACCTATCGCCAATCCAACGATTGTTCCAACTTTTAAAAATGTACTTAAATAATCACGTGGTGCTAATAGCATCCAAACTGGTAATGCAGATGCGATAAATCCATATACAATAAGCATAATAGCAATTGTTTCACCACTAAATGTGAACATACTTGCAAGTGTTGGGTTTTCTGCTACATACTGTCCTCCAATAAGAGATAAAATAAGTAGGATAATACCAATTACTGACCCTTCTCCAACACGACCAGGCCTAATATAGCGCATATAAACTCCCATTAAAATAGCGATAGGAATCGTTGCTGCTATTGTAAACATTCCCCAAGGACTTCCGATCAGTGCCTTTACTACGACTAACGCTAATACTGCTAATAAAATAATCATAATTCCTAAAATACCTATCATTGCAATTAGTCCTGTAACAGGTCCAATCTCATCCTTAATCATTTCTCCTAACGATTTACCATTACGTCTCATCGAAGCAAATAAAATGACAAAATCTTGGACAGCCCCCGCAACAACTACCCCAACAATAATCCAAATGGTCCCTGGTAAATATCCCATTTGTGCTGCTAAAATCGGTCCTACTAAAGGTCCCGCCCCAGCAATCGCTGCAAAGTGATGTCCAAATAATACCCACTTATTTGTCGGAACATAGTCTTTCCCATCGTTTAATGTATGGGCTGGTGTTTGCCGATTATCATCTAAATTAAAAACCTTTCTCGCTATAAATCTACTATAAAAACGATAAGCAACCGCATATACACATACGGCAGCTACTAAGAGCCATACAGCATTAATGGTTTCACCTTGTGATAAAGCTATTACCCCAAAAGCACCTGCTCCTACTGCTGTAATAACGCCCCAAAGTAAGATCGATTTCAATGTCTTCACATACAATTCCCCCAATACTATTTCTTAGTGGAGATTGTACTAAATTTTCTGAATATTTAACTTGAATCCTCCTTATCATGAAGGATTTTCAGTTTATCATGTTAAAATACTCTCATTACCTACTATAATTCAATGTTATTTCGAAGGCGTTTTACATAATTACGACTGACTGGAATCGGTTGCTCATCATACCTATCTAAATACAAATTATACGTTCCATTATAATAAGGTTTCAGTTCTTTTACATATGACATATTAATTAAATAGCTTTTATGCACACGTAAAAAATCATATGCATTTAGCTTATTTTCTAATTCCTGAAGTGTATATGTTGAAATATACTGATTATTCGTTGTGTAAATTGAAACAGTTTTATTTTCTTTATTTTTACTTACATATACGATATCTTCTGGAAGCATATATCGTATACCTTCTTGACTTTCTATCGGTAGTTTCCGCAAATAACTCTTTGCTTTCTCACCTTGTTCTTTACCTATTTTATATAAAAGAAATTGTAAATCTTCTTCACGAAATGGTCGTAATAAATAATAAAATGCTTGGAAACGAAAAGCTGTAATAGATTCCTCTATGTTTTCACCTACAAAAATAAATTTTGTATAGCAATTTATTTCTCGTAATAAACTTGCATATTCAAAACCAGTACCATCTAGTAATTTGGAACTTAAAAAAACAAAGTCTGGTATATGTTTTTTCATCATAAATAAAGATTCTGTTCCTGTCTTTGCTTCAAAACATTCTACATTTCTCATATTTTCAGTGAATTTTTCAGCTAACTCTCTTCTCTCTTCTGCCTCTTCCATGATCAGTAAAATTTTCATTTCTTCAACCACCTAATTCTTTGTCCATATGTCCTGCTGTATACATTCGCTTTTATAAGAAATAATCCCTTTTTCTTACTATACCATTATTTATCTAAAAAAACAGAAAAAAGGAAACCCCTTCGGTTTCCTCTCCCCCTTTATCCTACATTAACTGCCTAGAAAGAGCCGAGTAGTGTAGGGTAATAAACGATCAGGCATACATTTAAAATTTCACTTTATACTAATTCTCGTTGCTTCGTTTCTTGTCCAAGTATTACTACAGCGAATACACCAATTAAAATTGATCCGCAGAAAATCGTAAATATTAATGATAGTGAAGCTTCTGAGGCAACTAAATACCCCACTAATAGTGGCCCAAGAATACCACCAATACGCCCAAATGCTGCTGCCATTCCTGCACCTGTACCACGAATAACGGTTGGATACTGCTCAGGTGTATAGGCGTATAATGCTCCCCAAGCACCTAAGTTAAAGAAGGATAGTAACATACCTGCCACGATTAATACTGTTAATGAATCCGCAACCCCAAACAAATAGGCACTGCAAGCTGTCCCGATTAAATACGTAACCAAAACAAATTTACGACCGAGACGTTCAATAAACCAAGCAGCAGTGAAATATCCTGGAAGTTGAGCTAATGTCATAATAAGTACGTATTGGAAACTTTTTATTAAACTAAATCCTTTTAGCACCATTACACTCGGTAACCAAAGGAACATTCCATAATAGGAAAAGACAACACAAAACCATAGAATCCATAGCATAATTGTTGCTTTACGATATTCCCCAGACCAAACTGATTTTATATTTTCAATAACAGATGGTCTTTTTTCAACTTTTTGAAACCTTGGGGAATCCGGTAAATTCCATCTTAAATATAAAGCATATAGTGCTGGAACTGCACTCAATACCATCGCAACTTCCCAACCATATTTCGGAATAACAAAATACGAGATAAGAGCTGCAATTAACCATCCACCTGCCCAAAAACTTTCTAATAACACAACAATTTTCCCACGCTCATGTGCTTCAACACTCTCTGATACTAGTGTAGAGGCAACCGGAAGCTCTCCGCCAAGCCCCATACCAATTACAAAGCGTAAAACGAGAAACATCGCGAGTGTCGTCGTTAACGCAGTTAAACCACTACCGATAGAAAATAATAATAATGTAATAATAAAGACTGATTTTCGCCCTATTTTATCTGATAGTATCCCAAAAATAAGCGCTCCTACTGCCATACCGATTGAGTTAATACTACCTATCCAGCCCATTTCCTGGCTCGTTAATCCCCAATCCTTTTGCAAGGCTACCATTACAAATGAAAGCATTCCAACATCCATTGCATCAAATAGCCATCCAAGCCCAGCTATACCAAGTAGTTTGCGCTTCGAAATTTCTTTTACCTTACCCACTAGAAGTCCTCCTCACACAGGTGTCTTTAC
Organism: Bacillus sp. GC_Bacil_1; assembly: GCF_026540675.1. NCBI lineage: Bacteria > Bacillati > Bacillota > Bacilli > Caryophanales > Bacillaceae > Bacillus > Bacillus sp. GC_Bacil_1. Next base: position 27,813 of record NZ_JALNUG010000018.1, read on the forward strand.
ACATCATTTTACATGTGTGAATTGTATAAGTAAAATACTTTTGTGTAAAAAATTTCTCCTTCATCATTCCCAAAAAGTAAAACGTCTATCCCGATTGGTGAGGGCTAATAATCAGTAGGAATGCCTCACTGATTAAAGTTTCAATTTATTAAAAATGAACAAATAAAAAAAGCAGCGATATTTCGCTACTTTTTCGAACGCATTACTTCTTTTAAAAATTCCGCTAATACTAACTGACGACGCCAGCGTGTTGGATTACTGCATAATCTATAAAACCACTCTAAATGAATCGCTTGAATCCATTTTGGTGCACGTTTTACTTCTCCAGCCCATACGTCTAAACTTCCACCCACTCCAACAGCCATTTTCGTTTCTAAACGATGCTTATTGTTTTGGATAAAGTTCTCTTGTCTCGGGAAACCGAGTGCAACAAGTAATAAATCTGGTTTTGCTTCTTGAATGCGAGAAATAATATTCTCTTCGTCTTCTTGTTTAAAATAACCATCTTGTGTACCGGCGATGGATACAGCTGAATATGTCTTTGTTAAATGATCTGCTGCAGCTTGTACAACATGCGGCTTTGCACCTAATAAGAAAACAGATACTGGTTTACTATCTTCTGATAACTTCGCAAGTAAATTACACATTAAATCAAAACCTGCTACACGCTCTTTTAAAGGTGTACCAAGCATACCACTTGCCTTTACAACCCCAATACCATCAGGTGTAATTAAATCTGTATTCAATAATGTTTGATAGAACTTTTCATCCTTTTTTGCGCACATAACAATTTCAGGATTTGCTGTTACTACCTGAAACGTATGAGTTCGTTCCGCTTCTAGTTGTTCTTTTAAATATTGGACCGTTTCATCCATTGTCATTGTAGAAAAAGGAACGCCTAGAATATCAACTGTTTGTACTGCCATAGTTAACTATCCTCTCTATCATTACAAGTTTTTCGCTATTAATTGCTTATATGTTTCTTTTGTATCTTCATATAGTTTTTGAAGTGAGAAGTTCATAGTAGCATGCTCATAAATATGTTTACCCATTGCTGCTAATTCTCCAGTTTTCCACTTATCATACGCTTCTTCTAAAGCTAATGCTAATGCCTTTCCATCACCTGTTGGCACAATCCATCCGTAAGTTTCATCTACGATTAATGGCTCAATTTCTCCAGCCCTAGTCACAATTGATGGTACGCGTTGGTTTGCCGCTTCTAATAAAACTAGTGGGAACCCTTCACTATGGGAAGTTAATAAATTTACATGTGACGACGCAAATAATTGTTTTACATCTTGACGATGTCCTAAAAACTCTATTTTATCGTTAATCCCTTTTTCAGTAGCTAATGACTTTAGATTTTCTTCTAATGGGCCATCGCCAACTAATAATACTTTAATTTTCTCTAATTTTGTTTGTTGTAACGCATCGAATAAAACTTCATGTCCTTTGACAGGATGTAATCGTGCTACTTGGATTGCCGTAAATACATCTTCATCAATATTGAACATTTCTTTTTTATTATAGCCTTCTGCTTTTTCCTGATCGTATTCAATTCCATTATAAATAACATGCATCTTGTCATTTGAAATGCCTAGTGCTGCCAAGCTTTTTTTCAATCTATTTGTTACAACGAAAAATAAGTCTATATTTTTTAAGGCTTTCGAATTTAATTTCGTAAAAATCCAACCTTTTAAGCCCTGTTTAGTAAAGTCTTGAAATGGATCACTATGAATAGTCGTTACCCATTTTGCCTTTATTCTCTTTTTCATTAAAGAAACATAGAAATTAGCCCTAGGACCATGCGTATGAACTACATCAAATTTTTCTTTATTAATAAATTCACTTATATTCTTTAAAATGGATAAATCATAGCGCGATGTTTGTGAAAACACATGGACTTTTATACCTAACTCCCTTGCTTCCTTCGCAACAATTCCATCTTCAAATACTGCTAATTCTACTTCACCAGTTGGAAACTGATCGAGAAGTGAAATAATATGTGTTTTCCCTCCCCCATCTTCTGCTCCTGCATTCATATGCAATATTCTCATATTTTTTCCTCCTTTAAATCCTCGCTACGTTTCCATCTATTTTTATTTTACTGTACTAAAAAATAAAAGCTAACAAAAGTTAGCTTTTATTTTTATCATTCAATTTCTAGGTCTACTATTAGATAAGCTAACACCACTACAAAGTAAATCCCAACTCCTGGTGCTGTTAAAATATGTCCTGCAATATAAGCAATACCTAACGCTAACAATAAGCTTGCTGAAATCATTCCATATTTTATATTAAATATGTCCTTAAATCTCGTAGCAAATGCTAGTAAAATTCTTAGCCCGTAATAAATAAATGGAATCATTAGTAATACAAAGCCAATAATACCGAAATCATAAAACCAATCATGGAAGTCCATTTCAATTAGTTTTGGATCTGGTTGCTTTTGTTCATTGTATTTAAAGTTACCTGCATAACCCATTCCTAATAACTTTTGTGACATTGGCGCTTCTTTAAAGAACTGCTTATGTCTTTCTTCATATACTTGACGTCCACTGAAAATAAGATTTTCTTGATTTTCTTTCTTTTGCTCTTTCTCAAGCTCTTTCTTAACTTCCTCTTCTATCTTCGCCTTTTCTTCTGGCTTTTCACCTTTATGATGCTTTTCTTCTTTTGCTTTAAGTTCTTGTTCTTTTTTTAGCTTCTCTTTAATTTCTTTTTCTTTTTGACCTTGCTGTGCTACATTTTGCTCTGATAAATAATTATTGTGAATACCCATATTTTGTGCTAATGGCGTTTGTTTAAACGTTCCAACTACACCAGCTAATAGGACAATAGCGATTACTGCATTAAGCGCAAGGGATTTTTTGTTCGGATTTTTTCTATCAAATAATAATTGTAGTACAATGATCCCGATTGCTGCCGCTAACGTAGCACCAATTGAGCCCATTCCTACTTTTGTACCAACTTGAATTAGTGAATAAATCATTAAAAGTGATGGAATCCAATATAAAATGTGTTTCCAGCTCTTCGTTTTTTGAATAGAATATAGTACTACAATAGGGAAAATAATAGCTAAGATTGAACCTAGTTCATTCCCTGCATAGAACCAACCTCGAGAACCAACCTTCATCCATTCATAGCTACCAAAGTCAGTAGATGTTGAAATAGAAATAACCATAATTGCATTAATGATTAATGTAGAATATACAATACTATTTCGAACCTTATCACTAATATTAACTGTCTTTTTCAATGATTTTAAAGCTAAAATGTATGATCCCAGCATTATATATATATATAATGCTTTCGCAACAAATTTAACCTCTTCACCAAGTACAATAGGATTTTTAACTAGTTTGTTATTAATAAATCCTATTCCTAAAACGCCGGCTAATAATATAAGATAAATTAGAAACTTTCTATTTTCCTTCTCTTTTGCCTGAATTAAAATGTAAATACCACCAACAGCCATAATAAGGAATCTTACTAAAATTCCAACAGTAGCATTTGACTTTAATAAAGTGATGCTAAGAGACGTTAATAAATCTAAAACAGGCTGTAAAATAATAAAAAAGAGCAAAAAATGCTCAAATCTGACCCTAGCTTGATTTGCTAACATTCCAAGACCTCCATACAAAATCTTAACATTATCTTTTAATCATAATTTTTATCTTCAAAACACACCTAGCAATTATAACATAACTCATATTTAAATTGAGAACTTATTTTTATGCCGAAACTAACCAAATCCAACTTAAGTAGTACTAGAAAACATTATCCTTTAGCTATCCTTCCCTATCTCTATAAAAACTATCTAACACTCTTCCACTTATTATCAGCATTATAGTAACATTTGTTAATTTACTTATAAATATATAAAATTTAATAATTACATACAAACACCCACTCAGCTATCCTACAACTAAAGATTAACCTTGCTTCGTTTTCTCCTAAGCATTTTCAAACGCTTTCTTTATGTATTTTATCCGTTTTTATACATGTAACGAAAAGTAATTGTTATTTCCAATACTTTAGTGTATATTTTTTCTCTGGAACATCTTTAAGAGAAAGGGATTAAGGCCATGTTATTAATCGATATATTTACGTTTCTTGGCATTATCGCCGCTGCCATTTCTGGTACATTAGTTGGTTTAAAAAAAGATTTAGATTTATTTGGTGTCCTTTGTTTAGCTGTAGCTACTGCGCTCGGCGGCGGTATTATTCGTGATATCATGATTGGTAACCTGCCCCCTGTTGCATTTGTAAAACCCATTTACTTTTTCGTAAGTGTATTATCAGCACTATTTACTTGTATGTTTTTTGAGCGCATCAATAAACTTCAAGTCGTTATTATGCTTTCTGATGCTGTTGGCTTAGGCGTTTTTACAGCTATTGGTGCAAATGCGGCAATGTCACATCATGTTGACGCCTCATTTCTAGTTGTTTCAATGGGAGTCATTACAGGTATTGGAGGCGGTATTTTGCGTGACATTTGTGCTCAAGATATCCCTTACGTATTCCGAAAAGAGATTTACGCAATCGCTTCTATCTTAGGAGCAATTAGCTTCCTAATCACACACGCTATGGGGGCGCACGTATTAGCTTTCTATGTTTGTTTATTAGTAACATTCGTTATTCGTGTCGTCACTGTAATATATAATGTGCATTTCCCTGTTTTCTTTAAAACACATGCTAAAATTAATAAAGGCCATTAAGAGAATTCTAGATAGAATTCTCTTAATTTATATACTATTCAACGAACTAATATAGAGTAATTATATATAAGCATATATAATTACTCTATATTAGTTTTAAAATTGAAAACGTTTTATATACAGGGGGAAGAATGATGCTTGGGGTTTTCAAAAAAAATATTAATAAAACAAATGCCAGTATAATCGAATTAAGTAAGGACCAACAGATAACTTTTAATGTACCTACTAATTCTGAATTGAAAATTCAAATGGATATGCTACATATTTCAAAAGAAGATTTACAAGTTGTAAAAATACTACAGCCTTTTATTTATGCAGAAATTGATTGGATTACTGAAAAATTCTATGCCAACATTACAAAACAACCTAATTTAATTACTATTATTGAACGTTACAGCTCTATTCCAAAACTAAAACAAACTTTAAAAACACATATTAAAGAATTATTCAGCGGCAATATGCATGAAGATTTTATTGAACAGCGTGTTAGAATTGCCAAAAGACATGTGCAAATTGGTTTACATCGAAAATGGTATACAGCTGCTTATCAAGAATTATTCCGCTCTATCATGAAGATTTTGCAAACAAAAATAACAACAATCGATGATTTTTCCTATTCTATAAATGTTATAAATAAATTATTCACTCTTGAACAAGAACTTGTTCTTGCAGCTTATGAATCTGAATATGAAAGAATACAAAAAGAGCATGAGAAAGAAAAAGAACTAACTGCTATGACAATTACGCATATCGCAACAGAACTAGCTGCTGTATCTGAAAAAACAAGCTCTTCTATTCAAAAACTAACCACCAAATCTGAAACTATTGTAGAGATTGCTAAAACAGGTACATCATTAGCTACAACATCTGAAGAAAAAGCGAATAAAGGAAAAGAACAATTAAACCAGCAAAACAAACGAATGGGATCTATTCAAATGAATATGGAAACGATTATTACAGATACTCATGAACTCCTCAATATTTCTAACAAAATTAATGAAATCATAGATATTGTTAAATCGATTGCGGAGCAAACCAATTTACTCGCACTAAATGCTGCTATCGAGTCTGCACGTGCTGGAGAATTTGGGAAGGGGTTTTCTGTTGTTGCTGGTGAAATCCGAAAATTATCAGAGCAAACGAAAGAATCTATATTTAACGTTACAAAGCTCGTCGAAAAAACAAATGAACAAATTACCCGTGTCTCGTCTTCCGTGAAACAAATTAGCTCTCTCGTATCGGAAGGAACGGATAGTATGTCAGCAACAGATCGATACTTCCAAGAAATTGTAAAAGATATGTCTAACTCAAAAGAACAGAATAAGAAAATTGAACATGAGCTACAAGCTATTTCACAAGTAATGAAAGGAATTCAAGATGATTCCTCACAAATGGCTCTAACAGCCGATAATTTGCAACTAGAATTAAATCGATAAGATGAAATTTAGTAGTCAGGCATACTTTCCATCTGTACTGACTACTAAATTTCATCTTCCATCAAAAAAAGAATCCAGAATGGATTCTTTTTATTTTCTGAAAAATATTTTTTGACAATACACATAACTCATATAAACACCAAAGCTCTGCAAAATAAACAATGCCGGCATAATTACATTATAATATGCCATATCTACTTGGAAGAGCCTTAACAATACGTAGCCACTAATTAAAAATAAGAACAACATATATCCCTCATTTTGTTGTTTCTTAATAAGGAAGTGTAATAGAGCTATAGTCATAAACAATGTTACGGCTATATATATCAGTTTTTCACATTTGAAAAGAATAGAATTTATCCCCTCATCTGAAAACTGATTTATCATCGGCTCTAAAAGTTTAAATCTTTCTCCCTCAATCTCTTTTAACTTTTGATCAATATGCTCTGTTACACTTTGATTTTTCGATATTTTTTCCTCATGTTTCTTTTTTCCAATTAAGACAGATTGAACATACGTCTCATTCGAAATCGTATATTGTGACAATCCCATTGCCTTAATTCCATAATTCACACCAAAATGAGTACTATAAAATAGAATAAGTATCCCTACCATCTTTAGTAACACTTTTTGTTTCGTTGCTGATTGAGACACTTCAATTAATAATACATATACAGTGATAAAAATAGGAAGAAATAATCCTATCGGGAAAATCATATTACTAAATGCAAATAAAACCGCTGAAAACACCCACATATAAGGATGATCTAACCCTTTATATAAAAGTATGTAACAAGCAAAATAAAATAAAAATATTGCAAGTGACTCAGGAGTTAATACGGAACTCAGCAATATATTTGGAATATACAGAGCATAAAATATAGAAGCAATACGACCGCATTCTTCTCCAAAAACCATTGCCGCAATACGATAAATAAAAAATGCGGTTCCTGCGCAAAATAACACATTAAATAGTTGTAAAGCGAATAATGTATCACCGAATATACGAATGATTACTGACTCATATATAATAAAAGGCAAATGAGTTACAGTCCCTATATTATTACCAATTGCAATCTGCTTTGCAGACTCATACATCACTTTCATATCACCAATTATTGGAGCATCTACAAATAACAGCATACTAAGCCTCACAACTATAGATATACTTATAAGAAAAATAAGAAATTGTTTATCTGTAAAACGATATTGTAGAATTGATGCCACTAACAAAATAAGTATGACGAAAATTGCCAATATGATTGTTACACTTGTTGTACTTCCTCCAAAGAATTGCTTACTTGTCTCAAATGCTACCCAACAACTATAAACGAAAAATGCGAGCATCGCACCGATCGTAATTTTATTGAAGAAAGATGAAAAATTTGTTTGTATATGATTCATATGTCCATTGCACCTCTATTTCCATTCATAACAAAATGATTCTATCATGAATGGGTACACGGCTGATAGGGAATTTCTATGACGAATACATAGTCATTACTTTTTACTTGCAATGTAAGCGAATCCTCTTTTACACTACATTTTAGATAAAATAAATTTTCTTTCAGTTACATGAATACAAATACAGAAGTTTAAATAATCCTCTTTTGGAATACACTTTACTTCATTAAATATCTAATATGAGTACTCCACTTACACATATTATTCTGATTGAAAACAGACTATAGGGGCTGAATATATGGAAAAGAAATTCATGCGAGAATCTAAAGCAATTAAGACAACACGTGTTTTTCCTAACGATTTAAATAATCACCAAACACTTTTTGGAGGGAAATTATTAGCAGAAATTGATAGTATTGCTTCAATTGCGGCTGCAAGACATAGTCGTAAACATTGCGTAACAGCATCTATTGATTCAGTTGATTTTTTAACTCCAATTCACCAAGCTGATTCTGTTTGTTATGAAGCATTTGTATGTTATACAGGGAAATCTTCAATGGAAGTTTTCGTAAAAGTAATCGCAGAAAATTTATTAGCAGGCGAGCGTAGAATTGCTGCTACTTGCTTCATTACATTTGTAGCAATAAAAGATGGAAAACCTTCGTCCGTACCACAAGTACTCCCTGAAACTGAAGAAGAACATTGGTTACACACAACCGGTTTAGAACGCGCGGAAAACCGAAAAAAGGGACGTTTAAAAAGTAAAGAGATGGCTGAGGTTTTAACTTTAAGTAAGCCTTGGAATATTTAATACAATCTTTTCATCATACATGCACAGGTTCTTCCTTGCATGTATTTTTTTATACAAAATATCACCTCTTACCATTTTATTCTCAATCTTTTCTCCTAAATCATGCATCAGCTTTTCCTTTATTTTGTTATACTGTTAATGGTATATTAAATAAAGTTCGTTTAAAAATAACCATAATATGATTAAGTATATAAGGGATGGTGCGGTAATGACTATTGAAGTACCAATTTCAATACCAAAAACGTTAATTATTATTCCAGCGTATAACGAGGAAGAAGCAATTGCAGATACATTAACAAGATTATTAAAACTAAAACAGCATTTTACAGGATTAAGCATTTGCGTTATTAATGATGGATCACACGATAAAACAGCTCAAATCGTAAAAGATTTTCCTGTTCACCTTGTGAATTTACCATATAACCTAGGTATTGGCTCAGCTGTACAAACTGGATATAAATACGCATATGAGAACGGATATGAGATTGCGATTCAGTTCGATGCTGATGGACAACATAATCCAGATGATTTATATAAAATTATAAAGCCTATTGCTGAAGATGAATGCGATATGGTGCTAGGGTCACGTTTTACAGAAAAAACAGCCTATAAAGGTAGTATTTCTAGAAGGATCGGTATTTTTTATTTTACTGCTCTATTGAAAGTACTAACAAAACAAACATTTATGGATCCAACTTCTGGATATCGTGCTATCAATCGAGAAGTAATTAAAATTTTTGCACACAACTATCCAAAAGATTATCCAGAACCAGAAGTTCTTATTCATTTAAAAAAGAAAAAACTTCGCATTAATGAAATATCTGTAAATATGCAAGAACGACAAGGTGGACAATCTTCCATCACACCTTTTAAATCTGCATATTACATGATTAAAGTAAGTCTTGCTATATTGATGCAAAAAATCGTGAAAGGTTGATAATAAATGCCTATAATTACCTTTTCATTCATCTTTATTTTATTATTATTATTATTAATTATTAATTCCATTCGCCGTGGAACTTTAGAAACGAAATATGCTATTTTATGGATTTTAGTTTGTATTGCAATGGCTATTTTAAGTTCTACTGATAAACTTATAAACTGGATTGGAAAACTATTAAAAGTAGAATATCCCCCTTCCATTTTATTCTTATTTGGACTATTATTCTGTTTCATCTTAATTTTCGACCTAACAAGAAAAATTTCTAAACAACATCATCAACTTGTAACATTAACGCAAGATTATGCGTTACTAAAGCAAAAATTAAATGCAACTAAGCCAGACAAAGACTAACCTAACATTTCAAAGTTAATATAAAAAACCTCTTAATTTATTTCAAAAATTAAGAGGTTTTTTTATTCTCAATAATAATTTATTCGCCTTCACAATCGTTACAATAAATACATCCTACTTACTAATAAGTTAAAATGGTATGAATAAGAATTTATATGCAATAGACATGTTAAAGCTGTTTGAAATACGAGAATTAACCATAAGAATCTCACTTCCCGCCACCTTTTTAATAGAAAGTTGATTTACAAAGTTTATATGCGTTAAACTTATACAGATGTTCTTGTAATCTTCTCCCTTTCAAAGGGCTTGTATATATGGTGCAAGACATAAAAAACTTGAGGAGATAAAAATTCTATGATGGAACAAAAGCAACTTGTTTCTGTTGTCATACCTCTGTATAACACGGAAAAATATATTGAAGAAACGATACAGTCAATACTAGATCAAACATATAAAAACATTGAAATTGTAATTGTAGATGATGGAAGTAAAGATCAGTCACCTCCTATCGTGAAAAACCTTGCCGAAAAATATCCAGGGCAAGTAAAATACGTTCATCAAAAAAACCAAGGTGTTTCGGTAGCTCGTAATACAGGTATCGAAAGTGCTAGTGGAGAATATGTCGCTTTCCTTGATAGTGATGACTTATGGCATCCAACTAAAATTGAGAAGCAAGTCGAAAGTATGCATAAAAACAACATGGACGCGTGCTATTGTGGTTATATGAATTTCTACGAAGAAACAGGCGAGAAGGTTGAACATACAACAAACTTTATTAAAGGCGATATGGCAAAAGCATTCCTAACACATCAAGTTGTTGCTCAAACAAGTACTTGGATTTTCAAACGATCCATCGTAATGGATCATAACATTCGTTTTACACCAGGATGTAGTTGGGGCGAAGACTTGGAGTTTTTATTTAAGCTTATGAGTGTAACAAATGTATGTTATGTCGATGAATACTTAACATATTATAGAATCTTATCAGAAGGAAATCTTTCTTCTAAGTATAAAGATTATGAATTAAAAACAACAAAAGAGCTGGAAGTATTCAATCGTATGAAGGACTGGGTACATAATAAATCCCAAGATTTCATTACAAAAGATTCTCAGTCACTTATTGAAATTCTTGAGACTTATTTATTCCCTTATACGGTTATCAATAATGCTTGTATATACATTAAAGAAAACTCTCAATTAAATAATGCCCAAGTTCAATTAATCAAAAAAGATATAAAGAGATATTGCCGTAAAATCTATTCAAAAAATGGAAAGCGTAGTAAAAAGCTATATGCAATGCTTTGGTTTGTACGAATTAAATTTCTGTTTTCTTAAACCGAAAATATAACGATACTCTCTCTTGCTGTGAACAAATCAAATTTACAAATAGGACAAGCTAACCGGGTCCTAAAGAATAGAAAGGTCCTTTCTCATGAAAACAAATAAAATTCTAAAAAACGCATCCTACCTCTTTGTAGGAAACATTACTGTCCGCTTTGTACTGGCCATTGCAACAATTCTCTTTGCAAGATATGTTTCTCCAGAGGATTACGGTATGTTTACAACTGCATTAGCAGTTTCAGCTGTTATTTGTTACTTTACAGATGCAGGTTTGACACATACGTTTATGCGTGAAGGAACGAGAAGCGATGCTAATATTAGTGTACTAATAAGTAGTTATTTACGTATTCGTTTAATATTAGCTATCGTAATTTCTGTACTCTTCGCCATTTTTGCCCAGTTCTTCTATCCCGATGCTTACTTACGTGCGATGGTATATTGGGTTGTTCTACCGACAATGTTCGGAGCAACTTTACAAGGTGTTGGAATGGCTTACTTCCAAGTAACAGAACGCATGCAATTTACAGCTATTATTTCTGTACTACAAGGTGTAACAGCTGCTGCTGCCTTATTACTAGGAATGTCTTTTCAATGGTCACTTATGATGGTTGCTGCTATGTACGGGGTATCTAGTCTTGTAACAGGTGTTATCGCCTTTATAATGACAATACGCTATACGAAAGTCCATAAGGGTTGGGATAAAGGTATTTTAGATCAACTACTTATTTTCACAATCAATGGAATCATCATTATGCTCTTACCACAATTGGGGCCTATTATATTAGAAAAGGTTTCAACATATAATCAAGTTGGATTCTTTGGTGCTGCATCTAAAATACCTGCTGTACTATATCAAATACCTGGAGTAATTGCAGCTGCCTTTTATCCAAGGCTTTTTGCTTTTGGTAATGAGAAAAACATTGAAGAACATAGAAAATTATCAAGTTTTGAATTAAAACTTATGTCTTTTTTAGGAATGGGAATTTCTATCCCCTTTATTGCTGATCCAAGTTTCTGGATTATTAGTTTATTAGGAGAAAAGTACGCTCCCGCCGGTGACGCTCTTGCTATTTTAGCGTTTATGGTTATTTTACAATCAATTAACTATCCACTAGCCGACAATTTAACAACAATTGGCCAGCAATGGAAACGTGCAACAACAATGACTATTGGATTAGTTGTTGCCATCATAGGTTATATTGTATTAGGTAGTAAATATGGAATGATGGGGGCAGCTGTCGCAGCTATCCTTACCGAAATTACACTATTAATCGGATTTACCCTCTTTATTCGTAAAGGCATGCAACTATTAGTTAAAGGAATTATATTTAATTCCTTAGCCTTTATTATTAGTTACGGTATATACCGAATTGCATTAATCAGCTTACCGCCACTAATTGCTTTAACTCTTACTGGTATACTATACGGTATGATCGGCATTGTAATTGATCCTCAAATACGTGGATTCGTTTTAGGGTTTATAAAACAAAAATTAGGTAAAAAGGTAGTATAAAGTTAAGTTCCTTTTCAAAATCATGAAAAGGAACTTAACTTCTTTATTTACATCTGTTTTTCATATGTATAATTGTTTCTTTTAACCCATCATAATAAGAAGTTTTTGGTAACTCTCCAATACATTTCTCATATTTCTCCCCGCTTAATACAACTGGTTTTTCCGTCAAATATAGCATTTCCACAAATTCTTTCATCTGCTTATCAAACAGACCAATGAACTGGATTATTCCTCTTTTTACAGTTATTATTCGTTTAGTATATCCCGTTAATTCCCGTATGTGCTGAATCATTTCCTCACCTGTAATGACACCATAACCTGGTATGTTCCAATTTTGTCCATAGGCCTCATCATGTGAAGCTAATTCAACCATTGCTTTTGCACCATCTGGTGTGAAAATATATTCACGGGCAATCTTTTTATCTCCAACAAAGCTAGACATTTTATTTGCAAGTATTGCCTTTAATGTATGATGGACAAGTGTGCTTTCTGCATTTGGACCATAAAAGTCTGGGAAATGAGCAATAAACATTCGTACATTAGCTTGTTTTGCCATCTCTTCAAGTTGTAAACGAATCTTCCCTTTTTTTGTGTGTGGTCTCTTTTTAGCATCTTCTTTTACAAGCCCTTCCCCTTGCCTTCCATACGCATAAATATTATCAACTATTCCTAGTTTGATACCGTAATGTTTCGATACCTCTAATATGTTTATCAATAATTTCTCTTGCTGTTTCTCCCAATCTGAATACGGAATATTTACAGCATGAAATATAATATCAACATCTTTAGCAGCATTCATTATATCCTCTTGTATAAATACATCGCCTGCTACAACTTCTACATGTTTGTTCCCAGAAAATAATGCACCTAATCTCTCCTTATTTCTTGCAAAAGCAACTACATGAATCCCTCGGCCACATAATTCGTTTACAATTGCATAACCCATTGAACCAGAAGCACCTAATACTAAAGCCTTTTTCATTATAAATCCCCTCCTAAATTAATTAACCACCGTTCAATTAATGTTAAAAAGAAAATCACTTACATAAGAAGCGATTTTGAAATAAACTCTACATGTACTTTAGCCAAACCTTGTAGTTCTTCAAACGTTTGACCACTTCGGCAATAATGTGCTACAAATCCATGTAATGATAAAAAAACAGACCATATTATTATCGCATTTAATTTCCCATCACATAAAGAAGAAATAACCTTCGCAAATTTTTCATAGCTAACATTAGGACTATTTTCCAAACACTCTTTTAATTCGGCATCTTTAATTAAAAACATAATTTCATAGTGACTCTGATTTCTTAGACCAAATTCAATAAAACCGAATAAAACCGCTTTTAGTTGCTCTTCTCTCGATAATTTTTGATTACAAATTTCATCTAACTTTTTATTTAATAATTGAAAATCCTGTTCCACCATTGCGTAAAATAGCTCTGCTTTGTTTTTAAAATGATAATAAATCGAACCATGGCTATATCCAAGTTCTGTTGCAATTTTGCGCATTGAAGTATGTTGATATCCTTTTGCTATAAATAGCCCCCTAGCTACATTCATAATCATTTCTCTTGTTAGTTCTTGTTTAACTGCTTTCCTTGGCGACATATTTCATACCTCACACATTTAATTAACCACTGTTCAATTATATTATATATTTTCAGAAAATTAATGCAACCCTTTTTGAAAAAATATACATTTTGAAATGATGGCATTATATGAAAGAATTTAGTATCATGATTCAAGGTACTATTTCAAGTTGGACGGAGGATACTATGAGCTTATTAACAGTTGAAAAATTAGGACATACATTTGGCGATCGTACATTATTTAAAGATGTATCTATGCGATTATTAGCAGGTGAGCACGTTGGATTAGTTGGTGCAAACGGTGTTGGTAAATCAACATTCATGAATATCATTACTGGTCAGCTTATTCATGACGAAGGTCGTGTAGAATGGACACCTGGCACACATTACGGTTACTTAGATCAGCATACGGTTTTAACGCCTGGACGTACAATTCGTGATGTACTAGCGGATGCATTTTTACCGTTATTCGAAAAGGAAACAGCTTTAAATGAAGTTACAGAAAAAATGGGAACTGCTACACCAGAAGAACTAGAAGAACTTCTTGAACAAATGGCAGAAATACAAGATGCACTTGAAGCAGGTGGTTTCTATTTACTAGATATGAAAATTGAAGAGGCTGCACGTGGTCTTGGAATTGATGCTATTGGTTTAGATCGTGATGTTTCAGCACTAAGTGGTGGACAACGTACAAAAGTGTTGCTTGCAAAGCTATTACTTGAACAACCAGAAGTGTTATTGCTTGATGAACCTACTAACTATTTAGACGTTGAACATATTCATTGGTTAACAACTTATTTAAAAGAATATCCACATGCATTCTTATTAATTTCTCATGATACAGAATTTATGAACAAATGTGTTGATGTTATTTTCCATCTAGAATTCACAAAAATGACACGCTATACAGCGACATATGAAAAATTCCTAGAACTAGCAGAAATCAATAAAAATCAACATATAAACGCTTATGAAAAACAGCGCGAGTTTATCAAAAAGCAAGAAGACTTCATTGCAAAGAACAAAGCTCGTTATTCAACAACAGGTCGTGCAAAAAGTCGTCAAAAGCAACTTGATCGCATGGAGCTTATTGATCGCCCGGAAACAGCAATTAAACCTGAATTCTCATTTAAAGAAAGTCGTGCAAGTAGTCGCTTCGTCTTTGAAGGTGAAAATGTAGAAATCGGATATACACATCCGCTACTACCAAAGCTATCAATGACAATCGAACGTGGTGAAAAAATTGCTATTGTCGGATGCAACGGTGTTGGTAAATCAACGCTACTAAAAACAATCTTAGGTAAAATTAAACCTTTAAGCGGGAAAACAAGCCTTGGGGACTTCTTAGTGCCTGCATACTTTGAGCAAGAGGTTAAAGCTGATAATATAACACCAATTGATGATGTATGGAATACATTCCCTGGCCTAGACCAACATCAAATTCGTGCGATGTTAGCAAAATGCGGATTAAAAAATGAACATATTTCTCGCCCATTAAGTCAATTAAGTGGTGGAGAACAAGCAAAAGTTCGTTTATGTAAACTAATGGGTGAAGAAAGTAACTGGCTACTATTTGATGAGCCAACAAACCATCTTGATGTTACAGCAAAAGAAGAACTTAAGAAGGCTATGAAAGCATATAAAGGAACAATCCTCCTTGTATGTCACGAACCGGACTTCTATGAAGATTGGATTACAAAAGTTTGGAATGTAGAAGAATGGTCTCAAAATAAAAATTAATAGATATAAGATTTTTATCCATATTTTATGCTATACTATACTTTGCGTGACAACACCTTGTTCTGTTGTCACGTTTTTTATAGAGTAAGATTTTATTAATGCTGGGGGCTATATTATGCTTTTTAATTCTTTTGAATTTATGCTTTTATTCTTGCCTATAGCAGTAATTGGATATTTCCTATTGCAAAAAGTTAACGAAAATTTCGCGAAACTTTTTTTAGTAGGTATGTCCCTTTACTTTTATGCATATTTTGAGGTGAAATACCTATTGCTAATAGGAGTTTCATTATTTACAAACGCATTTATAGGCCAACAAATTATACAAAAAATTAATCAAAAAACCCGAAAAGTATTTTTAATAGTTGGTTTAGTATTTAACATATCATTACTGGGATACTTTAAATACTCTGATTTCTTCTTAGATAATATAAATACCCTATTTGGAACTGATATACCTTTATTAAAGTTATTACTGCCTTTAGGCATTAGTTTTATTACCTTCCAAAAGATAGGTTTTTTAGTAGATTGCTATAAGAGGGAATTAACAAATTTTAATTTTATTGATTTTTGCTTGTTCGTAACGTTTTTCCCGCAACTTATTGCAGGACCCATTGTCCATCATAGTAAGGTCCTCCCTCAATTTCAAGATGAATCTAAAAGAAGTCCGAATATTGAAAATGTTTCAAAAGGACTTTACATATTCGGAATTGGTCTTACTAAAAAAGTAGTAATTGCTGATTCGCTAGCACAATGGGCTGATTTTGGCTTTAGCAATGTAAATCAACTATCTACGACCGATGCATGGGTTTCATCACTTGCATATACATTACAACTGTATTTTGATTTTAGTGGATATTGTGATATGGCAATAGGTGCAGCGTTGTTATTCAACATTATACTACCAATTAACTTCTTTTCTCCTTATAAATCTTTAAGTATTCAAGATTTTTGGAGACGTTGGCATATGACATTAGGACGATTTTTCACTCAATATGTATATATTCCATTAGGTGGGAGTCGAAAAGGGCAAATTCGTACTTATTTAAATTTATTTACAATTTTTCTTATAAGTGGAATTTGGCATGGCGCTGGATGGACGTTTGTTATTTGGGGCGTTTTACACGGATTAGCTATTGTAATACATCGATTATTTAAAAACTTAGGTGGAAAAATGCCTAAATTAATTGCTTGGATTTTAACAATGGGATTTGTACATGTAACATGGGTGTTCTTCAGAGCTAGTTCTGTAGAAGATGCATTAACTATGTTAAATCGCATGTTCAACGTAAATTACTTACACATCCAAACAGCACTTATTCAATTCCGTCCAGAAACATTAACTGGTGTGTCTATAATGGATAATTTAATTTATTCAATTTGTAATTTATTCCCGTTCCAAGTGACTGGTGATCATTTTAACTTCCAAACTATTTTATACCTAGCAATTGGAATCGCTATTGTATTATTTACAAAAAATTCTATAGAAAAATTAGAATCTTTCCATCCAAAACCGATTTATGCTTTTGCATTAGCTAGCATGTTTATACTTTCTTTGATGTATTTAAATCGTGTAAGTTCATTCTTATACTTTAATTTCTAATAACCGTAGGTGAAAAATATGTATAAACGTTTTATATGTTGGTTTATTATATTCCTTTTCATTTTCTCTGGAATAGTTTGCTCTATTGTTTATAAGCTTGACCCATTGTATGTATATAAATTTAAGAAGAACGATTATTTTTATGCTACTGAACGCTATCAAATGCCTGGACTTATTAGACATATGGATTATGATACCTTATTTGTAGGAACTTCTATGGGAAGAAATTTCCTTGAACCTGACGCTAATAAATTACTTCATACTACCAGCTTTAATGGCTCTCTTCCAGGTTCAACAGCTAGGGAACAAAATATGACAGCCCAGTTAGCTACTCATTCAAGAACTGTTAAAAATGTTATTTGGGAGCTTAATTTATATTCATTCTCTGGAAAACCTGAATGGGTATCAGAAGGTGCTTCACCATTTCCAACTTACATGTATGATACAAATAAGTTAAATGATATCCAATATTTAATTAGCCCGTATTCTCGAAAAGTAGCATTACAGAATATGAAATTAAAATTAGATCCAACAAAATCTCCACAGGATCCCCATTGGCTATACAAATTTGGAGATGAAGAGCCAAAATTCCCAGTAGATATAGCTAAAAGGGTTATTGACGGAACACCCCATCAATCAATCAGCGATGGTTGGTATCATGAACAAATGCTTAAATCTTTTGATTCTAATATTATTGAACTTGTAAAACAAAACCCGGAAGTACAGTTTACATTTTTCTATGCGCCATATCCAGTAACATATCACGTAGTTATGGATAAAAACGACTCAAAGCATACAAAGGAAAATATGTTATTTAAAAAAGAAGTATACACTAAATTAGCACAACTAAAAAATGTAAAACTCTATGATTTCCAAGATCAAAAAGAAGTTACGTATAATCTTTCTAATTATATGTCTGATCAAACGCATTATTACAGATATATAAATGATTGGATTGTAAAACAATTAGCAACAACTGAACCGATTACTAATAAACAAGATTACGAACAAAGATTAACTAACTTCTCTAATGAAATACGGAATTTCGATACTTCTAAGCTAGTGAATTCAGATGAAAGACCTAAATAATAAAAAAGGTAACAATGAAAACTATCATTGTTACCTTTTTATATTGTAATACCCCATAAGTCTCAAGCGGAATTCTTTTAAAGTTGGATATATCTCTAAATTAGATAACATCCCTTGAATAACCGGGATCCTTGGATTAGACAATCTCATTTCCGCCTCTAAAACATCTAATGTTACTAGCAGCTCATCGTCCTCTAATTGATCAGCTAGAGTGCGCTTAAATCCAATAATTTCTTTTAAAAAATGCTCTTTAACCTGTTCCTTAATGAGCTCTGATTTACAAAGAAATTCTCCAAGCTTTTCTTCATGTAAAATAGGCTCTTCCGAAGACCCTACCAAGCCATCTACTAGATTATCTACTCTTTTTAAAATAAAAGCAGAGACGTAAGATAAATCAATTTCTGTTGCTTGTAAAATAATTAATTCTAAATACCCACGGCATATGCCTTCCACCATAATTACTAAATCCAATAAATATGGCATAATCTTTTTACCATAAATGGACAATAAACTATTTCGATAAAATGCATGAGACTCTAACTTCATCCGCACCATAAATTCTTCCACTTCTTTATTAAACGGAATCGCATTTTCTCTCGCATGCATAATAATAAACTCTTTATGCTTTTGTATATCATTAAACTGACAATGTAATTGTTTTGCAAATTTTTCACGTGGTAACAAAGACTCTTGCTCAATATCCAGCATTTTCTTTTGAATTTTGTCATAATAATATCGAAGTGTCGCTAATAAAAGCTCATCTTTTGATTTAAAATATAAGTAAAAAGCTCCCTTAGATATACCACTAGCTGTCACAATTTCCTGCACTGATGTCGCATTTACACCCTTAGTAGCAAATAACTTCATAGCCGATTCTATAATTAAACGCTCTTTTTCTTTCATATCTTCTCTCCTAAATTTAATCTCGCATCTTATTATGGATTTATTATACCATCTCTTTTTATTGACGATTGACCAAACGGTCAGTTATATTATGTATTAGACTGACCAGTTGGTCAATATAATAAAAAGGGAGCGCAAACATGAACAAAATCATCAATTTCTCGTTAAAAAATAAGTTCGCAGTTTGGCTACTAACCATTATTGTTACTATTGCAGGGATCTACTCTGGACTCAATATGAAGCTGGAAACAATTCCTGATATTACAACACCGATTGTGACAGTAACTACGGTCTATCCTGGTGCTACACCAGAAGAAGTAGCTGATAAAGTTTCAAAGCCGATGGAAGAACAACTACAAAATTTAAGCGGTGTTAACGTTGTGAGCTCATCATCTTTTCAAAACGCATCTTCTATTCAAGTAGAATACGATTTTGATAAAAATATGGAAAAAGCAGAAACGGAAATTAAAGAGGCTCTCACGAATGTGAAACTCCCAGAAGGTGTTAAAGATCCTAAAGTTTCACGAGTAAACTTCAATGCTTTTCCTGTTATTTCGTTAAGCGTAGCAAGCAAGAATGAATCTTTAGCTACCTTAACTGAAAATGTAGAGAAAAATGTTGTACCAGGATTAAAAGGACTTGATGGTGTTGCATCTGTTCAAATTGCAGGTCAACAAGTAGATGAAGTACAGCTCGTCTTCAAGAAAGATAAAATGAAAGAATTAGGACTAAGTGAAGATACTGTAAAAAATGTGATTAAGGGATCGGACGTATCTTTACCACTTGGCTTATACACGTTTAAAGACACGGAAAAATCAGTTGTTGTAGATGGCAATATTACAACAATTAAAGCGTTAAAAGAAATCAAAATCCCAGCTATACCTTCATCACCTAACGGTCAAGGTAGTCAAAATGCTGGCGCTGGTGCACAAACGCCGCAAATGAATCCAGCTGCTATGAACGGAATTCCAACAGTTACATTAGACGAAATTGCTGACATTAAAGAAGTTGGGAAAGCAGAATCCATTTCTCGAACAAATGGAAAAGAAGCAATTGGAATTCAAATTGTGAAGGCCTCTGATGCAAATACAGTTGATGCTGTAAATGCAGTAAAAGATAAAGTAAAAGATCTTGAGAAAAAATATAAAGATTTAGAGATCATTTCAACATTCGACCAAGGTGCACCTATTGAAAAATCAGTTGAAACAATGCTGAGCAAAGCAATTTTCGGCGCTATCTTTGCGATTGTTATTATTATGCTGTTCCTACGAAATATTCGAACAACGTTAATCTCTGTCGTTTCAATACCACTTTCTTTATTAATTGCTGTTTTAGTCATAAAGCAAATGGATATTACGCTTAACATTATGACGCTTGGAGCAATGACAGTGGCTATAGGCCGTGTTGTTGATGACTCAATTGTTGTTATTGAAAATATTTACCGACGTATGTCGTTATCAGAAGAGAAATTGCGCGGAAAAGATTTAATTCGTGAAGCTACGAAAGAAATGTTTATCCCGATTATGTCTTCTACCATTGTGACAATCGCTGTATTCTTACCTCTAGGACTTGTAAAAGGTATGATTGGTGAAATGTTCTTACCATTTGCCTTAACTATCGTCTTCGCTTTATTAGCGTCGTTACTAGTGGCTGTTACAATCGTACCGATGCTAGCTCACTCTTTATTTAAGAAAGAGAGTATGAGGGAAAAAGAAGTACATCATGAAGAAAAACCAAGTAAATTAGCAAATGGTTATAAACGCATACTTGCATGGGCTTTAAATCACAAAATTATTACATCAAGTATCGCTGTCCTTCTATTGGTTGGTAGTCTTGCACTTGTACCAGTTATCGGTGTAAGTTTCTTACCTTCTGAAGAAGAAAAAATGATTATTGCAACATATAATCCTGAACCAGGTCAAACGTTAGAAGACGTTGAAAAAATTGCAACAAAAGCTGAGAAGCACTTCCAAGATAATAAAGACGTCAAAACAATTCAGTTCTCATTAGGTGGAGAGAATCCAATGAGTCCTGGTCAATCAAACCAAGCAATGTTCTTCGTGCAATATGATAACGACACGAAAAACTTCGAAAAAGAGAAAGAACAAGTCGTTAAAGATTTACAGAAGATGTCTGGCAAAGGCGAATGGAAAAACCAAGACTTCGGAGCAAGTGGCGGTAGTAATGAAATTAAACTATACGTTTACGGAGATAGCTCAGAAGACATTAAGCCTGTCGTAAAAGATATTCAAAATATCATGAAGAAAAATAAAGACTTAAAAGATATAGATTCTAGTATTGCAAAAACATATGCAGAGTACACTTTAGTCGCAGATCAAGAAAAGCTGAGTAAAATGGGCTTAACGGCTGCTCAAATTGGAATGGGACTTTCTAATCAACATGATCGACCTGTTTTGACAACAATTAAAAAAGACGGTAAAGATATCAATGTATATGTAGAAGCTGAAAAACAAAATTATGAAACAATCGATGACTTAACAAATCGTAAAATTACAACACCACTCGGTAATGAAGTAGCTGTGAAAGATGTTATGACTGTAAAAGAAGGCGAAACATCGAATACAGTAACACACCGAGATGGCCGTGTTTATGCAGAGGTTAGTGCAAAATTAACATCTGATGACGTTTCAAAAGCATCTGCTGCAGTCCAAAAAGAAGTAGATAAAATGGATCTTCCTTCTGGTGTAGATGTTTCTATGGGCGGTGTTACTAAAGATATTCAAGAATCATTCAAGCAACTTGGCCTAGCGATGTTAGCGGCAATTGCCATTGTATACTTCGTTCTTGTCGTTACATTTGGCGGTGCCCTTGCACCATTCGCAATTCTATTCTCGCTACCATTCACAATTATTGGGGCTCTTGTTGCCTTATTAATCTCTGGTGAAACATTAAGTGTATCTGCAATGATTGGGGCGCTTATGTTAATCGGTATCGTTGTAACAAACGCAATCGTGCTTATCGACCGCGTTATTCATAAAGAAAATGAAGGTTTATCAACACGTGAAGCTTTATTAGAAGCTGGTGCAACACGCCTTCGTCCGATTTTAATGACTGCAATTGCAACAATCGGTGCTCTTATCCCGCTTGCATTAGGATTTGAAGGTAGTGGCTTAATTTCTAAAGGACTTGGTGTAACAGTAATTGGTGGATTAACAAGTTCAACGTTATTAACACTTCTTATTGTTCCAATCGTTTATGAAGTATTAAGCAAGTTCAAAAAGCAAAAAGCAAAATAACAAAAAAATAACCTCGCTAACTGCGAGGTTATTTTTTATTTCCAAACAAGATTAGGAAATCGCCATAGCCTTCTTTCTCTAATTCCTCTTTTGGAATAAATCGAAGAGCTGCGGAATTAATACAGTAACGAAGGCCATTTGGTCCTGGACCGTCTGGAAATACGTGCCCAAGATGTGAGTCTCCTTCTTTACTTCTCACTTCTGTACGTGTCATATTATGACTCACATCCATCTTTTCTTTCACACTTGCTGACATAACTGGTTTTGTAAAACTAGGCCATCCACATCCACTATCAAATTTGTCTAGAGAAGTAAACAGCGGCTCACCTGAAACGATGTCTACATAAAGACCTTCCTCTTTATGGTTCCAATACTCATTTCGAAATGGTGGTTCTGTACCATTTTCCTGTGTTACATAAAACTGCATCTCATTGAGTTTTTCTTTTAAATGAGCATTATCCTTTGGCCAATGTTGCTTAATAAAAGCATCTCGTCCTGAGCCTTTACGATATAACTCATAGCGGAATGTGTTTTTCTTATGATATCCTTGGTGATATTCTTCAGCTGGATAAAATGTAGCTGCTGGTAATATTTTTGTCGCAATTGGTTTTGAAAAGCGTCCACTCTGCTCAAGCTCTTCTTTTGAGGCCTCAGCTTTTTTATGTTGTTCTTCATTATGATAAAAAATCACCGTTTCATAAGACTGCCCGCGGTCGTGGAATTGTCCCCCAATATCAGTCGGATCAATTTGTCTCCAATATATATTTAACAATTCCTCATACGGCATTTTATTTGCATCAAATGTAATTTGTACTGCTTCATAATGTCCTGTTGTTTCTGAGCACACTTCTTTATACGTTGGGTCCTCTTTATGACCGCCTGTATAACCTGAAACAACCTGTATAATTCCCTCCATCTCTTCAAATGGAGAAACCATACACCAGAAACACCCTCCAGCAAATGTAGCCAATTCTACCTTTTCATTTACAGCCATTACTTCACCCCTATTCTATATTCTCCTTACAGTATGGCATAAGAAACATAATGTTATAAAAGAAAAAGCATCGAACATCGATGCTTTTTCTCTACTTCACTTTATTTTTTTCCAACATCCTTCTCAATTTCATCACTTGTCACGTCTAAAACATCTAGTAAGAAAATGAAGATTGGAATACCGATAATCAGTCCCCATACACCTAAGAAGTGCTCTGAGAAAATTAATACCATAAAAGTATAGAAAATCGGTAAATTTGTTTTTTGCGACATAAACTTCGGATTTAATACGTAACTTTCAAGCGCATGAATCACTGTTACGATAACTAAAATATAAACAACGTACATAATACCGCCAATATTGTAAGCAATCATACAAAGTGGGAATAACGAAATGATAACCCCCGCTACTGGAATTAATCCAAGCAAGAAAATCATTAATGCTAAACCTAATAATTGCGGGAATCCTAATATCCATAGTGCAATCACGGATAAAACACAGTTAACAACTGCAATTAAAAATTGTGCTTCGATTACTTTTCCGAATGAACGTGCAAATTTCTTACCGAAGTACTCAATTTCAGTATAGAAAATTGCAAGCCTGCTTTCTTTAAACTTTGCAGTAAAACCAACAATACGAGATTTTTCTAGTAAGAAAAACAAACTCAAAATTAAAGAAAGTAAAACTTGAAGACCAAATTTACCAACATTCGTAATTGATTTATACAAAATGTCTACGCCTTGTCCTACATATTTAGAAAGCTCCATATGATTGACAGCATTAACTGCATACTTAATTAGTTCACTATCTGGTGGGTTTCTTAAAAATACATTGAATTGGTAAATCAATTGTGAAATTTGTATCGTTAATACTGGTAAATATTTAAATAGCGTAATAGCAATTCCACCAATTAACATTACATATAGAAATGCTATAATAATTTTTCGATTAATAGGCATGAAATGATCTAATTTGCGGGAAATAAACTTTTGGAATCGATCCATTAAATACGTGAGAATAAACGTAATTAATATTAAATTCAACATACTTTGCAGCCCGTATAACACGAGAGCAAGTATTACTAATACGAGTAACCTCTGAAATCCTTTGCTTTGAAACAGGTTTTTTATTTGCATAATCGACGAATACTCTCTCCTGTCCTATAAACTAAAACGTTAATAAGTAGATTTCTCTCTCTTTTCTACTTTTAATTATTCATTCATATTAAGATTTTTATAAACTCATTATATGCCTACCTTAACAGGTATATAGTAGCTTACTTCTTATTTTACAATACAATGACCTAATTCAAAACGTATTCTACATAGTATTAATGAAGATTTAAGGAAACTTACATTTTTTTAAATAGGTCTTACCACTACTGTAACATAAAAAGCAAGCTATCAGTAGAAATCTGTCCTACAAATAGCTTGCTTTTCTTATTTTTTAAGTAAGTTTTACTATCCAATGAATGGCATGAACATCGGGATGACAACTACTGTTACAACCCCAACTACCGTTACAGCGATACTTGCCATCGCTGCCTCTACCTCACCCATTTCAATTCCTACTGCAACTCCTAGTGCATGGCCCGCTGTTCCAAGTGCTAAACCTTTTGCAATCGGATGTTTCACTCTAAATGTTTTTAAGAATAATGCTCCTAATGCGTATACGATAACTGCGTTGAAAATAACCGCAAACGATGTAATTGCAGGAATACCACCAATACTTTCTGAAATTGGTAACGCAATTGCTGTTGTTGCTGCTTGTGGTAGCATTGAATTCATTACTGCTGTATCTAAACCGATTGCTTTTGCAACAATGAACACGACAATTACTGAACAAATAGATCCAACCACGATAGCTGATAAAATTTTCCACCAATATTTTTTCAACTTATCAACTTGTTTATATAGCGGGATAGCGAATGCAATTGTTGCTGGCTCTAAGAAGAAACTAATCATTTTTCCACCAGTATTATATTCTTCAAAAGTAAAGTTACCTACCTTTAGAAAGACAATCCCTAATACCATCGCTACGAATAATGGTGTAAATAGGAAGAACCCTTTTGAATGCTTGAATAATAATGTTCCGATTCCGTATGCGATTAATGAAACGACGATTCCGAAATATGGAGTCATTGTGCTTGCCATGTTCATTACCTCCTAACAATATATAAATTCAATGGTTACGCAACCTTTCCGTGCTTGCGTCCTTTATTTACTATTTTCAATTCTTTTGTATCTTCTGTTTCTTTTTCATCTTTTCCTAAAATGAATTGTGCAAATAATCCTGTTACAGCGAGTAAAATAACTGTTGCTACAACAATTACAGTTAAAATTTGTACAAAGTATTGCCCCATTACACCAAGAGAATTAATAACTGAAATACCCGATGGGACGAAAAGGAATCCGATAATGCCGGTTAAAGCTGTTCCAAGTGATTCAACTTGCTCCAATTTAATTACTTTTAAACATAATAGACTAAATAAAATAACTAACCCGATTACCGATGAAGGCATTGGAATTGGTAAATGCGTTGCAATAATATTTGAAATTAACATAATAGCTGAGAATATAAATGCTTGTGATAAGAAACTATATACTTTTTTCGTACTCATTTTGGCCACCTCTTTCGATTTGGTACCTTTATTGTATAGGACATAAACACTAAAGTAAGCGTTTACATAACAGAACGTCAAATATACAGAATCAGTTACAAATATAAAAGGATGAAATACAAAAGCTGCTTCTTAAATACGAAGCAGCTTCTTGAGTTCTTTTGCATATGTACGGCTAACAGGTACTTTCGATCCTTCTTTCATGATTAAATTATAAGTAGAATTGAACCATGGCTGAATTTCAGTAATATGATTAATATTCGCAATAAAGCTACGATGGATGCGCATGAAGCTTGCTTGTGGTAACTTCTTCTCTAAAATTACAAGTGTATCATGTGTTACATACGTTTCCCTCATTGTTTTTACTGTTACTTTCCCATCTACAAGCCCTACATATATAATGTCTTCAATATTCACAAGTACGATTGATTCTTCAATTGGTAATGCTAATTTATGCATCTCTGCTGCTACATCTGTCCCCTTTATTTCGTGCTTCGTTTCTATTTGCGCTTGTTTTTGTTTTTTATACTTCTTTAATGTTTGCACAATACGTTCTTCATCAAATGGTTTTAAAATGTAGTCTAACGCATCTACTTCAAATGCTTGCAGCGCATATTGATCATAGGCAGTAGCAAATACAATTGCAGGTGGATTTTTCATCTTCTTTAATATATTCGCGATTTCAAATCCGTTATCATCGGATAATTGAATATCTAAAAACACAATATCTGGTCTACTTTGCATTAATTCTTCTAATGCGTCTTCCACACAATCAGCCTCACCAACTATCTCAACTTCTTTCGTTCTCTCTAATAAATACTTTAGTTCATCACGTGCTAACATTTCATCGTCAACTACTAATACTTTTAACACCCGGCTCTTCCTCCCCTACTTTTTTTGGAATAATAAAGGTAATCTCCGTCCCTTTATTTAATTCACTTTCGATATGAAGCATCGTTTCTTTCCCAAATAACCCAATAAGACGTTCATTAATATTATATAAAGCTGTTCCAGTCCCTTTCTTTGATGAAACTACCATCTTTCCTAATTGTTCTAAACGTTCTTCCTCAATTCCCTGTCCATTATCTTTTACTTCAAAGTGAACCATACCCTCTTTTTCAAAAACATGCACTTCCACTTCGCATATTGGTTGCTTCTTCGGAAAAGCATGTCGCAGTGCATTTTCAACCAATAGTTGAAGAACAAATGGTGGTACTAAAGTTGTCTTTAGCTCATCCTCAATATACATCTTTACCTCATACTTATTTGGGAACCTTGCTTGTTCTAGTGATAAGTATGCCTGTACGTGGTTTAATTCTTGTTCTAGCGGAATCAATAACTGACGTGCCCCTTGCAAATTACAACGAAAATACACGCTCAGCTGTAATAGTAACTTCCTTGCTTTTTCTACATCTGTTCGGCATAAAGCTGATACTGTATTAATCGCATTAAATAAAAAGTGCGGGTTAATTTGCGCTTGTAATGCTTTTATCTCCGCATCTTGAAGTAATTTACTTTGCAACTCAGCTTCTCCTAACTCTAACTGCGTGGAGAATATCTTTGCTAACCCTTCTGCTAATTCTTCTTCAACGCGACTTAACTGGTTAGAATTTTTGAAATACAGTTTTAATGTACCTATCGTATTTCCATGTGAAGTTAGTGGAATAACAATAGCGGCTTGTAAGGGACAGCTTTCATGTTGGCAATTAATAACCTCACGTGATTTCGCCTTCATTATTTGCCCTGTATGTAAAACCTCTTTTGATAAACCAGTTATTAAACTATGTGAAGGAATATGGTGATCTGATGCTAATCCAACGTGCGATAATATTTTCTCTGTATCTGTTAAAGATACCGCATCCGTTCCTGTAAAGCGGTGAATAATTTGTGCCACATGCTTACACGATTCTTCTGTTAAACCTTGACGAAAATACGGTAACGTTTTATCAGCAATACGCAATACTTTATGAGTCTGAAGTGCTTTTGCATTCTCCTCCTGACGCAAAATAGCTTGTATCATAGAAAGTAAAATAAAACTTCCAAAACTATTTACAAGAATCATCGGTATCGCTATTGTTTTCACAACGCTAATTCCATCCTCTATAATTAATAAAATCATAACCATTTCTAAAGATACGATAAAAACACTTAAAACTGCTGAAAACTTAGGAGTAATTGTACGATTATATTTTTTGAAAATATATCCGATATAACCAGTTATAATCCCCGCTAAAATAGAAGAGATTGCGCAGCTTAGCGCTGTCGTACCACCAAGCATATAACGATGAATACCAGCAATAAACCCTACTCCAACCCCTACGATAGGGCCACCAAGTAAGCCACTAATACCAACACCCATAATACGCGTATTCGCAATTGTACTTGACGAAGAAACACCTTGTAACCAATTTTCATTCATAATCGTATTTCCTGCTATTTCAATCCCAGTGTAATTGCTTACAATTGTAAATACCGAAAAAATACAAATAAGCTTAAGCTTATCTACATAGCCATCCTGTTTATGAAGGAGACGTCTGAAAGTTTTAATATGAGAGAGTAAAAATCCTAAAATAACTATAAGTCCGACTCGTTCAATCATCATGAGTACTAAATTTAGCATCTTTGATTCATTCCTTTTTATTTAGTTAGTTTTATTATGGGAAAATAATGAAGTCGGCGTCAAGAAGAACGAAATATTTTTTGAAATATTTTACACATAATAACTTCCTCTTTATTTGACAATACAATAGAAGAGTGCTAAAAATAAAGTAATATAATACAGTCCTTTAACCCAACCCCGTGAGGTTGAGAAGGAAGTCGGAATACAATATACGTATGTTCTTTTTTGGGGATACGTATGCTTTTTTGGCCTTCTCATCATATCAGGTGAGAAGGCCTTTTGTTATTCTTCCATAGCGACTGTAGAAAATAAGGAGGAGTAATAATGAACGTCACTACTGATGTACAACAAATAACAGAGGAGACGAAAGCGAAAAGATATAAAACATTATTTGGTTCTGCGCTAGGATATGCAGCAGAAGGTTTAGATATGTTGCTATTATCTTTCGTACTTGTCTATATTTTAAAAGAGTTTCACTTAAGTCCTGTTGAAGGTGGAAACTTAACATTAGCTACCACAATAGGGATGTTAATTGGTTCTTATTTATTTGGATTTATTGCTGATTTATTTGGACGTATTCGTACAATGGCCTTCACAATCTTACTGTTTTCACTAGCAACCGCACTCATTTATTTCGCAACAGACTACTGGCAATTATTAATTCTTCGCTTTTTAGTTGGAATGGGAGTTGGTGGTGAATTCGGAATCGGAATGGCCATTGTAACAGAAACATGGTCTAAAGAAATGCGCGCTAAAGCGACATCTGTTGTTGCACTTGGATGGCAATTTGGTGTACTGGTTGCTTCACTCCTTCCAGCATTTATTGTCCCGCATTTTGGATGGAGAGCCGTTTTCTTATTTGGATTAATTCCAGCTTTACTAGCTGTCTATGTCCGTAAAAGTTTAAGTGAACCGAAAATATGGGAGCAAAAACAACGCTACAAAAAAGAACTATTGCAAAAAGAAGCTGCAGGTAAATTAACACCTACTGAAGCAGAACAACTAAAACATATAAAAAAATTCCCACTTCGAAAGTTATTTGCCAGTAAAAAAGTAACAATCACAACAATCGGTCTTATTATTATGTCATTTATCCAGAACTTCGGATATTACGGAATCTTCACATGGATGCCAACTATTTTAGCAAATAAATATAACTATACATTAGCAAAAGCAAGTGGCTGGATGTTCATTTCTACCATCGGTATGCTAATTGGAATTGCAACCTTTGGTATTCTAGCTGATAAAATTGGTCGTCGTAAAACTTTTGCAATT
The DNA here is from genome assembly GCF_026540675.1 of Bacillus sp. GC_Bacil_1. Classification (NCBI taxonomy): domain Bacteria; kingdom Bacillati; phylum Bacillota; class Bacilli; order Caryophanales; family Bacillaceae; genus Bacillus; species Bacillus sp. GC_Bacil_1. The sequence goes on from NZ_JALNUG010000018.1 coordinate 58,026, forward strand.
TATTATATTGGCGGTACAGTATACTGCCTCATTTACTTCTTCTTATTCACAGATTCAACATTATTATTATGGGGAAGTGCATTGCTTGGATTCTTTGCAAATGGAATGATGGGAGGATTTGGGGCAATTTTAGCTGAAAACTATCCTGCTGAAGCTCGCTCTACCGCAGAAAACTTTATTTTCGGTACAGGACGTGGATTAGCTGGATTTGGGCCTGTTATCATCGGCTTACTCGCTACAAGTGGCAACCTACTTGGAGCATTGTCCCTGATTTTTATCATCTACCCAATCGGGTTAATTACAATGCTACTATGTGTACCAGAAACAAAGGGAAAAGTATTAGATTAAACGTAAAAGAGGAAGCATCTCATTTAAGATGCTTCCTCTTTTACGTTTTTATTTATTTTGATTTACTAGCCTTCTGAAATAAGAATGCAGTTTTATCTTCTTCTTTTACAATACCTTGTTTTAATGCTAATTCTCCCGCAACTTTAGGCGCTAACCATAGCATCGGGAATAACAAAATTGATACCGGAACTGCCGTCACTACGATAAACGATTGTAGCGCATTAATACTTCCTTCACCCATATATAAAAGAATTGCTGCAACTGCTCCCATAATAAGCGACCAAAAAATTCGCAAACTAATTCTAGGATCTCCGTCTCCAGTCACTGCCATTGAAATGGAATACGCCATTGAATCTCCTGTTGTCACTACAAATAAAATTGTTAATAAAAGAAATGCTGGTCCAATAATATTAGAAAGTGGCAATTGTCCTGTAATTGCAATCATAGCTGCCGGCATACCAGATTCACTTAATGCATCCGAGATAGAACCAGGATTCATTAACTCATAAAACACACCTGATCCACCTAATATAGTAAACCAAAACGTTGTAATAATAGGTGCGATAATTCCAATTGCAACGATGATTTCTCGAATCGTTCTCCCTCTTGAAATTCGACTCACTAAAATTGCCATCATTGGTCCGTATCCAATAAACCATCCCCAGAAAAAGATTGTCCAAGATCCTAACCAACTTGTATCACCACGGTATGTGCTCATCGGTATAAACTCACTTACATAAAATCCAAACGAAGAAACAAACGAATCAATAATAAATCCACCTGGCCCAAATAGTAATATGAATGCCATTAACAAAATTGCTAATCTAACATTTAAATTACTTATAATTTGAATCCCTTTATCAATACCTGTTACTGCCGATATGGTAGACACGGCCACTACACAAACAATAATTGCTAATTGAGTAGTAAATACATCAGAAATTCCAAATAATTCTTGTAACCCATAACTTGCTTGTAAACCTAAAAATCCAATTGGGCCAATTGTACCTGCAGCTACTGCAATAATTGCAGCTGCATCAATTATCGTTCCAAGCAGGCTCTTTCTTAATTTTCCCCCAAAAATAGGATATAAAAGCGTTCGAGGTTTTAGCGGCATACCTTTATGATAATGTCCATACATCATAACTACCGCACTAATTGTACCTAAAATCGTCCATGCTAAAAATCCCCAATGCATATAACTTTGTGCTAAAGCAGGCATAACTGCTTCTTTCGTTCCAGCAGATATACCATCATGTATTGGTGGCACCGTCATCAAATGGTACATTGGCTCTGCTGCTGCCCAAAAAACGCCACCTCCGGCAAGTAATGTAGACATAATAATAGCAAGCCATTTTGCCGTACTAATCTCAGGTTTTTCTAATCCCCCAAGTTTAACTCTCCCATATTTGGAGAACGCCATACACATCGCAACAATAAATGTACCTAATAATAAAACTTGCCAGAAGGCACCAAAATATTTAATTGAAAAAGCGAAACTGTTATTAATCGCACTCTCTACATAATCCTTGTTCAAAAAAACTGCAATTACAAATAATAAAAGTGAACCACCGCTAATAATAAACACAGGCCAATCAGTTTTTCGACTCTTCATCCTCATTTACACTTCCTCCTTCCTCAGCAATCTAAAAAACAACTTTATTATGTTTTATTGTTTAAACCCAAAACACAATAATTATATATGCATAACATTTCATCGACTTCCCACATACTTATGTTGTCCCTAAAAACATGCCAAATCCCTTATTAAAAAGAAAAAATCTCTTTCTCTTACATAAAAAAGCAAAACAAAAGACCTTATATTTCTATAAGGTCTTCGAAACAGAAATTTGATTATAACATAAGGAACTCCTTGGTTCAAAAATCCTCTTCCAAAAATAACCGAGAGTAAAGGCTTCCATTTGCTACATAACAGTAATTAAAAAAAATATATTTTGCAGAAAAAAACTGCACTAAATATTATTTATGAAAGAAATTTGGCTTCAAAATTTCATTCGGATACGGTTTATGATAAATATGAGTGGTAGCTGGAGATAGCGGTGGAATAAGCCACACCCAATTACCTGTTACAACACGACCACAAGCAGCTTCTTGCTTCTCAAATTGCTGAAATTGTTGTGCAGCAGTATGATGATCAACAATACTAACTCCTTGTTTTTTAAAAGAGTGTAGTACGGCAATATTCAACTCAATTAGCGCCTTATCCTTCCATAACGTACCGTTTCTCGATGTATCTAAATCCATCATCTCCGCAACAGCCGGAAGTAAATTATAACGATCATGATCCGCTAAGTTGCGCGCCCCAATTTCTGTTCCCATATACCATCCATTGAACGGAGCGGCTGTATAAGAAATACCGCCAATTTCTAAGCGCATATCTGAAATCATTGGAACCCCATACCATTTTGCTCCAAGTGATGAAATAGGGTATTCTGGGTGTTCAATTGGCACTTCTTTTACTTCTTTCCTCGGAATTTCTTTATATGTAGGCGCCTTCCCGTTTATAGAAAATACAAGTGGCAATACATCGAAATTCGTACCTTCTCCTTGCCAGCCAAGCTCCTGACAAAAGTCCGTAAATGTAGCGGAATGCGAGTCACCGATCACTCCCATTTCTGTTTTATATCCTGCATATCGAATCAATTGGTGATTATAAATTCGTATATTATTTTCCTCACCTTGATATTGCTTAAAAATCGTAATGGTTGGTTTAACTTTTCCATCGTTCGTTGCATATTTAATATGATGAATTAATGCATTATATACACCCTCTTCATCATTTACTTCGCGCGCATCTAATATGTGCATCTTACTCCAAAATAGTCTTCCAATACATCTATTACTGTTACGCCATGCCATTCGTGAACCATGAACAAGTTCTTCAAATGTATGCTCATATGTCCCTGTCTTCTCTATCTCAATTTGAATTTCTTTTATACGTTCTTCTATCAATTGTTCTTTATGAAGCTCCTTATAACAAATCGTAATAAAATTACTTGCTTCCTCTATTAATTGTTTCGTTTTACTCATAAACAATCTCCTTCTATTTCAACAAAACCTTGCTACTTTACAGTATAAGCAAAAAGGATAGGAGTCACAAATGAAATTGAGAGTGTTACTTTTATTGTAATATTTTTCAGAAAATTAACAGACTTACTATTGACTTATATGGAAAATGGGTGTATTTTTGACTCAGGTAAAGTATTTTTACCTAGACCAACTTTTTTAAATAGAAAGGAGGTAATGTTATGTCTTCATTTCAATTGCCAAAGCTTTCATATGACTATGATGAACTAGAGCCACATATCGATAGCAATACACTTTCCATTCATCATGGAAAGCACCATGCGACATACGTAAACAATTTAAATGCTACTTTAGAAAATTATACTGAATTACATAATAAATCTTTAGAAGAATTGCTATGTAATTTAGATGCTTTACCGAAGGAAATTGTTACAGCTGTAAGAAATAACGGTGGTGGTCACTATTGTCATAGTCTTTTTTGGGAAGTGATGAGCCCACGAGGTGGCGGTGAGCCTAATGGAGACGTTGCAAAAGTAATTGATTATTATTTCAATACCTTTGACAACTTAAAAGATCAACTTTCCAAAGCAGCTATTAGTCGTTTTGGAAGTGGCTATGGATGGCTTGTTCTTGACGGTGAGGAACTCTCTGTTATGAGTACACCAAATCAAGATACGCCTTTGCAAGAAGGGAAAATCCCCTTACTCGTAATTGATGTATGGGAACATGCTTATTATTTAAAGTATCAAAATCGGCGCCCAGAGTTTGTTACCAATTGGTGGCATACAGTAAACTGGGACCAAGTAAACGAGAAGTATTTACAAGCAATTCAATCACAAAAACATTAGTCGTATGTATAAGGTAAATTTGGTAATGTAAAATCAGTATTGTCGAAATCCTCCAGAATCCCCCGGATTGCCACCGGGGGATTTATGATTACTTCATTGTATTTATATAATGTTTTAAAACATTTTTTATTTCTAGTTTCAGCTCTCGGAACAAAAATCCAAATTTACGAGCCTTTCCATTATGTAACGTACAGTTAGTTACCTCATTATAAGGAGCTATATTTTCTCCAGCTTCCTGGATGAGTGCTTTTATTCCCGTCTTCTCTTCTATGAAATGAATAATTTCTTCCGTAGAAACTACCCCGTTACTACAGGCGTTAATTGGTCCTTTCACATTTTCCATTCCGCACCAAGCTAGAAACTCTCCTGCCTCTTTTTCATGTATAAATGACAAAGTTCCATCTACATGATCCACAACGATAGGTTTTTGGTTCACAACACATTCAACGTAAAATTGTAACCTTTTCGTATAGTCATTTTCTCCAATAACAACTGGAAAACGCACTGCAACGACTGGGAATGTTGCATATTGAAATAAAACCGCTTCGGCTAATCGCTTTCCTTCACTATAATTAAAATCATTTCTATCTCCATATGTAATTGCATATTCGTATGGATTAAAGTCCTCTTCTAACAAACTTAATGCAGGTTCATAGACAGCCATTGAAGATGTCATAATATACTTCTTCGTTTTTCCTTTCAAAACTTCACATACCATTTTCGCTGCATTTGAACTATAGCATAAATTATCGTATACAATATCATAACTTTTTCCTTCTAGACGCTCTTCTAGTAGCTTTCTATCTTTTCTATCGACAATTATTCTTTTTACTGCGCTACCAAAAGAATCTTCAGTAACTCCCCTTGTGGCAATTGTTACATCGTGTCCAGCTTGCAAAAGGTACTCTACTAAATGTTTACCAAAAAACCTTGTTCCTCCTAGCACCAACACTTTCTTCAATTTCATCATCCCCATTTTCATGATTTATGAGATACCACCTCTTTTATTATAAAACGCTAATATATAAAAAAGCATGAAATCAGTTTAACGATTCCATGCTTTTATGCAGATCATATATTAACGTACTCGATATTTATAAATACAATAACAGAAGTACAAAATAGAAATTACTGATACATAAACCCATAGTTCATATACGAATCCCTCTCCCCATACTCCCATAAAATAAAATAGTGAAGGTAAAGTCAATGTTACCCATGATTGTACGAAGGCAATCCTTCCAAGATATTGATTGATGTTCTTCTTTTGTGTATTTAATACAAAGAATAAATACCAAAGTAATGCCCACATAAACCACGTTAATGCATTAACAACATCATGGAATTGAACAAATGAAACAACCATATAGAATAAAGCAATAATTGCTACCCAAATACAAAACCATCCTAGACCACTACTATCCATTCCTTTTATAAAAGTAACACCTACATATAAATAAGTTAATCCAAATAAGAAAGTAGCCGCATATGAATACACTGTCCAATTGCTTTGGTCAGAAATCATGATCAAATAAAACGGAATAATAATTTGTAGTGCACCCACAAATAAATTAAAAACACCCGCACTTTTCATCTCTGCTTTCCCTAATATAACAAGACTATTTAAAAATAAAGCTGCCCCTGAAAGTAATAATCCTATATAACCCATATATATTCGTGTGAAAATCTTTACCTTTCACACTTTTAACCTCCCCACACTATAAAGTGATACTGATATTATTTTTCTTCCCATTTAAAACTACATACATAATTTTTCATCTGAATAAGTCAGACCTCCTACCTTAAAAAGGAGCGAACTTAAAACGCTTTCAATAATAAATAATCCTATCAAAACATGAACTAGGATTCCTTGATTATAAACGGACTCTAGCAATGATACAAGTGTTGGAATACTTTTCAATAATACGCTTTCAATTTCTATAAAAAATTAATAAAATAATACATTCCTCTATCTCATTCTACTACCTTCTAGCATAAGATATTGTAAAATCATATCATTTTAAGAAAGGTTTGATATTTATGCCTCTTCATTATCCAAATCATTCTGTTTTTCACTCTACAGGTGTGTTAACAAGAGAGCCTGCAACTATTTCAGCAGTCGTAAACATTGTAAATTTAGATGCATATTACGCTCACTATGTAAATATAGAAGTGTGGGATTGGTCTAATTATTCTAATCCTGTAAAGTTACCTGTATTAATTGGTGAAAATGTAGAAGTAGAATTCCCATATGTTTTACAAGGCAATCATCTCGCAGTCTTTTATGCTAATTTAGATGAGACTGTTGATTTGTATGAAATACGTATTTCTTATCCCGCTCACTCCAATATTATTGCAAATTGTTTCGGGCGAAGTCTCCCACCATATACAAGTCAAGAGGGAAACACAGTATATCACAAACAACTTGTTCGAATTCATTAATTCCTCCTATTATGTAATAGGTGGTGGTCCGTAATACATTCTATCTTATAAGAAAATTGTATTACGGACCTAAAACGCGATAGTACCCCTTAGCAGTTTTTGATTGTTTCAAACCCTCAATTTTGTATAAGGAATAGGCTTGATTCAAAACCTTTAATTTCTTTTAATAAATTTACATATGCTCGCTGAAATTGCTCTTGTGTTGCTGGCTGATCATAAGTGAAGCTTTAATTAGTGGGGGGTTTTACGGGCAGTTGATCCCCCATCTATATCCTTTCCGATAATTTGCCTTATTTATAACAATACCTCTGTAGCACTTTTCAATCTTCATTCACTTACTACTAGGCTATATTAAATACAATTTCGTTCTAAAACGAGAAATAGAACGCATACTTAATAATCAATACCTTTACTTACATTGAAAATATTGATTCCTACATGTGTTGCCAGCCAAATATTCCTATAAAATAGCGAACGTTCTTTTCTAGGTTCGCTAATAAACTTAATAGAAAATGAATATAAAAAATGACCTCTTGCTTTTATGCAAAGGTCATTTTTTTATATTCATCATTAAACTTCTAAATAGCCATTTTTATTATTTGATTGCCATTTCCAAGAATCTGCACACATTTCTTCTAATCCACGTGTTGCCTCCCAGCCTAATTCACGCTTTGCTTTCGATGCATCAGCAAAACATACTGCCACATCACCTGGGCGACGCTCTGTAATTTTATAAGGAACTTTCTTGCCCGAAACTTTTTCAAACGCTTCAACCATCTCTAGTACACTATAGCCCATACCTGTGCCCAGGTTATAAGCATCTACTCCTGTTGTACTCAGTACTTTCTCAAGTGCCTTTACGTGACCATTTGCTAAGTCCACAACATGGATGTAATCACGGACTCCCGTTCCATCTTTCGTTGGATAGTCATTTCCGAATACACTTAATTCTTTTAACTTACCTATTGCTACTTGCGTTACATATGGCATTAAGTTATTTGGGATTCCATTTGGATCTTCTCCGATACGCCCACTTTCGTGTGCACCAAATGGATTGAAATAGCGAAGTAATGCAATACTCCATTCTGCATCTGCAAATGCTACATCACGCATAATTTGCTCAATCATTAATTTCGTTTGACCATATGGATTTGTTGCACTTAATGGAAACTCCTCCGTAATCGGTGACGTTTCTGGAATACCATATACAGTTGCAGATGAACTAAAGATCATCTTCTTAACATTATGTTTCTGCATTACTTCACATAGCACTAACGTGCTTGTAATGTTGTTATGATAATATGTTAATGGAATCGCTACTGACTCCCCTACAGCTTTAAATCCTGCAAAGTGAATAACTGCGTCAATTGCATTTTCTTCAAAAATTGCGTCAATTGCTTCGCGATTTAAAACATCTTCTTTATAAAACTTAAATTGTTTTCCTGTTATTTCTTTCACTCGATTTATAGATTCTACCGAGCTATTCGAAAGGTTATCCACTACTATAACTTCGTAACCGCTATTTAGTAATTCTACACATGTATGACTACCAATATATCCTGCTCCACCTGTTACAAGTATTGCCATAATTATAGTCCTCCATATTTCATTCATTATAAACTTCTCAAAGTATATCACATATTTCTTATCCTATGTTTAACATGCGAACACAGAAACTTACATTTTATCCCATAATAATTTTATAACATATACGATTCTAATCAGGTAATAAAAAAACGCCACATAATTTTTATTATGTAGCGTTTTTTTATTAAATTACGTAACAATATACACTTAGAAAATGCGCAAGACTACCTAATAATACAAAAACATGAAAAATTTCATGATGCCCCATATATTTAAACTCTAACCATTTTGGCTTTGTTCCATAAATAAATCCACCAATTGTATAAAAAATGCCTCCAAGTACTAAGAAAATAATGCCTCCTGTACTTAAATTCTCAGCTAACGGTGCAAAGAATAAAACAATTAACCAACCCATCGTAATATAAATTGCTGTCGATAACCATCTTGGACAATTAAACCAAAACATTTTAAATACAATGCCACAAATCGCAGTTGCATAGACTAAACAAAATAATAGTAAACCACTTGCTGAATTTAATGTAATCAAGCAAAAGGGTGCATATGTACCTGCAATTAATATAAAAATCATAGAATGATCTAGCTTCCTAAAGAAGTAAATAACACGTTCATTGGCCACAACACTATGATACACAGCTGACGCCGTATAAAGGACCATCATTCCAATACCAAACAAAATAACAGCTGTAATTGCAGCAAATGATGGCATCTTAATAGAAACTTTCACAAGCATAGCTAATAAGGCAATAAATGATAATATCGCTCCACCTAAGTGAGTAAATGCGTTAACTGGTTCCCTTACATAAGTATTCATAATAACACCCCTCATATAATTACATATAGTTTCGATAACTACATGTAATTATATACACATTTCTTTTTAAGGTCAACATTTACAATTCATTTGTTTCGTAATACCATATTTAAAGATATATTAAACATTAAGTTCCACTAAGTTATAAAAGTGAGGGATTCTACGTGGAAAATATAAATGAATTACTTGAGACATTACATTTAGAAAAAAATATTAAACTTGAGGATATTCCAAATGTTGACTTATATGTAGACCAAGTTGTCCAACTATTTGAGAATACTTATGCAGATACAACGAGAACTGATGATGAAAAAGTATTAACAAAAACGATGATTAATAATTACGCAAAAGGGAAACTATTTATCCCTATCAAAAATAAAAAGTATTCAAAAGAGCATATGATTTTAATTAGCCTAATTTACCAATTAAAGGGCGCACTCTCCATTAACGATATAAAAAGTTCATTAGAAAATATAAATGACTCCTTATTAAACGATGATTCATTTGAATTAAATGCGGTATATAAAAATTATCTTACTCTTACTGAAAGCAATGTCGAAAGCTTTAAACAAGACGTAAATAAACGTGTTACAGAAGTAAATGAGATTTCTTCCTTAGAAGATACAAAGCTAGAAAAATTTCTACTACTAACATCCTTCGTGACTATGAGTAATATGTATAGACGTTTAGCAGAGCAACTAGTTGATGATTTGAAAAAATCATAAATAAAAAACTATCCACCTATTAAAGTGGATAGTTTTTTATTTACTTAATTGCCTCATGAACTTTTAATTGTTTCCCTTTAATCGTTGTAGTCTTCATGACTTTCAAGACAAGTGGTCCTTTTCCATTTAATATTTCAACGTAAGAAACGTTATCTTGTATCGTAATAATGCCTATATCTTCTGCTGTAACACCTTTAATTTTAGCAATTGTACCGACGAAATCTACCGCTCTAATTTTCTTTTTCTTCCCGCCATTAAAGTACAGCTTCATAATGCCTTTGTTTATGTCCGCATTTTTATCTTTCTTTATAATTGGTTTAGCATGTATCTTTTCTTCAAATGCAGCTTTCTCTTTCATAACTTCTTCTTTTGAAGGTCCAATTGCCTTTGGAATTTCAAAACCAATATAATCCTCAATCTCTTCTAAAAATCTATTTTCATATGGTGTTATAAATGTAATAGCTTTTCCACTATTTCCAGCTCGTCCCGTTCTCCCAGTACGATGTACATAGCTTTCTTTTTCAAGTGGAATATCATAATTAATAACATGTGTAATATTATCAATATCGATTCCTCTCGCAGCCACGTCTGTTGCTACTAAATAACGGAATTTCCCTTTTCTAAAATCATCCATGACTTCAAAACGATCTTCTTGTACCATACCACCATGTATTTTGTCGCAAGGATAGTTAGCTCGTTTTAACTGTCTATATACATGATCTACATTTTCTTGTGTACGACAGAAAATAATACAACTATCAGGATTCTCAATCGTTGTTACATCTTTAAGTAGTGAAAGCTTCTCGTCTTCTATCACCTCAAAAAGAGTATGTTCAATTTTATCCGTTGTAATCCCGGCCGCTTTAATTTCAATATGAATTGGTGAATTCATATATGTACGAGATAATTTTTCAACATCTTCTGGAAGTGTTGCTGAAAATAACATTGTCATTCTTTTTGTAGGTAATTCATCAATAATTGCCTCTACTTGATCGATAAAGCCCATATTTAGCATCTCATCTGCTTCATCAATAACTAAATACTTCAAACACTCTAAAGAAAGGGTACCCTTTTCAATATGATCCAACACACGACCAGGAGTCCCAACTACAATATGTGTCTTTTGCTTTAATTCTAATTTTTGACGTGCAAATGGAGATTTCCCATAAACTGCCGCAGCCTTAATCCTTTTGAATCGACCTATATTCGTAATATCTTCTTTTACCTGTACCGCAAGCTCTCTCGTTGGTGTTAAAACTAATGCTTGTGGTTTATTCTCTTCCCACTCCACCATTTCACAAAGTGGAATACCAAATGAAGCTGTTTTTCCACTTCCAGTCTGGGACTTCACAACAAGATCCTTCTTTTGTAATGCGACTGGAATAACCTCACCTTGTACTTCTGTTGGATGATCATATCCTAACCCAGTAAGTGCCCTTACAATTTCCTTACTTAATTTATAATCAGAAAAACTTTTTTTACTCATATATTAACCTCATTTTATTCTGTATTATTTTCTTTTTTATCTTTTGTATACGTTACTATCACCCTACTTATTATACTTGAAACCTCACATAAAAAGGTGGATCATGCCAGATTCATCTTTTTATATAGAAATAAACCTTATCATTTCATATATTGTTCAACTAATTGATAACATCTTTTGCTCGTATTGTTAGCATTAACCCTTTCATAGTACCCTCGCCCTACCAAAAAATAAAAAGAATACATACAACCTTGTGTAATTATCTCAATTTTTCAACCTTTTCCATAAACGAACAATACAATTGAAAAAACGTTTTAAATTCGTTTTTAACGTTGTTTTTCAGATATAAAATCTATTTTTTCAAAAAATGTTAAGAAATCCTTTGACTTCTTAATAAAAATAATGTAAATTATCCTATGGACGAACATTTTTGATTAATAAAAATAAAATATTCGTATTTTAGGGGTGTAAATGATGGAAAACGTATTCGACTATGAAGATATTCAATTAATTCCTGCAAAATGTATTGTAAATAGCCGCTCTGAATGTGATACAACTGTCACTTTAGGAAAACATAAATTTAAATTACCTGTCGTGCCTGCAAATATGCAAACGATTATTGATGAAAGAATCGCAACTTATTTAGCTGAAAACAATTACTTCTATATCATGCATCGTTTCCAACCAGAGAAACGAATCTCATTCATTAGAGATATGCAATCACGTGGATTAATCGCTTCTATCAGCGTTGGTGTAAAAGAGGACGAATATGAATTCGTACAACAATTAGCTGCTGAGCAACTTACACCTGAATATATCACGATTGATATCGCACACGGTCATTCTAATGCTGTGATCAACATGATTCAACATATTAAAAAACATTTACCAGAGAGCTTCGTTATCGCTGGAAACGTTGGAACTCCAGAAGCGGTAAGAGAATTAGAAAATGCTGGTGCTGATGCAACAAAAGTTGGTATTGGACCTGGTAAAGTTTGTATTACTAAAATTAAAACAGGCTTCGGAACTGGTGGTTGGCAGCTAGCTGCACTTCGCTGGTGTGCAAAAGCTGCAAGTAAGCCAATTATCGCTGATGGTGGTATTCGTACACACGGCGACGTAGCTAAATCTATTCGATTTGGGGCAACTATGGTAATGATCGGTTCTCTATTCGCTGGTCACGAAGAGTCTCCAGGGGAAACTATCGAAAGAGATGGCAAACTTTATAAAGAATACTTCGGTTCTGCTTCTGAATTCCAAAAGGGTGAGAAGAAAAACGTTGAAGGTAAGAAAATGTTCGTTGAGCATAAAGGTTCTTTAGAAGATACGTTAATCGAAATGGAACAAGATCTTCAATCTTCTATCTCTTACGCTGGTGGAACAAAACTAGATGCTATTCGTACTGTAGATTATGTTGTCGTGAAAAACTCGATTTTCAATGGTGACAAAGTATATTAATTCTTAAAATTAAAAAGAAGGAGAAGCATAGAATTGCTTCTCCTTCTTTTTCATATATAAAAATGTTAAATATTTTTATTTTACTGAATTTTCTAGTATCATATTTTTAGATGCTTTTAATAAGGGGGATGTAAGACATGAAAACTATAATTGAGAATCGTCTTGTTCGTGCGGAAGTACCTAACGAACTAAAATGGGATTTGTCTGATTTGTATAAGTCTGATGATGAGTGGCATACCGCATTAAACGTATTAGAAAATAATATACAGAAACTTGATGCATTTAAAGGACGGTTACATACTAACTCCACAACTTTATTAAATTGTCTACTTTTAGAAGAAGAGCTTTTAATGAAGTTAACAAAACTGTACTCATATGCAAATTTAAAAGAATCTACTGATCGTACAAATCCAATTATTCAAGCGAACTCTTCCAAAATTTCTGCTTTATGGACGAAAGTACATACTGCACTATCCTTTATTCATAATGAAATCCTCTCATTCGACGAAGGAACAATTGAAAAATATTTAACTGAAGAAACAAAACTCGAACCTTTCCGTAAGTCGTTACTAGAAATACTCCAAAAAAGGCAGCACACTCTCTCTCCTGAAACAGAAGAAGCACTTGCTGCACTTGGCGAAGTTCATAGTTCTCCATACAAAATTTACGGCATGACTAAATTGGCAGATATGGATTTCACTTCTATACAAGACGAACAAGGAAACGAACTCCCTGTTTCTTTCGCATTATTTGAAAGCAAATATGAATTTTCTCCAAGCGCATACATACGTAGAAAAGCATACTCATCATTTGTTTCCACTTTGAAACGCTATAAAAATACAGTTGCGACTACATATGCTACCGAAGTAAAAAAACAAGTAACACTTTCTCGTTTACGTAAATATGAATCCGTTACCCATATGCTATTAGAACCACAAAAGGTTCCACTTGAAACGTATAACAACCAACTTGATATTATTTATAAAGAATTAGCACCTCATATGCGCCGTTTTGCAGATTTAAAAAAGAAAGTATTAGGACTCGATCAAATGCTTTTCTGTGACTTACATGCACCTTTAGATCCCGAATTTAATCCGGCGATTACTTATGAAGAAGCAGGCACGCTCATTCAAAATTCTTTAAAAGTATTAGGCGATGAATATAGTTCCATAATCGAAAAAGGATTCAAAGAAAGATGGGTAGATCTTGCAGATAACGTAGGCAAATCAACAGGGGCATTTTGCTCAAGTCCATACGGCTCTCATCCCTATATTTTAATTACATGGCAAAATACGATGCGTGGATGCTTCACTTTAGCACATGAATTTGGACATGCTGGTCATTTCTATTTAGCAAATAAAAATCAACGTATCATGAACGTACGTCCATCTATGTACTTTGTTGAAGCACCATCAACTATGAATGAATTACTATTAGCTCAGCATTTACTAGCGACTACCGACGATAAGAGAATGCGCAGATGGGTCATTCTACAACTACTCGGCACATATTATCACAACTTTGTTACTCATTTACTTGAGGGTGAATATCAACGTAGAGTATATGCTCTAGCAGAAGAAGGACAGGCCCTTACAGCTACAACTTTAACTGAAATTAAAACAAATGTCCTTTCGACATTCTGGGGAGATTCTGTGGAAATCGATGAAGGTGCGGGCTTAACTTGGATGCGTCAGCCTCATTATTATATGGGGCTATATTCTTACACATATTCCGCAGGCCTCACTGCATCTACTGCAGTAGCTCAAATGATTAAAGAAGAAGGACAACCTGCTATTGATCGCTGGTTAGATGTGCTTCGCGCTGGTGGTACAATGAAACCACTTGAACTAATGAAACATGCCGGAATAGATATGTCAAAACCAGATGCAATCCGTAAAGCTGTTTCTTACGTTGGTTCATTAATTGATGAATTAGAGCATTCTTATCAAGAATAAAAAAATAAGCCCTCGCTTTATGAGGGCTTATTTTATATTTACTTCCCAAACCTTTTGCGGTATCCACATTTCCTACAAAGTTCTTCAACCGCAACTCTTTTTGAAAATCCATCGACAATGTTTGTTGCTCTTTCACCTTCTATAATGTTAGAAAATGAATCATTATTAATATTTCCAAGGTTAATAATCCCTTCACCATCTAAACAACAAGGAATAACCGTCCCATTGGCTAAAATCCCTGCCTGATTACGAAGTCCATGACAGAATCCTTTCCCATCGTCCTCTTCTTCATGTAATGCTGGCCACTGGAATTCATAGTCTTGATTAATAAAGACACGTTCTGCAATTTTTATACCTTTTCCTGGTGTAAGCTTCTCTTCAATCTGATAAGATAGATCAAATTCATTTTCAATTATGGATAATAACTCTCTATTTTTCTGGATTTCAGCATTTGTTTTATTATCCTGAGTTAAATTCCATAACCTTAACGATACAATTAAATCTGATTGACTTGTCGCTTCCCTAATGAAGGAAAGTATACTCCTTACATAGCCTTCTTTATCTTGCGAACCTGGGTGCCCATCAAAACTATGCAGTGAAAAATTCATTTGTCTTAACGCGGGCTTATTTAACAGTCTATGCCTTCTCTTATTAATTAACGTTCCGTTCGTTGTAATATTAACTTTAAACCCTTTTTCATGACTTAAGTCTAATAGTTGATCTATTTTCGGATGGAGCAACGGCTCCCCCTTCACGTGCAAATAAATGTAGTCTGTGTGAGGTTTAATTTGGTCTAATCTTTTAGCAAAATCCTCTACAGAAATGAATTGCTTCTGCCTTTCCGTCGGCGGACAAAAGCTACACGCAAGATTACATACACTCGTAATCTCCAAGTAAAACTTCTTAAACTTCTTCACCTTTAATTCCTCACTTCTCTAACTACTTATACTTTTTCCTCTTCATATTACAGCATATTTTTATGGAAATAGAAACATACTTATTTTAGGAAATCTACATACCATCTAATAATATTTAAAAGACCATCGGTAATTTTTGTCCAATGGTCTTTTTATCCTTTTTATATGCAAAGAATAAATTTATTTATGATACGGTTCATCATAACTATTCTAAATAAGCTTATTTTTTATTATTTTCATAATTAAATTTAACAAAAAAGGTAGTGCCTTCCGATCCTGTTTGAATTTCTATTTTTGCATTATGGCGGGCAGCAATGGCATAACATACACCTAACCCCAATCCAGTTCCATTATGTTTGGTCGTGTAAAATGGCGTACCCAGTTTCTCTAATACTTCAGGCCTGATACCTTTTCCTTGATCCTGCACTGCAAGCACCACACAATTTTGACCTTCCTTGTAGGTGCTAATCGTTAGAACTTTCCCTGTACTCATCGCTTCTAAGCCATTACGATATAGATTCATTAATAATTGCCGTATCTCATTACGATTTAAAAGTAATTTCGGAATGTCATTTGTATCGAATTGAATATATTTATTTTGATTATACGTATCAATCTTTATTAAAGGAATAATATCGCGGATAAGTGAATTTAAATCTAACATCTGCAAATCCAATTTCCTTGTATTACCCATTGAGAGAAATTCAGTAATAATAGAATTGGCACGGTTAAGTTCTTCAATCATTAAATGAAAGTACTTATTATGTTTCTCATAGGTATTCTCTTCTTTTAATAACTGCAAAAATCCTAGTACCGTTGTCATTGGATTTCTAATTTCATGGCTGATACCTGCTGCCATTTGCCCTATTAAATCAATGTTAGATAATCTTTTCAATTCCTGTTCATATTTCTTTTTTTCCGTTATGTTTTTAAAAATACAACAAATACCATCATCATACGGGTATGCAATAACTTCGTGCCAATATTCATCTGCAGTAGAAAGAAATTCGAAATGAACTGTAGTTCGTTCTGACATCGCACGATGAAATTCCTTATACATAACTGTGTCGATATCACTCGGGAAAACATCCCATATATTCTTTCCTAATACATCTTTTGCTGTTTTTCTTTGCGGAAAATATTGGTGCTTATTTACGTACGTAAATTCCCATTTATTATTTAAAGTAAAGAATCCATCCGTAATACATTCAATCACACTTGTAACTTTTTCATTAGCAGCAGCTAGCTCTCCCGTTCGCTCTTCCACTATACTTTCTAGTTTATCCATATATAACAAATTTGAAAACGTAGGGGCTGTGGCATCAACGATAGATTTTGCTAGTTGAATTTGAGAATTATCGTAATTGTGAGCTTTTCCTTCTTTCCCAACGACGATTACCCCTAATACTTCTCCCATTGAAATCAATGGGATCATCAATAAATCCTTACTATCTATATTTTTTGTTTGAATAACTTCTTGGATCTTGGCTTCATAGCTTTTCTCTGTCCAATCAGCTTCTGTCCAATCACAGCCCTTACTTAATTTCGTTGTTTTAATTATTGTTTTGTCTAGCGGATCTAGAAGATGGGCAGTCATATTTTTACCCTCTAAAATCTGTTCTAAGTAAAAAAAGCATTTATCAAAACTCTCCTGTATCGAGGAACACATTGATAAATCACGGGTAACATTTAGTAACAGCTGCTTCTCAACAATAAGGTTTTCCTTTTGTGTTAAATTATTTGCGTTTTGAATTGCGACCGCGGCCATATTTACATAAGCTTCAACACTTTGAATTTCTGAATCTGTTAAGTTCATCGGAATCCCATAATCAAATAAAAAAACCAGACCAAATAACTCTTGCCTAAATGAGATAGGCAGAACTAATAAGGACTTAATTTTAAACGCATCAACTGGTCTCGGATCTGGTCGATGATCCTTTGAGGTATCAGGAATATAGATGGTTTTTTTCGTTTCAATAACTTCTTTTGCCAGTAAGTCTATTTCAGGATCAACTACCTGAGTATCGAGTGTTACGCCATTTATGGTCTCTGGTTTTCCTGCAAACCCTCTAAATGTTCCATCTTCCTGGGGTAAATAAATTCCAACAGCATCGCACCTAACAATCTCCTCTGATATCGCCATTGTCACACGCTGCAATACTTCACGTAGTTCTAATTTCGTATTTATTATTTTTGTTATATTCGCGAGCCTAGAATATCTCGTCTGATCACTTACCATTCACATAGCCTCCAGTTATAGGCATAATAAAATAAATATGATAATATCAGCGTCTTACCTTTGTTTTACATAGAATATCTTACTTATGATACGGTTCCCCACGATTAATCCGAAACGCTCTATACACTTGCTCAAGCAACACTAATCGCATTAATTGGTGTGGTAACGTCATCTTTGAAAAAGAAAGTGATTCGTTTGAACGCTTCATTACTTCTGAACTTAGTCCGAGTGATCCACCAATTACAAATGCGACTTTACTCTTTCCATATGTAGCAAGGCGATCTAGACTGACCGCAAATTCTTCTGATGACTTTTGCTTTCCTTCTATAGCTAATGCAATCACATGCGTGTCATCAGAAATCTTATCCAGTATACGTATACCTTCTTTTTCCTTTACAATTAACATTTCTGCTTCACTTAAATTTTCTGGTGCCTTTTCATCTGGCAATTCAATTACTTCTACTTTTGCGTATGCTGATAATCGTTTTAAGTATTCTGCTATACCTTGTTTCAAATATTTTTCTTTTAATTTCCCAATTGAAATAATCGAGATATTCACACGTATCCTCCACCTTACAAACATGTTATCCACAAAACTTATCCACATATCCACAAACACTACCCACATATTGTGTGAGAATCTGTGTTCGATACAACATATGTCGCCTCATTTTGACAAAATTCACATGTTTTTTTCTCTTTTTCTGAGTTATCCACACTGTTGATAACCGGTGCAACTTCACACTCATCCACAATAATATCTAACGCTAATTCAACATGTTCTAAACAACAAGGTAAATTCATTTTCTTCACCTCACTTTTCTACAATAGAAAACAGGAGGTAGGCCCTCCTGTTTTTAATACTTTTGAATGCCTAATTTCACTGTTGTTGTTACTCTTTTTGTACCACGATAAAACGTAAGAGTCATTTTATCATTAATTTCCTTATCATATAAGGCCGTGCGGAATCCAATAATATCGCGAATCGGTTTTCCATCTACTGCCACAATAACATCATGTTCTCTTAAACCAGCATCCGCGCCTGGCGAAGGACTTTTCACATCCAAAATACAAACTCCTTCTGTTACAGTACCTGGTAAATGTAATGTTTTTGACCAATAATAGTTTGGAATTTCATTTAATGATCTAAGTTCAATCCCAACATACGGTCTTCTTACTTTTCCATACTTCTCAAGTTCATTCATAATCGGAACAGCCCTAGTCACTGGAATAGCCAGTCCGATTCCTTCTACTTCTTTTGCAGCAATTTTCATTGAATTAATACCAATTAATTGTCCTGCTGCATTTACAAGCGCACCGCCACTATTCCCTGGGTTAATCGCCGCATCTGTTTGTAACACTTCTACTTGCCAATCATAATGTCCATCTTGATCTAAATCTACAGGGACAATACGTTCATTAGCTGAAATAATACCTTGCGTAACAGTTCCAGAGAATTGCAGTCCAAGTGGATTTCCAATCGCAATAACTGGCTCTCCTCTGCGAACAGTATTAGAATCGCCAATTTCAATTATTTTTTTCACATGCTTTGCATCTATTTCTAATACAGCTAAATCTGTGACTACATCGGTTCCTAATACTTTTCCAGGAACCTTCTTACCGTCACTTAGACTTACTTCAATACGATTCGCTCCAGCTACAACATGATTATTCGTTACAATATAAGCTTGACCATCTGTCTTTTTATAAATTACTCCTGATCCTGTACCAGCCTCTGAATCTGCCTCTGAAAAGTTATCTCGTTGAATGTTAATAACACCCACAACAGCTTCAGATGCACGATCAACAGCATCTACAAAGCTAATCTGTTTAATTCCTTGAGCTTCGGCCATATTACTTCCGCTTGCTTCAGCTTGCGGAAGCGTATCAGCAGAATTTGAAAATAAAGGAGCTCCAAACGCAAATAAAGAAGCTCCTACAATTGTTCCCGCTATACTAGAAAGAACTATACCTTTATGCTTCTTTTTTCCTGCACGTTTCATACGATAATTTTCTTCATCAATAAAGGACATATTTGTTCACCCATCTTCCTGAAAACAACTATATTCACCTTTATTGTTTACTAAAATGAAGAATTATACGTATTGAATTTTTGTAGGCATTTTTGGATCTGTATCGTGAATTTCAAAGGATTCACCCACTCCAAATCCTTTTTCCTCTAGTACTTGTGATACTGACATACGCGCTAGTTCTTTCATGTTATTATCTAAGCTTAAATGGGCTAAATAAATATGCTTTGTCTCATCTGTAATTACATCTGCCATCGCTAATGCAGCATCCTCATTACAAACATGCCCAACGTCGCTTAAAATACGTCGTTTAATGCTCCATGGGTAACGTCCCATACGAAGCATTTCCACATCATGATTACTTTCAAACACGAAAGCATTAGCTCCCTTAATAACGCCCTTCATACGGTCGCTTACGTATCCCGTATCTGTAATAAGCGCTAATTTCCTATTATTGTTATGGAAAGCATAAAACATCGGTTCTGCCGCATCATGAGAAACTCCAAATGATTCGACTTCAATATCACCAAATGTTTTCACATCCCCAACTGAGAAAATGAATTTTTGCTCAGTTGGGATATTTCCTATTAAATGTTCCATTGCATTCCATGTTTTCTCATTCGCATAAACAGGTAAATCATATTTTCGCGCCAATACACCTAACCCTTTAATATGATCACTATGCTCATGTGTTACAAGAATACCTGATACATCATTTATATTCAGTTCTGCTTGTTTAAATAAAGCCTCTGTCGCTTTACCACTTAAACCTGCATCGACTAGTAATTTTTTTTCATCGGTTCCTACGTATAGCATATT
Organism: Bacillus sp. GC_Bacil_1; assembly: GCF_026540675.1. Lineage (NCBI taxonomy): Bacteria > Bacillati > Bacillota > Bacilli > Caryophanales > Bacillaceae > Bacillus > Bacillus sp. GC_Bacil_1. The sequence goes on from NZ_JALNUG010000018.1 coordinate 78,760, forward strand.
TCCTGTACTTCCACTTGCAAGTACGCTAAAATGCAACCCCATTATTTCTCACTCCAGTATGTTCATCAACCACTTGATTTTCCTTTTCCCCTAATTCCATAACTTGTCCTTCAATTGCATTCACAAAGAAGTCCTGCTTTTGCTCCGTTTTTAAATTCCATGTTGGAGCAAGTACTTGGTTATTAGACGTAGATGCGGTAAGAGTGGCATAACCAATTTGCGCTTCTTTAACATGTGTATTTCCATGAATTTTATTTTTTAAATACAAATTTTCTAAAGCTGTTTGAGCCGTAATAATTTCTTGCTCTTTCGTTTTTTCACCTTCGCCCATTTCTTTTAAATCAGTTAGCATTGTCTGCGTATATGAAACAAGTTCATTTTTTTCATTTAATTCCACAACAATCATCGCCTGATTATTATAGAAAATAGGCTTATCTTTATATTTTTGGAAGAAATAAATTTTAGAGTCTTTCACCGCTCCAAATTCATACTTTTGTCCATCCAATACATAGTTCTTCAAAAATTCATTATACTTATCTTTTGATAATGATTTCGTATTTAAAAAAGGCTCTTTTAGCTTACTTTCTATCGTGTACATATTTTGTATATGCGCCGTTTGATTTTTCAAAGACTGTATATCATCTTCTTTAAAGGCTTTATTTTCCGCTCTAATAAATGACTCTTTCTTCGGTTCCTTAGGGATATTCCCTATAGTAATTTTATTTGCTTTTAATTCTTGATCTATCTTTGTTTCTGCAATAAGCTCCAATTGATTACTATCTTGCTTTTGAATGAATTGAAAAATGAGAAAGAGGTCCAAAACAAAAAAGGTCACAATAAATATGGTTTTAATTCGATCCCAATCCATTTAGTCCTCCCTCACTCCACTCATAGATTTGCTGTTTACCCGTTTCACCTTCAACAAGCTTTACATACCAAATTGGTTGTAGTCGAACTACTTGCCCATCTAGTGATAACTTGTATCCAATACCAATATCCTTAATTACTTGTTTCTTTATCTCTGGATTATTTTCTAGGGATGCTATTACAACATGCCCTGACGGAAGAGTAACTTTCTGTTCTATGCCTTTAGTATTTAAAGACAGCAACGGTCTTTCATATTCCATTACTTCTTCTGATCCCCATTTTTGTCTCAATTCAGCTAATCCATCTGTATTGAATACGGAATATCCATCTTCATGTAAGCGAAATACTGTCTCTCCTTTATTCATATAGTCCAAACGATATGAATCCAAACTTCCACTGTGACCACTTACAAATTCAAAGCTTTTTTGTAACAGCATTAAATTATCTATCGTTTTCTCAGTTAAGACAGAAGAGTTTTTATACTTTAGCATGTGACGATCGTTTTCAATTTCCATGGATCTAATACCATCTGTAAATGTTTCTTTCGATATCTCAGTAATCGGACTTAAATAACGAGGATCACTAAACAGAGCATTCTTAAACGTATCAACTGCTAAATTAGATGAAATATATGTTATATTGTTTAACTCTGTCGTGCCATCTGGTAAAAATAACTTTTTCATATCATTGATTTGATAATCAAAATAGGGCTTTGCTGATACTATAAATTGATTTTGAGCATTTACAATATCTTTTAAATACACACCACTTAATTTTGCCTCATATATTTTAAAGTTATCACCATCAGAAACAAAGTTAATTTTAATTTCTTGATCCTTACTCCTAGAAGGATCAAGGAGAATACGATTAAAATGTTTAGGTTTATCTGTACTTTTCTCTTTCATGTTAAACATAGATTTAACTGCATCAAATGGGATATCAGTAGGGAAAACAAGTTCAATTTTCCCTTCACCATGCACATAGGATAGGAAATCATCCTTAGTGATTGATATCTCTCTAAACTCATGTAGTTCCCCTACTTCCAAAGGCTTATAGATTGATTCTATATCTGCCTCTCTTCTGCTCCCATAATGATTTTTATCTTTATGCACGATGATAGAAGTAGGACGGACAACATCGGAAATTTTAGTTTGATTCGTTCCTTCATTGCCCTGTACAAATTTTGCGTTTTGCATGGATGTAGAATCTGGCACATACGTCCATAGGTTAAAAGTAAGAAACAGGCTAATTACAACTAGGTTAATTAAAACTATTGTTTTAAAGTTTTCCATACTCATTCCCAATCGTCCTCTTCATCTGCTGCCATTGGTAACGTGAAATAAATAGTTGTCCCTTTTCCTTCTTCACTCTTCGCCCAAATAGAGCCACCATGTGCCTCGATCATTTCTTTTGCAATTGCTAATCCAAGTCCCGTACCACCCATTTGTCTTGAACGAGCTTTATCTACGCGATAAAAACGTTCAAAGATTTTATCAACGTTTTCTTTTGGAATACCCATTCCTTGGTCACTTACGCTAATTTCTAATAAATCACCGCGATCACGTAAGCGATATGTTACTGTTCCACCTTCTGGTGAATACTTTAATGCGTTAGAAATAATGTTATACAGCACTTGAGTAATTTTGTCAGTATCCATATCAATAAACCTAGACTTCTTAGAGAAAGATCGTTTGAAACTTACATTTTGTTCTTTAGACATTTCAAAGCGATCAATAATATTATTAAAGAAATCAGTAAAGTCGACCCATTCTTTCATTAAACGGTGCTCTGTACTATCAAGTTTAGATAGCTGTAACAACGCATTTACAAGTCTAATCATTCTTTCTGTTTCTTCTTGTGTAACCGTTAAAAATTGTGGTGCGATATTCGGATCCTGCCATGCTCCATCTGTAAGTGCCTCTAAATAACTGCGCATCGTCGTTAATGGCGTCCTTAATTCATGAGAGACATTCGCCACAAACTCACGGCGTTCCCTTTCTATACGCTCCTGCTCTGTTACATCATATAATACGGCAATTAAACCATTTGCCTTCCCTGTTTCTTTTTGAATAACAGAGAAACTAGCACGTAAAATATATGGTTCATTTCTCGTACTAAAATCTAATAAAACAGAATCTGGCTCTTCATATAAATGATCGAGCGTAAATTCTTCCTGTATCCCTAATACCTCTAAAACAGATTGATCGAGCGCTGTTTCACGAGAAACATTTAACATTTTTTCCGCAGGGTCATTTAGTAAAATAATATCCCCTTTTCGGTCAGTAGCAATTACTCCATCTGTCATATGAGATAAAACAGATGATAGTTTACGCCTTTCACTTTCTGTAGAAGAACGCGCTTGTTGTAATTTTTTTGATAAATTATTGAAGGATAATGCCAGTTGTCCAATTTCATCATGGCTATGCACCTTTACTTTTCTCGAATAATTTCCTTTTGCCATTTCGATTGCTTGTCTCCGCATATCTGAAATTGGTCTTGTAATTGTTTGAGCCAATAAAATCCCAAGTACGGCCGTTACTAATAAGGCAATTACTGTTCCCGTAGCAAAAATTTGATTTATATCCTTCATTTGTTTATATACATCTTCCATAGATGCAACGATGTATATAACACCAAGCGCATCCTTGCCATTATCATCTAGAATCGGAGTAAGCATAACTTGAACACGATGGCCTGTACTACCATCCTTCTCAATTTTCACTTCTGGCTTTTTTTGCACCAACACTCGCTGAACAGCTATATCAGTTGATGTTCTATTCACCTTATTCTGCTTTGATTCATCTGAAATAGCCAGTAACTTTCTATGCGAATCAAATACACTTACCTCTTGTATAACTTTTTTTTGATCAGAGGCAAACTTTCGAATAGAAGTTTTAATCGTTTCATCTGTTGACTCTGTTTCTGCTTTTGTATAACTTTTTTTAAATTCTTGTTTCAAGTTATATGATAATAAGTTTGTTTGCTGCGTTAAAGAATCCCTAAAACCTTGTACTAGGCTCTTCTCTAATTCCCTTACAAAATATACCCCAATAACTTGCATCGCTATTAATATTAATAGCATATATATAAGCACAAATTTTAAATGAATAGATTGAAAAAAACCAACTTTCTTCATATACTATTCCTGCTCTGGGTCACGCAAGTAATACCCTACTCCACGTCTAGTTACAATTAAAGTAGGATGGCTTGGATTATCTTCAATTTTTTCACGCAAACGACGTACTGTTACGTCTACTGTGCGCACATCTCCAAAATAGTCATAACCCCAAACTGTTTGTAATAAATGTTCGCGTGTCATAACTTGTCCTAAGTGTTTCGCTAAATAATGTAGCAACTCAAATTCACGATGTGTAAGCTCGATATTTTCCTCGCGCTTCGTTACACTATATGCATTTGGATTAATAACAATTGGTCCAATAACCATTTCTGTATTTTCTTCTTTTTCTGCAGCACCACCTTGTTGGTGACGGCGTAAATTCGCCTTCACACGAGCAAGTAATTCTCTCGTGCTAAATGGCTTCGTTACATAATCATCTGCCCCAAGCTCAAGCCCTAATACTTTATCAATCTCAGAGTCCTTTGCTGTAAGCATAATAATCGGCATTTCTGAACTTTTACGTATTTCACGACAAACCTCTAAGCCATCTTTACCTGGTAGCATAATATCTAATAAAACCATATCTGGTTGTTCTTCATTAGCTTTTTCAATTGCTTCATCACCATCATGCGCCATTACTATTTCAAAACCTTCTTTTTCTAGGTTAAACTTCAAAATATCTGCAATCGGCTTTTCATCATCAACTACTAAAATTTTCTTTCCCATCATCGTCTATTTCCTCCTTATAAAAATATGGTCAATAATCCCTAAACATATTGATGTTTACATAGTATGTCCTATATGACCGCATCCTTTGTTTAAGTATTTTCTCCTCTATTCTCATAGACTCATGTATGATCCACTTTTACACGGAATCCTATACGATCTATAGAAAAACCTCTAGCTTCAACTGCTAGAGGCTCCTCGTTCTATTTTAAAATAACTACTCAGTTTTGTAAAATTACATAAATAAAAAGGATATTAAGTGGGCCCACTTAATATCCTGAGAGTGGCTCGGGACGGAATCGAACCGCCGACACGAGGATTTTCAGTCCTCTGCTCTACCGACTGAGCTACCGAGCCAAAACTATATATAAAACCACTAATGGTGGTATAAACAAAAGTGGCGGTCCCGACCGGGGTCGAACCGGCGATCTCCTGCGTGACAGGCAGGCATGTTAACCACTACACCACGGGACCAAAAATAAGCATAAAAAAAACATGACCCGTACGGGATTCGAACCCGTGTTACCGCCGTGAAAGGGCGGTGTCTTAACCACTTGACCAACGGGCCACGAAAAATAAAATGGTGAGCCATGAAGGATTCGAACCTTCGACCCTCTGATTAAAAGTCAGATGCTCTACCAACTGAGCTAATGGCTCATACTCACCAACGTCATATTTTCGTGACGACAAGATGTATCATAACATGTATTCTGTATTCTTCGCAATACTTTTTTTCATTTTTTTATAAAAGATAAGAAAAAACTCATGCGGACATGAGTTTTTTCTTAAAATATCAATTAAGCTTCGTATACATTACGAACAATATTCGTTTGGTTACGATCTGGTCCAACTGAGAACATAGATAATTGAATTCCTGTTAACTCAGAAACACGTTCTACGTATTTTCGTGCATTTTCAGGAAGCTCGTCTAATGATTTTACACCAGTAATATCTTCTGTCCAACCTGGAAGCTCTTCATATACAGGCTCACATTTCGCTAAAATGTTTAAGTTTGCTGGAACTTCATCGATAACTTCGCCATTGTATTTGTAAGCAACACAAATTTTAAGAGTTGGAATATCTGTTAAAACGTCGATAGAATTTAATGATAGATCCGTTAAACCACTAACACGACGCGCATGTCTTACAACAACGCTATCGAACCAACCTACGCGGCGCGGACGACCAGTTGTTGTTCCGTACTCACGACCAACTTCACGAATTTGATGGCCAATTTCATCATTAAGTTCAGTAGGGAATGGACCGTCACCAACACGGCTTGTATATGCTTTACATACACCTACAACGCGAGTAACTTTCGCAGGACCAACTCCAGTTCCAACTGTTACACCACCCGCAATCGGGTTAGAAGATGTAACGAATGGGTACGTACCGTGGTCAATATCAAGCATAACACCTTGTGCACCTTCAAATAATACACGGTGATTGTTATCTAGTGCATCATTTAATACAACAGATGTGTCGCATACATATTGTGCGATTTGTTGTCCATATTCGAAGTACTCCTCAAAGATTTCTTCTACACTGAAACCTTCTGTATCGTACATTTTTTCAAACAAACGATTTTTCTCTACTAAATTGCGCTCAAGCTTCTCTTTAAATGCTTCACGATCTAAAAGATCAGCCATACGGATACCAATACGAGCAGCTTTATCCATATATGCAGGACCGATACCTTTTTTCGTTGTACCGATTTTGTTATCACCTTTACTAGCCTCTTCTAACTCATCTTGTTTTAAGTGATAAGGTAAAATAACGTGTGCACGGTTACTTACACGTAAATTATCAGTACTTACACCACGGTCGTGTAAGTATTTTAACTCTTCAAGTAATGCTTTCGGATCTACTACTAAGCCATTTCCGATTACACAAATTTTCTCTTTATAGAAAATACCAGATGGAATTAAGTGTAACTTATATTTAACTCCGCCGAAAACAATTGTATGTCCCGCGTTATTTCCACCTTGATATCTTGCAACTACTTCCGCATGCTCAGAAAGAAAATCAGTGATTTTACCTTTTCCTTCGTCGCCCCATTGTGTTCCTACAACTACTACTGAAGACATTATTAAAGCACCTCCGCAATTTTCAAACGATCTATTCAAACAATATAATTGTACCAAAACCGAAAAAGAAGTCAACCAAAAAGCGAACATTTTTTTATTAAAAATCATTTTCGTTCGTAAGAATTATGTTTTCACCTTATGAAAGCCTTATCTTTACACAATAAAAAAAGAAACACATCTTATTATAAGAAATGTGTTTCTTTTTTATACTGCCTTTATGCCCCATCCTCAAAGCGTCGTTCTAAGTTAACGAACTTATTGAACTCTTTGACGAATGCAAGTTCCACTGAACCTACTGGACCGTTACGTTGCTTTGCAATGATAATTTCAATCGTATTTTTATTTTCCGTTTCACGGTCATAGTAATCTTCACGATATAGGAAAGCTACAATATCAGCATCCTGCTCAATACTTCCAGATTCACGAATATCAGACATCATCGGGCGTTTATCCTGACGAGATTCTACACCACGAGATAACTGTGATAAGGCAATAACAGGCACTTGCAATTCACGTGCAATCCCTTTTAAAGTACGAGAAATCTCAGATACTTCCTGCTGACGGTTCTCACCTGATTTCCCACTTCCTTGAATAAGCTGTAAGTAGTCAATTAAAACCATTCCAAGACCTTGTTCTTGCTTTAGTCTACGACATTTTGCTCGAATCTCATTTACCTTAATTCCCGGTGTATCATCAATATATATACCGGCATTTGAAAGACTCCCCATCGCCATTGTTAATTTCGCCCAATCATCAGAAGTTAGTGACCCGGTACGAAGTCTTTGCGCATCGATATTTCCTTCTGCACAAAGCATACGCATAACAAGCTGATCGGAGCCCATCTCCAAGCTAAAAATCGCTACATTTTCATCCGTTTTCGTCGCTACGTTTTGTGCGATATTTAATGAAAATGCAGTTTTCCCTACTGACGGACGTGCTGCTACAATGATTAAATCATTTCGCTGGAAACCTGCCGTCATCTTATCTAATTCAGTAAATCCAGTTGGTATCCCAGTAACTTCACCTTTTTGATTATGCAAAAGTTCAATTTTATCATAAGCATCCACAAGAACATCTTTAATATTTTGAAATGCTTTTGCATTCGTTTGATGGGATACTTCTAATATTTTTTTCTCGGCCTCATTTAAAAGGCCGTCCACGTCATCTTCTCTCTCGTATCCATCCGACACTATATGAGTCGCTGTTCGAATTAAACGGCGTAAAAGTGCCTTTTCAGCAATGATACGTGCATAATATTCAACGTTAGCAGCTGTTGGAACAACTTCTGCTAACTCTGCTAGATAAGACACTCCACCAACTTCTTCTAGTAATCCTTGATCAGCCATCGCTGATGTCATTATTACTAAGTCGATCGGTTCTCCTTTATCAGATAATCCAAGCATGACCTCAAAAATCTTTTGATGTTTTGTTCGATAGAATGAATCAGGTACCAATAACTCCGATGCTGACGTTAACGCATCTTGATCAATTAATATGGCACCTAAAACCGCCTGCTCGGCCTCTATATTATGCGGAGGGGTACGATCAGCAAGTACATCACTCATACGCAATCCTCCTTGCTTAATTTATTTTTATTGTTCACTAACATGAACTTTTACTGTCGCTGTTACTTGCGGATGCAATTTCACTGTTACATTTGTGTAGCCTAATGCACGAATTGCATCATCCATTTCAAATTTACGTTTATCAAGTTTAATTTTATGTGATTTTTGCATCGCATCTACGATTTGTTTGCTCGTAATAGAACCGAATAAACGGCCACCTTCTCCAGATTTCGCCTTTAATTCTACAGTTAATTTCTCTAAAGTCTCTTTTAACTCTTTTGCATTTTCAAGCTCTGCTGCTGCATCTTTTTCTTCTTTACGCTTTTGAGCTTCTAAAGTTTTCATACTGCTATTTGTTGCTTCAGCAGCTAATCCTTGTTTTAGTAAGAAGTTATTTGCATAGCCATCCGGTACGTTTTTTATTTCTCCTTTTTTACCTTTACCTTTTACGTCTTTTAGAAAAATTACTTTCATGATTGTGTGCCTCCCTGTAAATAGTCATCAATAACAAATCGAAGCTTCTCCTCAGCTTCATCTACTGTAACATTTTTCATTTGTGTGGCTGCATTAGTCAAATGCCCTCCACCGCCTAAGTTTTCCATAATTAGCTGCACATTCACTTCACCTAAAGACCTGCTGCTAATTCCAATGAGATTCTCACCACGTTTCGCAACAACAAATGATGCAATAACCCCTGTCATCGTTAATAACGTGTCTGCCGATTGCGCAATAAGCACTTGATCGTAGTAATCATCACTATCAACTTTAGCAATCGCAATTCCATTTTTATAAATGTACGCATTTTTTATAGCTTTTGCAACCCGTAAATACTGATCCATATCTTCCTTTAAAAGTTCTTGTACAAGTACAGTATCTGCACCATGTGAGCGTAAATAAGAAGCAGCATCAAATGTACGAGCCCCTGTCCGGAATGTGAAACTTTTCGTGTCGACAATAATACCTGCTAACAATGCCGTCGCTTCTAGCATTGTCATCTTTAAATTTTTAGGTTGATACTCAAGTAATTCTGTAACCAATTCTGCCGTGGAAGAAGCATATGGTTCCATATAAACTAGCAATGGGTCTTCAATAAAATCTTCCCCACGACGATGATGATCAATAACTACTACATTTTCAATTTTATGTAACAGTTTTTGCTCCATCACCATAGAAGGTTTATGCGTATCAACAACAACAAGTAACGACTCATCATTTGCAAATTCCATCGCTTGCTCTGGAGTAATAAAATGAGACCATAACTCCTCATTTTGTTTCACTTTGTCCATCAAGCGTTTAATTCCCTTATCAGAATCATTTTCATCTAATACAATATATCCTTTACGCTCGTTTAATTGAGCCACTTTTAAAATACCAATCGCAGCACCAATTGCGTCCATATCAGGAGCCCTATGCCCCATGATAATGACATTACTACTTTCTAATACTAAATCCTTTAACGCATGCGAAATGACCCTAGCACGTACACGGGTACGCTTTTCAACGGGATTTGTCTTACCTCCATAGAACTTAACTTTACCTGTCGCTTGTTTAATAGCTACTTGGTCTCCACCGCGCCCAAGCGCAAGGTCTAAACCAGATTGAGCCATTGCCCCAAGCTCTGACAAAGGTAAATCACCTGATCCGACACCTACACTTAATGTAAGTGGTATATTCCTTTTAGATGTTTCTTCACGCACCTGATCTAAAATAATAAATTTCCCTTTCTCCATCTGCGTCAGAATACTTTCATTTAGCACAACGAAGAATCTTTCTGAAGATGCACGTTTTAAATACGCACCATACTTAAGTGCCCATTCATTTAGTCGCGATGTCACAAGACTTGTTATATTCGTACGTAATTGATCATCTAATCCTTGTGTAACTTCATCATAATTATCCAAATAAATTACAGCTAAAACAGTGCGTTGATCCTCATACATCTTTTCGATTTCCGTTTGTTCTGTTACATCAAAGAAATAAATTAACTTTTCTTCTTTCCTTACAAAAACGCGAAACTTTCGATTATTTAAAGAGACTATATCATCAGAAGTTTCTCCTTTAATGAAAAGAAGTAATGTTTCTGATACATCGTAAAGGTGCCATCCAGCTAACGCATGCTGTCCCAGGCATGAAGATAAATAAGGATTTGCCCAATCAATCCCGTAATCCTTATTGTATAACAAAATACCAATCGGCATTTGGTTAAATGCTTCATTACTGACTTTCTTTACCCTCGTAATCATATCTGTCGTATGCTTTTCGAAATTCCTTTGAAAATTAAGTTCAAATCGTATAACGATAAAGAACACGATACAAAAAATGATAAAAGCAGCTATCCCCATAATTAAATGAAAATAACAGAGAATTGAAATGAGCATAAACACAAAAAATGCCAATACATAAACAGGATATAAAAACCACTGTTTCTTATCAAATTCAGGCATGTATACAACTCCTATAAAGTAAAACTAACTCACCTTCCAGTTAGTTAAACAGATTAAAATAGTATAAGGAATATTATTTTATTCCCCTATTTTAGAACGCAACGAAATCCCTAAGTCAATTATACCTAAGATTGTCACAAGAGGAAACAGCATCGGAATAAACATGCATACAATAAAACTAATAATAGGAACCCCTTTAGTAAAACCTTTTCTATACGCTAAAAAGGAAATGAATGTAAGCCCTTGCAATACAAGCAATAGTGCAAATATGACATATAGGTTAGAAAATACCATATGTAAATATGATGTTGGATCTACTTTTATAAAAGTTGCTAACAAAATAAATATAACGTAATACCAAACAATACTCTTTGGTAATTGTAGATCTTTAAATTTAGGCCAAGGTATAATGTCATGTTTTAACTTTTTCAAAACACTACCTGATATTATCACTGTAATCCAAGAAAAACATACTGAAACTAGAACAAGTATACTTGGAAATAACGATTGTAATATATCATTCATTTGTGTAAGTAACTCTTTTTGTTCCTTACTAATCGGCATACCTATAGCACTTACTATCTTTTCACTTTGCACCATACTTTCACTAAACACACTTTGCATTTGCTTCATTATATCTATGTTGAAAAACTTTATACTCGCAACATAAATAAGTACAAAACCAATTAAGTATGCAAGCGTCCCCGCTATTAAGATTTCCACTGGCTTTTTTCTTGTTTTATACATATACCCTAAAACAATCCCTATCAATCCAAACATAGTTGTCTTCACTAAATTCATAGGTTGACTCACAATAATAGTAACAAAAAGTGCTGCTACAAAAATCACGAGCACATTAGATAGTTTATGTCTTATCGTTAATAGTATAAATGGTAACGGCAACGCAAAAGTTACAACAGTACCTAAAATCGGAACATACATAGATATAAGCAATAAAATTACATATATAGCTAATAACGCTGCGCCTTCTGTAATAAACTTTGTTTGTTTCACATTTTAACCTCTCTTTCAAAAAAGAAAAGCATAGCAAAATGCACAGTAGAGTCCGACTCTACTGTGCATTTCATACGCTATTATTCACCAACATATGGTAAAAGTGCCATTTGACGAGCACGTTTAATTGCAACTGTAAGTTTGCGTTGGTATTTTGCGCTTGTCCCTGTTACACGACGAGGTAAAATTTTACCACGCTCAGAAACGAAACGTTTTAATAAATCAACATCTTTATAGTCAATGCGAGTGATGCCGTTAGCTGTGAAGAAACACACCTTACGACGTTTCGCACGTCCACCTTTGCGTCCTGCCATGTCTATTTCCCTCCATTCTTTGTTAAAACTAACAAATTTACTGTATTAGAACGGTAAATCGTCGTCGGAAATGTCGATCGGTTGACCTACATTTGAAAATGGATCGTCATTCTTCGTAAATCCAGAGTTCCCTTGATTACCTTGGTTACCTGAATTACTAGATTGACCAAATGGGTTAGAGCCTTGGTTACCGAAACCAGCTCCTGATGGTTGCTGATTGAATGAACCACGTTGCTCCCCACCGCCATTACGCGGCTCTAAAAATTGTACGCTTTCCGCAAGAACTTCTGTTACATATACACGTTTACCGTCTTGTCCATCGTAATTACGAGTTTGAAGACGTCCATCTACGCCTGCTAAGCTTCCTTTTTTCAAATAATTTGCTACGTTTTCTGCTTGTTTACGCCATATTACACAATTAATAAAGTCAGCTTCACGCTCACCTTGTTGATTCGCAAATGCGCGATTCACAGCTAACGTAAAAGTAGCTACTGCAACACCATTGGGCGTGTAACGTAAGTCAGGGTCCTTAGTTAAACGACCAACGAGGATAACACGATTCATCAATCGAACCACTCTCCCTTATATATCAATTATTTTTCTTCTTCTTTAACAACGATATGACGAAGGATGTCTTCGTTGATCTTAGCTAAACGGTCGAATTCGTTAATCGCTTCTGCGTTAGAGTTCACGTTTAAGATCATGTAGAAACCTTCACGTAAGTCGTTGATTTCGTAAGCTAAACGACGCTTACCCCACTCTTTCGTGTTAATGATTTCTGCACCATTGTTTGTTAAAACACCTGCAAAACGTTCAACTAAAGCTTTTTGAGCTTCTTCTTCAACGCCAGGACGAATGATGTACATAATTTCGTACTTTCTCATTACACTTTCACCTCCTTTTGGTCTAAACGGCCCATAATGGGCAAGGAGCAATTAATTTATAGTAATTACTCACGAGTTTAGATTATATCATAGTAAGTTATATGAATCAACTCACCAATACATAAAAAACTTGGCAAACATATAATATATTCGCCAAGCTCATATCTTTATTTTTCCTAGGAAATATTAGATTAAACGTTAAAACGGAAGTGCATAACATCTCCGTCTTTTACGATATACTCTTTTCCTTCTAAACGTACTTTTCCAGCTTCTTTTGCAGCTGTCATAGAACCGTTTGTCATTAAGTCATCGTAAGAAACTGTTTCTGCACGAATAAATCCACGCTCAAAGTCTGTATGAATAACACCAGCACATTGTGGTGCCTTCATACCTTGTTTAAATGTCCAAGCACGTACTTCTTGAACGCCAGCTGTAAAGTAAGTAGCAAGTCCTAATAAGTCATATGCTGCACGAATTAATTGATCTAAACCAGACTCTTCAATACCTAGTTCTTCAAGGAATACTTTTTTCTCTTCCTCGTCTAATTCAGCGATTTCTGATTCGATTTTTGCACATACAACGATTACTTGAGAATTTTCATTTTCTGCAAATTCTTTTACCATTTGTACGTATTTATTTTCCGAAGGATCGATAACATCGTCTTCACTTACGTTCGCTACGTATAACATTTCTTTTGTTGTAAGTAAATGAAGGCCTTTAACAATCTTCATCTGCTCTTCTGTAAATTCAACAGTACGAGCCGGTTTCCCCTCTTCAAAAGCCTCTTTTAAACGAACTAAAATTTCATGCTCATATACAGCTTCTTTATCTTTTTGTCTTGCTAATTTCGCAACACGCTCGATACGCTTATCAACAGACTCTAAGTCCGCTAAAATTAGCTCTAAGTTGATTGTTTCGATATCATCAATTGGATCTACTTTCCCTGAAACGTGCGTAATATTTTCGTCTTCAAAACAACGAACAACTTGGCAAATTGCATCTACTTGACGAATGTGAGATAAGAATTTATTCCCTAAACCTTCACCTTTACTAGCACCTTTTACGATACCTGCAATATCAGTAAACTCAAATACAGTCGGAACAGTCTTTTTCGGTTCTACTAATTCCGTTAATTTATTTAAACGCTCATCTGGTACTTCTACAATCCCTACGTTTGGATCAATTGTACAGAATGGATAGTTTGCAGATTCTGCTCCTGCTTGTGTAATTGCATTAAATAAAGTGGACTTACCTACGTTAGGTAATCCAACAATCCCAGCCGTTAATCCCATATTTTTCACTCCTATGTCTCAATCTTTCATCATTATAGATAGTAACGAAAAAAATGACAAGTTTCCGCCAAACGAAAAAAAGTAACAGTTACCTACTGTAACTGTTACTCTCCCTCTATTCTTCGTGCTTCACAAGTATTTTTTTCACCTTACGATCAAACTCTCTTCGAGTAATCATTACTGAATGGTCACATCCCTCGCACTTAATGCGGATATCCATTCCCATACGAATAATTTTCCAACGATTCTCGCCACATGGATGTGCTTTCTTCATTTCCACAACATCGTACAAGTTATATTCCTTTTGCTCCACTCTTCAAACTCCTCTCCATACTAAATTGCTTTTCCACTAACCAATTCTTCACGATTGTATAAAACCATACGTGGATATGGAATTTCAATTCCATGTAAATCAAGACGATTTTTAATCTCTTTACGAAGTGCCCTTGCAATAACTGCATGTTGCATCGGCTCTACTTCAGCGATAACGCGTAATATAACTTCTGATGCAGCTAACGTTTGCACACCTAATAATTGAGGTGTTGTTACCATTTTTTCATACTTTGAAGGTAACTCTACTAATAAATCTTCAATAACCTGTTCTGCTTTCGCAATATCAGCCTCATATGAAATAGATACATCAACAAACGCTACACTATTACTAACTGAATAGTTAGTAACTTGAATAATACTTCCATTTGGTAAAGTATGAATTTCACCTGTCCAACTCTTTACTTTCGTTGTACGAAGTCCAATTTCTAAAACGACTCCTTCAAATTGACCGATTTTAACATAATCGCCAACTGAAAACTGATCTTCTAGCAAAATAAATAAACCTGTAATAACGTCTTTCACTAAACTTTGAGCACCAAATCCGACTGCTAAACCAATTACCCCAGCACCCGCTAATAAACCTGATGCATTAATATCAAACACACCTAAAATCGCAATTAGCATAATGAACATAACAACATACGCTACAATATTTTCAAGTAATTTCGCCACTGTAACTGTACGACGTTCTGAAATTTGAATTGGAGAACGACTCCCCATACGAAACGCATTTCGTACAACCGCTCTTGCAATTCGCACAACAACTGCACCAATTGTTAAAATAATACATATTTTTAATGTCGCAACTCCAATATGAGCCCAACGATCAGCATCTAATAAATACTGTTTCGTAGAATTAAACCACTTCGTTAATAAATCCATGTACCTCTACCTCTCTAGCTAAAATTTCTTTTTAGTTATCCTTATTATTGTATCAGAAGTCCTCTAATTGCTGAAAAAATTTTATGATTTTAATCCTATTTTATCCCCGCCATTCAGGTATAAAATGGAACGAATATATATATACTAGTACTATTATTTCCGTTTTCATTCACATTTTGCAAAAATTACGCACTTATAGCTTTCCATTTTTCTCACCATATAACATATATTGAAAATTTATTAAAAGGATGGGTGCTTCATGAACATTGGAAGTTTTCGCTTACCATTTTTTGAGAAAGAAACTCAAAACGTTATGCACCAAGATCTAGAAGCCTCTGAGATAATCAGTAATTTCTTACTTACCCATATTCCTATTAAAACTAATATACCACTCATTCTCGTTTGTATCGGAACAGATCGTTCTACAGGTGACGCACTCGGCCCGTTAGTTGGTACAAAACTTGAACAAATAGACATCAAAAACCTCCAAATATTCGGTACACTAGATGAGCCAGTACATGCACTAAATTTAGAAGAAAAAATTCAGAATATACAGAAAAAACATCCTACTGCATTTATAATTGCTGTTGATGCATGTTTAGGAAAGTCCCAAAATATTGGGTCAATCACTACTGGAAAGGGTCCTAGTAAACCGGGTGCTGCTATGAATAAGAAATTACCTGCAGTTGGTGATCTGCATATACACGGTATCGTCAATCTAAATGGGTTTATGGAGTTTTTCGTTCTTCAAAATACAAGATTAAGTTTAGTCATGAAAATGGCTGATGTAATCGCACAAAGTATAAAAGAGACGGATCAAAAATTATCCGCATTAAAAAAAGCAAACCATCTATAAATAATAAGATGGTTTGCTTTTTAATTTTTCTGTGCTAATAGTTCTAAAATACGATTTAAATCTTCTTTATTAAAAAATTCAATTTCGATTTTACCTTTTTCTTTTTTCGTCTCTTTAATTTTCACATCTGTGCCAAACTTTTCTCTTAAGAACGTTTCACGTTCTACGAAAAATATATTTCGCTCTTTTTTCACTTTTTTTGTTTCACGTGAAACGTGTTGATTAATCTCTTGGACGATTTTCTCTAATTGACGAACATTTAATCCTTCTTTTTCAATGCGTTTCAATAAGGACTTCAATTGTTCTTCGTCTTTTATCGTAAGTAAAGTTCTCCCATGAGCCATTGAAAGTTGACCATTTGCAATCATATCTTGGACGAACGAAGGGAGGCTTAATAACCGAGTATAATTTGCAATGTAAGGTCTGCTTTTGCCAAGACGTTTCGCTAATTGTTCTTGCGTTACATTTAGCTCATTCATTAACATCTGGTATGCCATTGCCTCTTCCATAGGATTTAAATCTTCTCGTTGTAAGTTTTCTAACAAAGCAAATTCCATCATTTGCTGTTCAGTTAATTGTCTTACAACCGCAGGTACCTTTTCTAAACCAGCCTCTTTTGCAGCACGAAATCGTCTTTCACCTGCAACGATTTCATATCCTTTAATACTCTTTCTAGCAATTAATGGTTGTAGAATACCGTGTTCCTTAATCGAAATTGCTAATTCCTGAATAGCCTCTTTATTAAAGTGTTTACGCGGTTGATATGGATTTGGCCTTAATTCAGTTACAATAATCTCCTGAATTGTTTCCTCTTCTTTCACATCTAAATCAGGAAAAAACACATTAATTCCTCTTCCTAATCCTTTAGCCACCTGCAATCACTTCCTCTGCTAAATCTATATATACTTCTGCTCCTCTTGATTTAGCGTCATACTGCATAATAGGTTTCCCATGACTTGGAGCCTCGCTCAAGCGTACATTACGCGGAATAATCGAGCGATATACTTTATCCCTAAAATACTTTTTCACTTCATCTATAACTTGGATCCCTAAATTTGTACGAGCATCCAACATTGTTAACAATACGCCTTGAATTGCTAAATTTTTATTTAAATGTTTTTGTACAAGTCGAACTGTATTTAATAGCTGACTTAATCCTTCTAGTGCATAATATTCACACTGTACAGGAATAATAACAGAATCTGCTGCTGTTAATGCATTAATCGTTAATAACCCTAAAGACGGGGGACAGTCGATAATAATATAATCATATTCATCACGAACTGGCTGTAATGCTCTTTGCAAACGTACTTCCCGGGAAATAGTCGGTACCAATTCAATTTCAGCACCAGCCAATTGAATTGTAGCGGGTAGAACATCTAAGTTTTCAGTTGCGGTTTTCTGTATAACCCCTTGAACATCTGCATCTTCCACAAGAACGTTGTAAATACATTGATCTAATTCAGATTTTTCAATTCCCACACCAGTCGTTGCATTTCCTTGAGCATCAATATCTACAAGAAGGACTTTTTTACCTACTTGCGCCAATCCAGCCCCTAAATTAACAGATGTTGTGGTTTTTCCAACACCGCCTTTTTGATTAGCAATAGCAATGATTTTTCCCATGATGTCACCTACTTTCAACCTTTCTATCTTATTCTAGTAACAATTACGTTTATTGTAACATGAAATAAAACTTTTTCTTTTACGTCCTTTATTAAACTTCAAAATTTATTTCTAAACTCCTTCTTCATTTAACAAGAAAATATAGTAAAAGAGACCTCTCCAATAGGATAAGGTCTCTAACACGTCATTATTATTTTTTCTTTGGAATTTTAATTGTAATTTGATAGTACTCATCAAATTCTTCTTCCTCAGAATTAACATTTAAACCACTTTCAGTAACCATTTGTAAAGATTGTCTAATTGTATTCATAGCAATCCTCGTATCTCGACTTACTGCTTTTTGCTTTGCCTTACGCTTCGGTTTTGCTTCCTCTAGTAACTTCGCAATTCGTTCTTCTGTTTGCTTTACATTCAGTTGTTTCTCCACAATTTCCTGTAAAACCTTCAGTTGTAATTCCTCATTTTTTAAAGGAATGAGAGCGCGGGCATGACGTTCTGTAATGCTTTTTTCTAATAATGCACTTTTTATTTCTTCAGGCAACTTTAACAATCGCAACTTATTTGCGATTGTAGATTGTCCTTTTCCAAGTCGTTGTGCCAATGCTTCTTGTGTTAAATTATGTAACTCAATCAGCTTTTGATATGCCACAGCTTCCTCGATTGCCGTTAGTTCCTCACGTTGCAAGTTTTCAATTAAAGCTACAGAAGCTGTCTCTGTATCATTTAAGTTCTTTATAATTGCAGGAACCTTTTCCCAACCTAACTTTGTTGCCGCGCGAAAACGTCTTTCTCCAGCAATAATCTCATACTTATCGTCCTCATATTGCCTTACAACAATCGGCTGAATAAGTCCATGTGTACGAATCGTTAATGCTAGCTCATCAATACGCGCATCATCAAAAACTGTTCTTGGTTGATAACGGTTAGGGGTAATATTTACTATCGGAATTTCTTGTATTTCCTCATATACCTTTTTATCTATCTCTTCATGGCTTTCGTCTTGTAATTCGAATTCGCTCTCTTTATCTCCAAAGCCAAATAAACGAGAAAACGTATTTTTCATACATATTCCACCACCTTTTAGGCCTATTGACTATTCTCCATAAAATGTTTCCTATGAAACATTTACGTTTTCATTTATATAATTTAATCTTACGTCTAATAAGATTTATTTTTCAATAGGTAATTTATTGGGTGTTCCCGGTTTGCGTGGATATTTCTTTGGTGTCTTGCGCTTTTTCTCGATTAATAAAATATTACGTTCACTCTCTTCAAACGGTAATTGGAACGTAGACATCTCTTTTAACTCTCCGCCTAGAACCTCTAAAGCATACTTGCCATTTTCGATTTCTTCGTTTGCTGCTGCACCTTTCATTGCAATGAATGTTCCTCCAACTTTTACAAGTGGTAAACATAGCTCACTTAATACAGAAAGACGCGCAACTGCACGTGCCATTACAATATCGTATGATTCACGTACACCTTCTTTTTTCCCAAATGTTTCAGCACGATCATGACAAAATGCAACATCACTTAATTCTAACTTTTGTGCTAAGTGATTTAAGAAATTAATACGTTTTTGCAATGAATCTACAATTGTTACTTTTAAGTGCGGGAAACAGATTTTTAAAGGAATACTTGGGAATCCAGCCCCTGCACCAACATCACAAATTGAGAATGGTTTTGAAAAATCATAATAAAAAGCAGCTGTAATGGAATCAAAAAAGTGTTTTAAGTATACTTCTTCTTTTTCTGTAATAGCCGTTAAGTTCATTTTTTCATTCCACTCTACTAATGTTTCAAAGTAGATTTTGAACTGCTCTAATTGTCTAGAAGAGAGGGTGATTCCCTTCTCTTCTAGCATAGATTGAAATTGTTCTATGTTCATCTAGCAATATCTCCTTACTATGTTATTGGTTCGATACGCGCGCAATTTTTCCTTGTTCTATATACACAAGTAAAATGGAAATATCCGCTGGATTTACGCCAGAAATACGTGAAGCCTGCCCCATTGAAAGTGGACGAACATCTTTCAATTTCTGTCTAGCTTCTGAAGCAAGGCTAGAAATCGCGTCATAATCAATATCTACAGGGATTTTTTTACTCTCCATTTTCTTCATTCGCTCTACTTGCTGTAAAGATTTTTCAATATATCCTTCGTACTTAATCTGAATTTCAACTTGTTCTGTAACTTCATCACTTAATTCTACTTCACTTGGTACTAAAAGATGAATATGCTCATATGTCATCTCTGGACGACGTAATAAGTCACTTGCACGTATTCCATCTTTCAATTCACTTCCGCCAATATTGCGAATTAATTCTTGAACTTCAGGACGTGGTTTAATAATAATGCTGCTTAAACGTTCCTTTTCCTGTTCAATTTGTAATTTTTTATTTGTAAATCGCTCATATCGCTCTTCTTTAATTAATCCAATTTCACGACCAACTTCAGTTAAACGAAGATCAG
The DNA here is from genome assembly GCF_026540675.1 of Bacillus sp. GC_Bacil_1. Taxonomy (NCBI): domain Bacteria; kingdom Bacillati; phylum Bacillota; class Bacilli; order Caryophanales; family Bacillaceae; genus Bacillus; species Bacillus sp. GC_Bacil_1. The sequence goes on from NZ_JALNUG010000018.1 coordinate 99,238, forward strand.
CATTATCGTGGCGTAATAATAGACGGTATTCTGCACGAGACGTTAATAAACGATATGGTTCATTTGTACCTTTCGTTACAAGATCATCAATTAAGACACCAATATAAGCATCCTCGCGGCCTAAAACAACTTCTTTTTTACCTAAAGAACGGCATGCTGCATTAATCCCAGCCATAAGCCCTTGTCCTGCCGCCTCTTCGTAACCAGAAGTTCCATTAATTTGTCCTGCTGTATATAAATTTTTAATCTTTTTCGTTTCAAGTGTTGGCCATAATTGTGTTGGCACAATTGCATCATATTCAATCGCATAACCTGTGCGCATCATTTCAACATTTTCTAGGCCAGGAATTGTTCTAAGCATGTCACGTTGTACATCTTCTGGTAGGCTTGTGGATAAACCTTGTACATATACTTCTTGTGTATTACGCCCTTCTGGCTCTAAGAAAATTTGATGACGTGGTTTGTCATTAAATCTTACTACTTTGTCTTCAATAGAAGGACAGTACCTAGGGCCTGTTCCTTTAATCATACCAGAATACATAGCTGAACGATGTAAATTTTCATCTATTAAACGGTGTGTTTCTGTACTTGTATATGTCAACCAACATGGAATTTGATCCATAATAAATTTCGTTGTTTCAAAAGAGAACGAACGCGGCTTATCATCACCTGGTTGAATTTCTGTTTTACTGTAGTCAATTGTATTACTGTTTACACGCGGAGGTGTCCCTGTTTTAAATCTAACAAGATCAAATCCAAGCTCCTCTAAATGCTCAGATAATGTAATAGACGGTTGTTGATTATTTGGACCGCTTGAATATTTTAAATCGCCCATGATAATCTCGCCACGTAAAAATGTTCCAGTCGTAATTACAACGGTTTTCGCTGTATATTCTGCACCAGCTTGTGTAACTACCCCTTTACATATACCTTCTTCAACGATTAAACGCTCTACCATTCCTTGGAACAACGTTAAGTTTGGTGTTTCTTCAATTGTTTTCTTCAATTCATGTTGGTAAGAGAATTTATCAGCTTGCGCTCGAAGTGCACGTACAGCTGGACCCTTACCTGTATTTAGCATACGCATTTGAATATGAGTTTTATCAATATTACGTCCCATTTCTCCGCCTAATGCATCAATTTCACGAACAACAATCCCTTTTGCTGGTCCACCAACAGAAGGGTTACATGGCATGAATGCTACCATATCTAAGTTAATTGTTAACATTAATGTTTTTGAGCCCATTCGTGCTGCCGCAAGACCAGCTTCACATCCTGCATGACCTGCACCGATTACTATGACATCGTATGAACCGGCATTGTATCCCATTGTTTATTCCTCCTAATAATCTCTATCTTTCTAAAACATCACTATATTATTTTCCTAAACAAAATTGAGAGAACAACTGGTCAATTAGGCTTTCATGGACTGTGTCACCAGTAATTTCACCAAGTATTTCCCACGTTCTTGTTAAATCAATTTGCACCATATCAATTGGTACACCATTTTCTATTGCCTCAATTGCATCACCGATTGTTTGTCCCGCTTGTGTTAATAATCCAATATGTCTCGCATTAGAAACATATGTCATATCTGTAGAATCGATTGTTCCTTCAAAGAATAAATCAGCTATTGCCTTTTCGAGTTCATCTATTCCTTGTTCCTCAATTAAGGATGTTGTAATAACACGATTTCCCTCGGCTAACTCTGTAACACGTTCCATATCAATCGCTTGCGGTAAATCAGTCTTATTCACAATAACAATAAAGTCTTTTCCTTGTACCGCATGGAATAGATCTTCATCCTCATTTGTTAAAGCCTCGCTATAGTTGACAACAACTAATACTAAATCTGCTTGGCTCATCATTTCTTTTGAACGCTCCACACCAATTCGTTCAACAACATCTTCTGTCTCACGAATACCGGCTGTATCTATAAGTTTAAGAGGTACGCCACGCACATTAACGTACTCTTCAATAACATCACGAGTTGTTCCTGCAATATCAGTTACAATTGCTTTTTTCTCCTGAACAAGGCTATTTAATAACGATGATTTTCCAACATTAGGCCTACCGATAATTGCTGTAGCAATACCTTCACGTAAGATTTTCCCTTGTTTTGATGTTTCTAATATTTTTTCGATTTCCGAACGAACATGCGTTGCTTTCTCAATTAAAATATTATGTGTCATCTCTTCTACATCATCGTATTCTGGATAATCTATATTTACCTCAACATGAGCTAATGTTTCTAATATTTCTTGACGTAAGCGACCAATTAATTTAGATAATCGCCCTTCCATTTGATTAATTGCTACATTCATCGCACGATCTGTTTTTGCTCGAATCAAATCCATAACAGCTTCTGCTTGTGATAAATCGATACGTCCATTTAAAAAAGCACGTTTTGTAAATTCGCCCGGTTCTGCCAATCGTACTCCTTGCGCTAGAATAAGTTGCAATACTTTATTTACTGAAACAAGTCCGCCATGACAGTTAATTTCCACTATATTTTCACGTGTAAAAGTCCTCGGTGCGCGCATAATAGACACCATAACTTCTTCAATAACTTGATTTGTATCTAAATCAACGATATGACCATAATGAATAGTATGAGAAGAAACCTCTGTTAAATCCTTCCCTTTAAAAATACGGTCAACTTTCTCCACCGCATCATCCCCACTTACTCGAACAATGGCAATTGCACCCTCTCCAAGCGCTGTGGAAATCGCAGCAATTGTATCAAATTCCATGTCCTTTCACCTCACTTGCTTATTTATCTCTATTTCAACATGATTATTTCTTTCACTAAATTATTAGGATACCATAACGAACCTATCTACAAAAGAAGAATAACTCATTTTATTATATCCCCATGTAAAAAACACTAAACTTATTCACAGTGGATAAGTTTAGTGTTTTTTAGTTATCCACATCTATTTTTCGCTCAAAAAAACCGGCACTCATTTGAGCAACCGGTCATTTAGGAGATATTACAACATGCCGATGTGGTTCATTTCCTTCAGAAGTTGTTTTGATACCTTGATGATTTGATAATGCCTGATGAATAATTTTTCGTTCAAAAGATGGCATCGGTTCTAAAATAACTCTTTTTTTCGTATTAGATACTTGTTTCGCTAATCGATAAGAAAGTGATTCTAACGTACTTTTTCTTTTACTACGATAATTTTCAGCATCTAGTGTAATACCGATATACTGCTTCGTGTTACGATTTGCGACAAGTTTTGTTAAATACTGTAAAGAGTTCAATGTATTACCTCTTTTTCCAATTAAAACTCCTACATCATCACCAGAAATTGTAAATTCAATCTCGCGTCCTTTTACAATTTTACTAATTTCAACTTCCACACCCATATTGTGAATAACATTTCTTAAATATTCTTCACATTCCTGAATTGGATCTTTCTTCAATACAACTTCTACTACTGCAGGACGATTCCCAAATAAACCTAAGAACCCTCTTTTACCCTCATCGACAATATTTATATCTACTCGATCTTTTGATGTGTTTAATTGCCTTAAAGCATCCTCTACTGCCAGCTCGACTGTTTGTCCTTTAGCAGTAATTATACTCACTTGCTTGAGCCTCCAGCTTTGTTAGCCTTAATCTCTGGCCCTTTGATAAAGTACATTTGAGCAATACCAAAGATATTACCAACAACCCAGTAAAGTGATAATGCAGCTGGGAAGTTAATTGCAAAGATTAAAATCATAATCGGCATAAGCCAAAGCATCATTGCCATTTGCGGATTTTGACCAGCTGTTCCTGCCATTGCAAGCTTTTGCTGAATAAATGTCGTAATTGCCGCAACAACTGGTAAGATATAGAACGGATCTGCCTGTCCTAAATCAAACCATAAAAATGTATGTTCACTAATTGCTGTTGTTCTCATAATCGCATGATAAAACGCGAATAAAATAGGCATCTGAACAAATATCGGTAAACATCCTGCCAATGGATTTACACCATTCTTTTGATATAACTGCATCATTTCTTGTTGTAGTTTTTGCTGCGTTGCTTGATCTTTAGAACTATATTTCTCTTTTAACTTCACCATTTCTGGTTGTAACGCTTGCATTGCCTTTGTACTCTTCGTTTGTTTAATCATTAATGGTAATAATGCAAAACGAATGATAAGAGTTGTAATAACAATTGCTAAACCGTAATTACTGTTAAATAAGTCGGCAAAATACGTGATTAACTGAGAAAGTGGATATACGAAATATTCATTCCAAATCCCAGTACTTTTCGATGTAATCGGCTGACCCGTTTCACTACAACCGGTGGCAATCGCCATTAATGCAACGACCATGGCTAGTAAACCTAATTTCTTTTTCAAAGCCTACTCCTCCTTGTATCGGTATGTATATAGTGTAATTCATTTCCTTACGCTACTTTTTTATTCTTTTCATACCAGAGCGTTTAAAGACATGAATTAAGCTTTTCTTTACTTCTTCATATGTCATCTCTGCACAAGGCTTCCTTGCTATTATAACAAAATCTTTTCCAGAATCTATCTCATCTTTTAACTCTGTAATAGCCTGACGGACCATGCGCTTAATTCGATTACGAACTACTGCATTTCCTATTTTCTTGCTAACAGAAAGGCCGATGCGAAAGTTTGGCTGTTCTTCTTTATCTAATTGGTATACAACAAACTGACGATTCGCATTTGATTTTCCTTTTTGAAAAACCGCCTGGAATTCATCATTCTTCTTTATACGATGTTTTTTCTTCATATCAATTGACACTCCTGTATTTCATCAGCGGAAATTCACTATTATTAGAAAAAAAGACCACTGAACGATCAGTGGTCTACGCAGATAATACTTTTCTTCCTTTACGACGACGAGCTGCTAGCACTTTACGTCCGTTCGCTGTGCTCATACGGCTGCGGAAACCATGTACTTTGCTGCGCTTACGTTTATTTGGTTGGTAAGTTCTTTTCATTATATGACACCTCCCTGAGGAATATCTGTTAAAGACAGTCCTATAAATTATAGTTAATTAACTAGGAAAATGTCAATGGTTCTAGAAATTTTCATCAAATATTCATTTTGAACCTATTCACATACTTTTTCACAGCATCTATATTTCCTTGTGGATAAATGTTTTTTCACGTTTTTTATATCCACAAACTTTTTTCCCACTTTTACACAGTATATCGTGTTGTGGACAAGTTTATTCCACAAGGTATTGATTTTGTGGATAACTTTCTTAAATTCATTGCTATAGCCACTTTTTTTTGATATTATAGTTGTGTTTTCACTTTGAATAAGTTTTCCATACCTTTATCTTATCCACAATTTGTGTATAACATGTGGACAGTTTTAATCACATGTGGGTAAATAGTTGTCCACATTTGCTTTTTTTGTCGAAAACCCTATCTCATATACAAACGACGTTTTTAGGTTTTAAAATACGTTTCGTATAAATATACATTTTATATTTATTAGGTTGTACATTTGTTGCGCAACCTTATTCTTTTACCATCTTAGTAAAGGAGGGACACCTTTGGAAAATATCTCTGATTTATGGAATAGTGCCTTAAAAGAATTAGAAAAAAAGGTAAGCAAGCCTAGTTATGAAACATGGTTAAAATCAACAACGGCTCATAACTTGAAGAAAGACGTATTAACGATTACAGCTCCAAATGAATTTGCTCGTGACTGGCTAGAATCTCATTACTCAGAACTAATTTCGGAAACACTATACGATTTAACAGGGGCAAAATTAGCAATTCGCTTTATTATTCCCCAAAGTCAATCGGAAGAGGACATTGATCTTCCTCCAGTTAAGCGGAATCCAGCACAAGATGATTCAGCTCATTTACCACAGAGCATGTTAAATCCAAAATATACATTTGATACATTTGTTATCGGCTCTGGTAACCGTTTTGCCCATGCAGCTTCATTAGCTGTAGCCGAGGCGCCAGCTAAAGCGTATAATCCACTCTTTATTTACGGGGGAGTTGGGCTTGGAAAGACGCATTTAATGCACGCAATTGGTCATTATGTAATTGAACATAATCCAAATGCAAAAGTTGTATATTTATCATCAGAAAAATTCACGAATGAATTTATTAACTCTATTCGTGATAATAAAGCTGTTGATTTTCGTAATAAATATCGCAACGTAGATGTTTTATTGATAGATGATATTCAATTTCTTGCTGGAAAAGAACAAACTCAAGAAGAGTTTTTCCATACATTTAATGCATTACACGAAGAAAGTAAACAAATTGTAATTTCTAGTGATCGACCACCAAAAGAAATTCCAACTTTAGAAGATCGTCTTCGTTCTCGCTTTGAATGGGGACTTATTACAGATATTACGCCGCCAGATTTAGAGACACGAATTGCAATTTTACGCAAAAAGGCAAAAGCTGAAGGGCTTGATATACCAAATGAAGTTATGCTTTATATCGCAAATCAAATTGATTCAAATATTCGTGAATTAGAAGGTGCACTTATCCGAGTTGTAGCTTATTCATCTTTAATTAATAAAGATATTAATGCTGATTTAGCAGCTGAAGCACTTAAAGATATTATTCCAAATTCTAAGCCGAAAATTATCTCTATTTATGATATTCAAAAAGCTGTCGGAGACGTTTATCAAGTAAAATTAGAAGATTTTAAAGCGAAAAAACGCACAAAATCAGTTGCGTTTCCTCGCCAAATTGCAATGTATTTATCACGCGAACTTACGGATTCCTCTTTACCAAAAATAGGTGAAGAATTTGGTGGACGTGATCATACAACAGTTATCCATGCCCATGAAAAAATTTCTAAACTACTAAAAACCGATACGCAATTACAAAAGCAAGTTGAAGAAATTAATGGTATTTTAAAGTAGTAGCTGAATAGTGTGAATAACTTACCTTGTTTTACGCACAGTCTATCCACATGTAGATAGACTGTTTTTACATCCTTCAAAGGGGTTATCCACATATCCACAAGCCCTATTACTATTACTACTATTTTTTTATCTTTATTAATTAAATAAAATCTTATACTTACCGGAGGTTTTTCTTTATGCGTTTTACAATACAAAAAGACTATCTTGTAAGAGGTGTACAAGATGTAATGAAGGCAGTTTCTTCTCGTACAACAATCCCTATCCTTACGGGAATTAAAGTTGTAGCTACTGAAGAAGGGGTTACATTAACAGGAAGCGATGCTGATATTTCTATTGAATCGTTTATTCCTGTCGAAGAAAATGGAAAAGAAATCGTAGAAATAGCTCAATCAGGAAGCATTGTTTTACAAGCAAAATATTTTAGTGAGATTGTAAAAAAACTACCTAAAGATACTGTCGAAATTTCTGTGGAAAATCATTTTATGACAAAAATAAAATCTGGAAAATCAGAATTCAACTTAAATGGTTTAGATTCTGCAGAATATCCGTTATTACCACAGATTGAAGAACATCATGTATTTAAGATACCAACAGATTTACTTAAGCATATGATCAGACAAACTGTATTTGCAGTTTCTACTTCTGAAACAAGACCAATCTTGACAGGTGTAAACTGGAAGGTATATAACAGCGAGTTAACTTGTATTGCAACAGATAGTCATAGACTAGCACTTCGAAAAGCGAAAATCGAAGGACATAATATTGCAGATGAATTTCAAGCTAATGTTGTTATCCCAGGTAAGAGCTTAAATGAATTAAGTAAGATTCTAGATGAGTCTGAAGAAATGGTGGATATCGTTATTACGGAGTATCAAGTATTATTCCGTACAAAACATTTATTATTCTTCTCAAGATTGTTAGAAGGAAATTATCCAGATACAACACGTTTAATTCCAGCAGAGAGTAAAACGGATATTTTTGTGAATACAAAAGAATTCCTACAAGCAATTGATCGTGCTTCACTATTAGCGAGAGATGGCCGCAATAACGTTGTCAAATTATCAACTTTAGAGCAAGAAATGCTAGAGATTTCTTCGAATTCACCAGAAATCGGAAAAGTTGTCGAAGAAGTACAATGTGAAAAAGTGGATGGAGAAGAGTTAAAAATATCTTTTAGTGCAAAATATATGATGGATGCATTGAAAGCCTTGGATAGTACAGAGATTAAAGTTAGTTTTACTGGGGCGATGAGACCGTTCTTAATTCGTACAGTAAATGATGATTCAATTATTCAATTAATTTTACCAGTTCGTACTTACTAGGTAAGGAATAAGGGTTGCTAGTTTAAAGATGCTAGTGGCCCTTATTTGATTTTTGGGTATTACTTTCCTAATGTTAGTTTATTTAGTACAATGAAAGAATGAACACTTTCAGAAAGTGAGCGATTTTATGAAACATATTAAAATTTCAACAGAGTATATTACACTAGGACAATTTTTAAAGTTAGCTGATGTAATTGATACAGGTGGCGCTGTAAAATGGTTTTTACAAGAATATGAAGTGTACGTGAACAACGAACTTGAAAATAGAAGAGGTCGCAAACTATATGCGAATGATGTTATTGAAATTCCAGGAAGCGGAACTTTCCAAGTTCAGGCATAAAGGGGGAGCCCTTTGTTTATTTCAGAAATACAATTAAAAAACTATCGCAATTATGAAAAATTAGAGCTTTCCTTTGAAGATAAGGTAAATGTAATTATCGGCGAAAATGCACAAGGGAAAACAAACTTGATGGAAGCTATTTATGTTTTAGCGATGGCGAAATCTCATAGAACCTCTAATGATCGCGAACTTATCCGCTGGGATGAAGAGTTTGGTCAAATAAAAGGGAAATTACAAAAAAGAAACAGTTCTTTGTCTTTGGAATTAAATATTTCGAAAAAAGGTAAAAAGGCAAAATTAAATCAACTTGAACAACAAAAGTTAAGTCAATATATTGGCGTGATGAACGTTGTCATGTTTGCCCCAGAAGATTTAAATCTTGTAAAAGGAAGCCCTCAAGTAAGAAGACGCTTTTTAGATATGGAATTAGGACAAATAGCTCCTGTATATTTGTATGAATTAAGTCAATATCAAAAGGTGCTCACGCAACGAAATCACTTGTTGAAAAAAATGCAAGGGAATAGTAAGAATGAGGAAACGATGTTGGATGTATTTACCCTTCAACTAATTGAGCATGGTGCAAAAATACTGCAAAAACGTTTTGAATTTTTGCATTTGCTACAGGAATGGGCAGCTCCAATTCATCGCGGTATAAGCCGTGGATTAGAAGAGTTAGAAATTGTCTATAAACCAAGTGTAGATGTATCAGAATCAATGGATTTGTCGAAAATAAAAGAAGTATACTATGAAAGTTTTCAATCTGTGAAACAACGTGAAATTTTCCGTGGTACGACTTTAATTGGTCCTCATCGTGATGATTTACAATTCTTCGTTAATAGTAAAAATGTTCAAGTCTTTGGTTCGCAAGGACAACAACGAACGACCGCACTATCCCTAAAATTAGCTGAAATTGAATTAATTTATTCAGAGGTTAAAGAATATCCAATCCTTTTACTGGATGATGTTTTATCAGAATTAGACGATTATCGTCAATCACATCTGTTAAATACAATTCAAGGAAAGGTGCAAACATTTGTTACAACGACGAGTGTCGACGGAATTGAACACGAAACATTAAAAGATGCGAAAACAATTCATGTAACGAACGGCACGGTAGATTGTGAAATAGATAGGGCATAAACCCCTGTTTAAATGGAAAAGTAGGTGATCTTTGTGTCAATGGAACAAAAACAAATGCAAGAAAATGCATATGATGAAAGTCAGATACAGGTACTTGAAGGACTAGAGGCAGTTCGGAAACGTCCGGGTATGTATATTGGATCTACGAGTGGGAAGGGACTTCACCACCTTGTATGGGAGATTGTCGATAATAGTATCGATGAAGCGTTAGCAGGATATTGCGATGAAATTAACGTTAGTATCGAAGAAGATAATAGTATTCTTGTAACGGATAATGGACGTGGTATTCCAGTTGGTATACAAGAAAAAATGGGACGTCCTGCAGTAGAGGTTATTATGACTGTCCTCCACGCTGGTGGTAAATTTGGCGGTGGCGGTTATAAAGTTTCTGGTGGTTTGCACGGTGTTGGTGCATCTGTTGTAAATGCCTTATCAACAGAATTAGAAGTATTTGTACATCGTGATGGCAAAATCCATTACCAAAAATACAAAAGAGGTATTCCGGTTGCAGATTTAAAAGTCATCGGTGATACAGATAAGACGGGAACAATAACTCGCTTTAAACCGGATCCAGAAATTTTTAAAGAGACGACAGAATATGAATTCGATACGCTAGCGACTCGTATGCGTGAGTTGGCGTTTTTAAATCGTAATATTAAATTAACAATTGAAGATAAACGTGAACATAAGCAAAAGAAAGAGTTCCACTATGAAGGTGGAATTAAATCATATGTTGAACATTTAAATCGTTCAAAACAACCAATTCATGAAGAGCCTGTATATGTAGAAGGTTCAAAAGATGGTATTCAAGTTGAAGTTGCGCTTCAATATAACGAAGGATATACAAATCATATTTACTCATTTACAAATAATATTCATACGTATGAAGGTGGTACACATGAGGTAGGATTTAAAACTGCCTTAACACGTGTGATTAACGATTATGGTCGTAAAAATAACATTTTAAAAGATGCGGATAGTAATTTGACTGGTGAAGATGTTCGTGAAGGTTTAACAGCAATCGTGTCAATTAAACATCCAAATCCACAATTTGAAGGGCAAACGAAGACGAAACTTGGAAATAGTGAAGCGAGAACGATTACGGAGTCAGTATTCTCTGAGGCTTTTGAAAAATTCTTACTGGAAAATCCCAATGTTGCACGTAAGGTTGTAGATAAAGGGACGATGGCAGCACGTGCGCGTGTAGCAGCTAAAAAGGCTCGTGAGCTAACTCGCCGAAAGAGTGCTTTAGAAGTTTCAAGTTTACCAGGGAAATTGGCAGATTGTTCTTCTAAAGATCCAGCAATTAGTGAAATTTATATCGTAGAGGGTGACTCTGCGGGTGGATCTGCAAAACAAGGACGCGATCGTCATTTTCAAGCAATTTTACCGCTGAAGGGTAAAATTATTAATGTTGAAAAGGCACGCTTAGATAAGATTTTATCAAATGATGAAGTTCGTACAATTATTACGGCGATTGGTACAAATATTGGTGGGGACTTCGATATCGAAAAAGCACGCTATCATAAAGTTATTATTATGACCGATGCTGATGTTGATGGTGCGCATATTCGTACCCTATTATTAACGTTCTTCTATCGTTATATGCGTCAAATAATTGAGTGTGGATATATATATATCGCACAGCCACCTTTGTTTAAAGTGCAACAAGGTAAAAAAATTCAATATGCTTATAATGATAAAGAACTTGAAAAAATATTAGCTGAGTTACCAGCCCAGCCGAAACCAGGAATTCAACGTTATAAAGGTCTTGGAGAGATGAATCCAACTCAGCTATGGGAGACGACAATGGATCCAGAAGTACGTTCGTTACTTCAAGTTTCCCTTCAAGATGCAATAGAAGCAGATGAAACATTTGAAATTTTAATGGGTGATAAAGTGGAACCGCGTCGTAACTTTATCCAAGAGAATGCAAAATACGTGAAAAACCTTGATATTTAAATGAGTAATGACAGGAATCTAAGTATTCCTGTCTTCTACATATAAATCAATGTATGTGTAACGGAAATGTAAGAGGAGGTGCTCGTTGATGTCAGACAATCAACAACAAGCACGAATTCGAGAAATTAATATTAGTCATGAAATGCGTACCTCATTTTTAGATTACGCAATGAGTGTTATCGTATCTCGTGCATTACCAGATGTTCGTGATGGATTAAAACCTGTGCATCGTAGGGTTTTATATGCGATGAATGATTTAGGAATTACAGCTGATAAAGCGTATAAGAAATCAGCACGTATTGTCGGTGAAGTAATCGGTAAGTATCACCCTCATGGAGATTCAGCCGTTTATGAAACAATGGTACGTATGGCGCAAGATTTCAGTCAACGTTATATGCTTGTAGATGGGCATGGTAACTTCGGTTCTGTAGATGGAGATTCAGCAGCGGCAATGCGTTATACAGAGGCAAGAATGTCTAAGATTTCTATGGAATTAATACGTGATATTTCAAAAAATACAATTGATTACCAAGATAACTACGATGGTTCGGAAAGAGAGCCGATTGTATTACCAGCGCGTTTCCCTAATTTATTAGTAAACGGTACGACAGGTATTGCAGTTGGTATGGCAACAAATATTCCGCCACATCAACTTGGCGAAGTAATTGATGGTGTGTTGGCATTAAGCCATAATCCAGATATCACTATCGCGGAATTAATGGAATATATTCCTGGGCCAGACTTCCCGACATCAGGTTTAATCTTAGGGCGAAGTGGCATCCGGAGAGCTTATGAAACAGGACGAGGTTCTATTATGCTTCGTGCCAAAGTTGAAATTGAAGAGAAATCAAATGGTAAACAATCTATTATCGTAACGGAACTACCTTATCAAGTTAATAAGGCACGATTAATTGAAAAAATCGCAGAATTAGTTCGCGATAAGAAAATTGAAGGTATTACAGATTTACGTGATGAATCAGACCGAAATGGTATGCGTATTGTCATGGAAGTACGTCGTGACGCTAATGCAAACGTACTATTAAACAATCTATATAAACATACAGCACTTCAAACAAGTTTCGGTATTAATATGTTGTCTCTTGTAAATGGAGAGCCTCAAGTACTAAACTTAAAACAAAACTTATATCATTATTTGGAGCACCAGAAGGTAGTAATCCGTAGACGTACTGCTTATGAATTAGAAAAAGCAGAGGCACGTGCCCATATTTTAGAAGGATTACGAATTGCTTTAGATCATCTTGATGAAGTTATTATGTTAATTCGTAGTTCAAAAACGGCTGATATTGCAAAGCAAGGCTTAATGGAACGTTTCGGTTTAAGTGAGAAACAAGCGCAAGCGATTTTAGATATGCGTCTGCAACGCTTAACTGGATTAGAACGTGAAAAAATCGAGCAAGAATATCAAGACTTAATGAAATTAATTGCTGAATTAAAAGCGATTTTAGCAGATGAAGAGAAAGTTCTTGAGATTATTCGTGAAGAATTAACAGAAGTAAAAGAGCGTTTCAATGATAAGAGACGAACAGAAATTACAATTGGCGGTATGGAATTTATTGAAGATGAAGATTTAATTCCTGAGCAAAACATTGCGATTACGTTAACTCATAACGGTTATATTAAGAGGTTACCAGCTTCTACGTACAAAACACAGAACCGTGGGGGACGTGGTGTACAAGGAATGGGTACGAATGATGATGACTTTGTTGAACACTTATTAACAACGTCTACTCATGATCATATTTTATTCTTTACAAACAAGGGTAAAGTATACCGTACGAAAGGATATGAAATCCCAGAGTATAGTCGTACTGCAAAAGGGCTACCAATTATTAACCTATTAGGGGTAGATAAGGGTGAGTGGATCAATGCCATTATTCCAATTCGTGAATTTGGTGACGACCAGTTCTTATTCTTTACAACGAAACAAGGTATTTCTAAGAGAACGCCACTTTCATCATTTGCAAATATACGTACAAACGGTTTAATTGCAATTTCGCTTCGTGAAGAAGATGAAGTGATTTCTGTACGTTTAACATCTGGCGATAAAGATATTATCGTAGGGACAAGCAACGGTATGTTAATTCGCTTCAATGAACAAGATGTACGTTCTATGGGCCGTAATGCAGCTGGTGTAAAAGCTATTACATTAGGCGAAGAGGACCAAGTAGTAGGTATGGAAATTGTTGAAGAAGATACGAATGTTTTAATTGTAACGAAAAACGGGTATGGTAAGCGTACTCCAGTTGAAGAGTATCGACTACAAAGTCGTGGTGGTAAAGGTCTTAAGACTTGTAACATTACAGATAAAAACGGTAAGTTAGTAGCGGTTAAGTCTGTAACAGGTGAAGAAGACATCATGCTAATTACAGCCGCAGGCGTTATTATTCGTATGCCAGTTGATCAAATCTCTCAAATGGGACGTAATACACAAGGTGTTCGTCTAATTCGTTTAGAGGATGAGCAAGAGGTAGCGACAGTAGCAAAAGCACAGAAAGATGAAGAAGAAGAATCTAATGAAGAGGTTTCTTCTGAAGAATAAGAGGGGGATTTTCCCCCTCTTATTTTTTTATAATAATACTTGCATAGTAATAGAAAAGTCTATATAATAGGCAGAGTCAGCAAATGAGAGATACAAATTATCTTGAAAAACTTGTTGACGAAAATAATATACTATGATAT